>JAKIST010000084.1 GCA_021648495.1 Draconibacterium sp.
TGATAACACTAACATTAAAAGCTCTTACAATTTCAACTTGCTTCACATTACCATTAACAACAAGTTGACTTGTAAATAATCTAAAACTGGCGTAATCTTTTTTGGGGTGCTGAAAAACCGGCATCGCCCCATTGAAATAATATACCGTCCCATTTTTCTTTTGGAACCCAATATAATTATTGATCAACTCAATGCTTTCCGGGAAAAACGGAAGTCTTGTTTGTGGCATTTTGGTATCATCTTTAAATCCAAGCGCAAAATAGCAACAATTTATTAAATAATTATCAATCAAATGTTTAATGAATATATCGGTTTCCTTGGGTCAGTTGTTCTGATTCTGTAAAAAGTATTT
Source organism: Draconibacterium sp. (assembly GCA_021648495.1). Lineage (GTDB taxonomy): Bacteria > Bacteroidota > Bacteroidia > Bacteroidales > Prolixibacteraceae > Draconibacterium. The sequence continues at coordinate 353 of JAKIST010000084.1, forward strand.
TAATCATGAAAGCTGTATTATTTCCCGTATTTCCTGAGGTCCCGAAATTTATTAATTCGAAAATAGCAGTGAAGACGATTGACGAGAGTATTTTTTATTTTAATGGGGAGATGGCAATTTATCACCATCACAAAAATGACTGCCGGAGTTTCCGGTATATCACCAGCCAAACAATTGACATAGGGAATGCCACACAAATGGAAATCGCCAGGACATTCGGCGTAAGTAAAGAGAGTGTAAAACGATGGGTAAAGATATGCAGGAAAAGGGGGGGAATGATTTTTAACACAAGAAAAGGAGCGGAAAAAGGCAATGTACTCACGAAGGGGAAATTACGGGAAGAGCAATCGGCATTAAACATGAATATGTCTGTTAAAGATATAGGTATTAGGATTGGAGTAAAACAGGATACCCTACGAAAAGCCATTCAACCGGGACGGTTACGAGACCTATTCTTGAAGAAACAGAAGAAGTGGAACAAGCAAAAAAGACACAAAGTCAACGGGATAAACTTGATGGCGAAGCCACACCCGGTATGGCATGTACCAATGAACAAAGCAGGATAGGTGCAGTAATAAAAAAAAGTAGCAACACCTGTTTTTGAGGACAACACCGATGTTGAGGATGGCGGCGTATTATTGTCTTTACCCGCCTTGTTAAAGCATAACCATGTTTTTGATTTTAAAGAAGGCTTAACATTGAGGTTATCCTATGTTCTACATAAGACTGGTGGCATCCATCTTTTATACAATTTGACAAACTGTTGATCAGCTCAACCTGTTTATCTATCTCACGCAACAACAGCACCTCCCCATCATTTGAAGTTTCTTCCATCGTAAACTTCACTTCAACTTTCTTTTTGTCAAAACCTGACAAACTGAAAAGTGTTGGCTGGTTAGGATTTGAAATTTCAGCCTCTCGGGACAGATATTTATTTGTATCTTTATTCATGGGGAATATTTTTTATATTTGTACTCCTAAGAGCCTGAGTATATACGAGATAAATTATTTCCCGCTTTTTTTATTCTTGTGAATAATTCTGGTTATATTGCTCAAATCATCATATACAGTACATGGGCGTTTTTCTATACGGCCATGGCCAAAATAATCCTCAATACTTACTGTTTTTGGTTTTTCAAGGAGGATCGTATCCAGTACAGCTTGTTCCAAAGGCTTTGGTGCGGGGTCAACGTAAATTTCGAATAAAAAATTATTTTGTTAATAATGTCCAACCATCAATCCAATTGCTTTCGCCAAAAGCGCCTTTAAAGTCAACAATTTGAAACCAGGGCGATGGATACTCCGCAAGATCCCTTATTATTTTATTTTCAGGAACATAGTTGTTTGAAATTAAATTGATATGTGGGTTTTCGATTTCATTTTTTGACGAATAGAAAGAACTTGCCCACTCGTTTTTCATCTCCCCGGTATAAATTCCCGAAAGTTGAAAAATGGATTCCGCGTCAGAACTAGCGACTTCATAAAAAAGATTATGCTTAACCTCCAGATTTTTATTCTGCCACTGGCTGTAACTATCGTGGTGCTGGTCGGTTACTTCCAGAAAAACCCCTTTTGTTTTGTTTAGGAACATAGAATTGGCGATCACGCCTCCTGCATTATTTTCAAAAACAATACAATTCCCATTTCCCAATTCTCCCGTTCCAACAAAGGTACAATTAAAAATATTTGGTAGCGAAAACGGCAAGCCATCTTCAGGCGAAACACCGCCTCCGGCTTCAATACAGTTATCGCCGAGGTAATTCGATTGAACACCAAGCCAAAACTGACCGTTTCCGCTCCAGCCCAAATCGTAGTCAAAATTATCGTCGCCACAACCCGAAACCACAATGTGTTTTAGATTTACTGTTCCCCCAAAAATTTCTATGCCATCGTCTTCGTTGGAAATTACCTCCAAATAATCAATCTCAGTTTGGCGTCCCACACCGCCAAGTGTTAGTCCATTAATTTCGTTGCCCGCACCTATATTTGTACCCCCGTGCCGGATGGAAACATAGCGTAGAATACCTGAATTATCGTTCTCATTTAATCCTCCATAAATACCTCGTGGTTCGGCCAGGGGAATACCTTCGATAGATTCTTCGCCGCCAAAAATATTTATGGGCGCATTGCCTAAAATTACTAACCCACCCCACAAACCCCTTGTTTCCATAAGTACCGAACCCTCCAGGTCGTCGCCCTCAACGGTAAAAATAATCGGTTCTTCCTGAGTTCCATTGGCAATAATTTTACCCCCCCTCGCAATAATTAATGCACTTGCATTTTCTGCCTGACCAGTTTTAAACCTGATTACCGTCCCGGCTTCGATAGTTAGTTGCTGTCCATCGTTTACAAAAACAAAACCGTCCAAAATATATTCCTTGTCTTTTGTCCATGTAACCGTTCCCGTTCCCTGTCCATTGTCGCGCAAAACTTCTTCGCTTCCTTCAACAAAAAAATCGCTTTTGCGGCAACTGGTAAAAGCTAAAAATATTAAAATAACGAATAGATACCTGCAACTCATTTTTGAAATCATTACATTTTTACTTCAAGATCTAAATAAATAAAACCTCTGTTTTCGCGATTGGCAGCCCAAGGGTACCAGTCGTGGTAATTTAGTGCCAGTTTAATATTTTTAATCGGGTTATACTGAACCCCGGCCACCAACGCACTTCCATCTCCCAACAAACGCCAGGGATTGGTTTCATCTTTCAAAATATTCGATTCAATTTTATCGAAACGTGCAAAAAGTTGAAACTCACTATTGATGTTGTATTTTCCATAAAAAGACATGCCAAAAATATTATGACCATTTTTCCATGCTTCGTTTTTTCTGAGAATAAATTCGCCGGCAATATTCCATTTGTTTTTATAATCGTAAGAGGTAAATAAAAGTAGTGTAGATTGAACGATTTCATTTTTTGTAAAATCGTAAAACAGATGCGAAGTAAAATTTTTTGGGAGATGAATAGTTGAACCAATACCATATTTAAAAATTCCGTCAGACTGGATATTATTGTAACCTTCCCCATTTTCAACTGTAAAATCGACATCGATATAATCAGAGAATTTATAATGAAAATTTATTCCAAGATCTGCGGAAGAACCCAGTTTGTATTCATCGGCAAGGGTTTTCATTAAATAACGGCGCTCCCAAATTTTTTCCTGAATTTTAAATTGCTTTAAGCCAATTAAACCAAACTCTACCTGGATTTTATTTTTTGAATACCGTAAATAAGCATTTTTGAAATAAGCATAACGCCGAAGTTTTGAATAAGGGGAAAGATCGTCGGGGCTTCCAATATCAACATTTATTTTAGCATAAAATTCGGGGCTTAAATTGTATTCATACCCAAAGTAACCGCGTACGAGTTCATACGCCGATTCATCAACAGCTGCACCAGAAATACCTTTGTGGAAATTGGCAAAAATTGTGGCAAATGCTTTACCCGTTGGCTCAAAATCATCGCTCTGGCAATAACCTTGAAATGACAATAACAAGAAAACTAACGATAGTATTTTTGGCCTCATCCTTTAATGTTATTGGTTAAGAATGGGTGCAAGATATTATTAACAATTAACATTTTTGCAATCTAATTGCAACTATTATCCAAAGACAGTAAATTACTTTTGTAAAAATTAAATTAATATTAATTTACCGTTATCCAAATGTTAGAAACAGGTCAACCAGAGACTGTTGTATTAATAGATTCTTAATAAAGAACCTATTCAGGAATATTAGAATAACTTTACATTTTTAGAAAAATAATAAGCTGAATAACAATGGAAAACCAAAAAATACTTATTGTTGAAGACGAAAAAGACCTCTGCGAAATACTTCAGTTTAATTTAGAAAGCGAAGGTTTTGTTATCGACATTGCACACTCGGGAGAAGAAGCACTTAAAAAGCCGCTGGAAGATTTTAACCTCATTTTATTAGATGTTATGATGGGGGGGATTTCGGGTTATAAAACCGCGAACATAATTCGCAAGGAAAAGAAAATATCAGTCCCCATTATTTTTCTGACTGCAAAAGGGGGAGAAAACGATATTTTAACTGGCTTTAATGTTGGCGGCGATGATTATATTTTGAAACCATTTTCGATAAAAGAGGTTACTGCACGAATTAAGGCCATTTTAAAAAGAGGTAGCATTTACCAGCCCGACAACGGAATTCTCGTTTTTGAAAATTTAAAAATCGACCTGAAAAGAAAGATGGTATCTGTTTCTGAAGAAGGCATAAATTTAACCCGTAAAGAATACGAAATTCTTGCGCTGCTTGTGAAAAAAAAGGGGCAATACATTAGTCGCGACGAAATTCTGGATCGTATTTGGCACGACGACGTTATTGTTACCGAAAGAAATGTGGACGTTAATATTGCCCGGTTACGTAAAAAAATTGGTGAGTACGGAACAAATATAAAAGGGAAATCGGGGTACGGATATTGTTTTCAGTAAACAAATTTTTTCGAAAAATGGCAATTAAAAAAACATTTAGGGGCGAAATATCCCTCTATTTCAGTTTAGTTTTTATCCTTTTTACGGTTGCAATACTTACTTTCCAATACCAGAGAGAAAAAAAGTATCGTACTGCACAGCTCGAAAATACACTCGATATCGTTACCAAAATTACCTGGCGTTTTATTGAACAAAATCACCTTGCTCAAGATAATAAAATTGACAGGGTTAAAGAATTACAAAGTCTGTTGCCTCAGCCGAATACCCGGATTACAGTTATTGACAACAACGGCAAAGTACTTTTCGACAGTTTTGTTGACGACTATCAATTAATGGAAAACCATTTAATGCGGCCCGAAATTCAAAAAGCAATTAACAGTGATTTTGGATCGTATATTAGGAGATCTTCCACAACAAATCAGGAGTTTTATTATTATGCCCGGCACTTTCAAAATTACTTTATCAGGGCGGCATTGGTTTATAACATCGAAGTTAAAACCCTCCTTAAAACAGGGAGTGTTTATATTATTTTTGTGGCAGGACTTTTTGTATTAATAGGGATTTTGCTTTTTTGGGTTACCGGCAGGTTGACCGATGTAATTACAAAGCTGAAAGATTTCTCAATAAAAGCAGGTAAAAACGAGTTGGTTGAAATTGAAAATACTTTTCCCGAAAATGAACTGGGTACAATTGGACGCCAAATTATTCAAATTTATAACAAGCTAAAAAAAACCAAAGACGACCTCTCTAATGAAAAGGAAAAGTTGTTTAACCACCTCGATGCGCTGGACGAAGGAATTGCTTTTTTTTCTTCCGAAAAAGTACAAACATTGTCGAATAGCCGCTTCTTTCAGTATGTAAATTTAATCTCAAAAAAGGCTGTTATTTCTCCCGAAAAAATGCTTAAAGCGAAGGAATTCAAAAATTTAATCGAATTTTTAAATCAGCATAAAAACGATATTGTTAAAATTGCCGCCGAGAATTTGCCCAAGCTTGAATACACCGTTTCGAAAAACGAAAAATATTTCAAGATACAAAGTATTATTTTTGCCGACAAAAGTTTTGAGGTGGTAATAACAGATGTTACACGGCTTGAAAAACGCAGGTTGCTAAAACAACAATTAACATCGAACATTGCCCACGAACTAAAAACTCCATTGGCTTCAATCAAAGGTTACCTCGAAACTATTCTGGAGAATAGTCCAATGCCAGAAGACAAACAAAAATATTTTATTGAAAAAGCTTTTAACCAATCGGAAAGATTAACAGAATTAATAAATGATGTTTCGCTGATAAATAACATTGAAGATGCCGGTGAATTGTTTGAATTCATCGAAGTTGATATTAATAAAATAGTTGATGATGTTTATCAGAATTATGCCAATCGGATTGAAAAAAATAAAATCAATTTTTTTATCGAAATAAAACCAAACACCGTAATTAATGGTAACGAATCGTTGTTGTTTTCTATCTTTCAAAATTTTGTTGAAAATTCAATTCAATACGGCGGTACTAAAATCCAAATTCAGATAAAGTGCTATCATCAAGATGAAAAGTACTATTATTTCTCTTATTCAGATACAGGGGTTGGTATTCCCGACACACATCTTCCACGCATTTTCGAACGTTTTTATCGTATCGATCACGGGCGCACCCGCGAAAAAGGGGGAACAGGTTTGGGCCTTGCCATTGTAAAAAATGCCGTGCAACTTCACAAAGGCGAAATTTCGGTAAAAAACAATCCAAATGGTGGCACCGAATTTCTTTTTTCATTATCAAAAAAATAGAGGTTATATGAAGGAATATACGACTCGTTCATTAAATTAATATTACACCCCTTCCAATTTAATTTTGCAATCAAAAAAGTATACTTCACAAAAGGTACTTGTGTAAAAGCATTCCTCCGGTTGTTACAAAACAATTAATGAAATGTAACAATAGCTTAAATAATTATTAATCACCCTGTAACAATATTGGTTTTGCTTTGCCCCAAATATTAAAATACACACACATGAAAAAATTTACTTTTTTAGTTTTCTCTCTTTTATCAGTTATTTTCACAAATGCACAAACTATTGTGAATGTTACCGATGCAACGTTAGCCGGCGATGCCCATTGGACATCAGATAATATTTATCTGTTAGATGGATTTGTTTTTCTTGAAGCAGGAACTCTTACTATTGATGCTGGAACAGTAATCAAAGGAAAAGAAGAGCCAACAAATGGCGACAATGCTTCTGCTTTGATAATTACAACCGGGGCCAAAATTATGGCTGAAGGAACTGCTGACAATCCAATTATTTTCACTGCCGAAGCCGACGACCTAAACGACCCTGCCGACCTTGAAGTTACCGACCGCGGTTTATGGGGAGGTGTAATTCTTCTTGGAAAAGGAAAATTAGGATTCAATACTGAAACAGCGCAAATTGAAGGAATCGAGTCAACCGAGCCTCGCGCACAATTTGGAGGACAGGATGACGAAGACAATTCAGGTGTTATGAAATACGTTTCAATTCGCCACGGTGGAGCTGAACTTTCGCCAGGGGACGAAATTAACGGGCTTACTTTTGGTGGCGTTGGTTCGAACACCGTAATCGAACACATCGAGGTAATTGCCAACGACGATGATGGTTACGAATGGTTTGGGGGCACAGTAAGTTGTAAGTGGTTAATTTCTGCTTTCAACAAAGACGATTGTTTCGATTATGATTTTGGGTGGAGAGGAAACGGACAGTTCTGGTTCGCTTTGCAAGGAACCGACAAAGCTGACAACGGTGGCGAGCACGATGGTGCAAAAGACGACGACCGCACTCCCTATTCAAAACCGATGATTTATAATGCTACTTACATTGGTTCGGGAGCAACTGCCGTAGGCGAAGATTTGAAAAATTCAACGGCACTGTTATTCCGCGACAACGCCGCAGGAATGTATGCCAATTCAATTTTCACCGATTTTGCAAATGATGCTTTGGAAGTGGAAGACCTCGCTGCCGGTGTTGACAGTCGCAATCAAATGGAAACAGGTGAACTGGTATTGAAAAACAATATCTGGTACGGGTTTGGTGCAGGTTCTACCTGGGACGATGTTATTCGTCCGACCGAAACAGGTGGCGATATTAGTTTTGTAAAAACACATTTAACTGCCAATGCGAATACAATGGAGAATCCACAAATTGCCGGAATTAGCAGAGATGCTGATAATGGATTAGACCCAAGGCCAATGGGAGGTTCTCCGGCGTGGGAAAATATTGCTGCATATCCTGAAAATATCTTTTTTACATCGGTAGATTATAAAGGTGCATTTGGAACAGAAAACTGGGCAAAAAAGTGGACTGCACTTGATGCCATGGAATACTTCGGCGAAATTTATGTTTCTGCATTCGATATAGATGATAATGGTTTTGGCCTCGGGCAAAACTATCCGAATCCATTTAAAGGAACTACAACTATCGAATACACAATTAAAAAATCGGTAAATGTAAACCTTTCGATATTCGATATTACAGGTAAAATGGTACAACCCGTTGTTAGCGAAAATCAAATGAAAGGAACATACAAAGTAAATGTTTCAGGCTTGCAACAAGGAATGTATTTCTATCGGTTAGTAGCTGGTGAAAATAAAGCCACACATAAAATGATTGTACAGTAGCTACGGTTGAAAATTATATTAATCCCCCGAGGAAATTAATTCTTCGGGGGTATTTTATTTTAAAAAAATTTATATGAAAACACAGTTGATAAAAGTTTTCAGTCTCCTTTTTTTCATCATTCTGTCATCGCAAAATGTTTTCGCACAAGAAGAGGGTACTGTTAGAGGAACTGTAACGGATAAAAATACGGGGGAAACTTTAATTGGGGTAAATATCCTGATTGAAGGGACAATGACCGGGACCGTTACGGATTTTGATGGCAATTTTAACTTGCTCAAGCTTCCATCCGGAACCGTAAATTTAGTATTTAGTTATATTTCGTACGCTTCGCAAACCATTTCAGAAATTGAAGTTAAACCGGGAGAAGTAACCATCTTAAATGTAATACTTGCCCCGGCAACCGAGGAAATAGGTGAAGTTACAATTACGGCAAAACAGCTTGACAATACTGAAAATGCCATCTTAAACATGCAGCGTAAAGCAGAAGGAATTCAGGATGGAATTTCGTCTATTGAAATGAAACGGTATGCAAGTTCTAATGCAGCAGAATCGATGACCAAAGTAACAGGCGTTTCTATTGTTGATGGTAAAAATGTTGTTATTCGTGGTTTGGGAGATCGATATGCAAATGTGCAACTCGACGGGCAAAACCTGCCAAGTACAAACCCGTATAAAAATTCTGCCGATATTGATTTAATACCGGCTAATCTTGTTGATAATATAATTGTTTCCAAGTCGTTTACTCCCGACCAACCCGGAAGTTTTACCGGAGGAAATGTAAACATTAAAACAAAATCGTTTCCCGAAACATTCACTCTAAATTTTACGGTTGGAGCTACATATAATACAGAATCGTCTTTCAAAGACAACTTTTTAACGCACAACGGCGGGAAAAACGATTGGTTGGGTTTCGATGATGGAACACGAGGAATTCCTGAACTTATTGCTGATGAAGCATTCAGAGACGATGTTTTAAGTACAAAATATAATATCAGAGCTAGAAAATATCCCTACGACGAAGATGGAAATGTAGTTTACGAAACCTCAATTTATAAACCAACCGGCGAAATTTTAGGCAAAAAAGTTAGCACTGCTTCCAAAACCTTGCAAACCCAAATGTCGCCCGGAACGAAAAATTCATTGATGAATCATAAAATGTCTTTTTCGTTGGGTAATCAAGTTAACTTTTTTGGAAAACCGCTGGGATTTATTTTTGGCATAAATTACAAAAGGAATTACAGTTTTTACCAAAACAGTACCAACTCGATGTATGCAATAAATTCGAGTGTGGACGAAAATGGAGAAAAGGAGTACTTTTTATTGCCCGGTTTGGAGCTAAAAGATACCCGGGGAGTTGAGAGCCCGCAGATTAGTGGTTTGGGCTCGTTAGCTTATAAATACAGTACTAACGGAGCAATCGAATTTGTTTACTCATACTCGCACGATGCCGACAAAGAAAGTAGGGCACAGTCTGGGAAAAACTATTTTTACGACCGTAATAATATTTTTCAAACCTACTCCATCAATTTTACCGAGCGACAGTTAGATATTTTTAAAACAAAAATTGAACATACTTTCCCGAAGTTAAACAATGCCAGGTTGGAATTAAATGGGAGTATAATAAATACCAGTCAGGATGTTCCAGATTTGCGCATGTTTGCTACCTATTATAATGAAGAAAACGACCAATACTACACAAACGACAGTGAGTTGCGAAAACCTTTTCATTTTTGGCGATTTTTAGATGATAAACAGTATCAGGGAAAAGCAGATTTTATTTTGCCATTTCTTACTAAAAAAAGTGCTTCCAATAAAATTAAGGTTGGGTATTTTTATTCAAAGAAAGATAGAAATTACGACGAAGAACAATACAATATTGTAAACGATTATGCTGATTACGGCTACTTTACAAGTTTAACAGGGTTCGAGGGGGATATTAATTCCTATTTTGCAACCAACAATGTTGGAATCGTAGGGACCGACCCTAATAAACTTACTAAATATTATAAATTTGGACATTTGGTAAAATACGAGAGTACTCCGGGCTCGCGTAACGACAACGATTACACTGGTCACGAAAAATTTACCGCCGGTTATTTAATGCTTACCTATAATCTTACCGATGATTTAAAATTTATTGGTGGAGCCCGTATTGAAAATACCGATATGGAAGCCATTAGTAACAAATACAAAGTTGCTTTGGAAAATGGTGAAATCCCTGACTCATCGTTAATCGCTCAAATTAAGGAGACGGATATTTTACCTTCAGTAAATTTGGTTTATGCTTTAAACAACGACATGAATTTAAGGGCTTCGTTTAGCAAAACGTTAGCTCGTCCAAACATGCGCGAGATGGCACCATTTGTAAGTTTCTCGTTTATTGGTGGGCCAACAGAACTGGGTAACACAGCATTAAAACGCACGAATATCAGTAATTACGATTTACGTTGGGAATGGTTTATGAAGCCAGGAGAACTATTCGCTATTAGTGGGTATTACAAAGACTTTACCAACCCAATAATCATTCAGAATATGTATGGTACCGACAATTACGAAATTCAATACGACAATGTTGAAAAGGGAAAAGTTTTTGGTATTGAGCTGGAATTTCGCAAGTCGCTGGATTTTATTCGGGCATTAAAAGATTTTAGGTTTAGCAGTAATCTTTCGATCACATATTCCGAAATAAGTATCGACCCCACTGAATTTGAAGTTATCAGCGACCGGAATCCTGACTTTACAGAACCCAAAAGACCTTTTGACGGGCAATCTCCATATTTGATTAATACGAATCTGTTTTATTCAAAAAAGAATTTCGATGCCGGTTTAAATTACAATAAATTTGGGCCGCGCCTCGATGTAGTTGGAGTTAACGGAAACCCCGATGTTTATGAAATAACCAAGGGCAATCTTGACTTGATAACCAAATATACTTTAGGGAATTTTGTGATTGGGGTAAATATTAAAAACCTGTTGAACTCTCCCGTAAAACGAGTTGTGAAATTACAAGGGGTTGAATACGATGTAACCAATTATAAAGTGGGGCAATTTATAGATTTTACCCTTTCGTATAATATAAATTAACTAAAAAATCAGATGGCAGGTTGATGATTATTTATCAGCTGTAAAAGTTCCGGGCAATTTGTCCGGGGCTTTTTTTCAAAAAAAATTCATAAATTTATACTTACAAAAATAATAAAGATGAAATACATATTATTCCTTTTCGCCACTCTAACTTTAATTGCCTCGCAGGCGAATGCACAAAATATTCAGGAATTGGAAGGTGAATATTTTAAAAATGGCGAACGTTATACTGGTAATTATACCACCTATTTCGAAAATGGACAGGTGAAACGTGAAATGAAAATTAAAGACGGGAAGAAACACGGGGCCGTTAAAATATATTTTGAAGATGGCCAAATCAACGAAATACGATCATACAAAAAAAATGAGATGCATGGCAAGTGGATTATGTACAACAACCACAATATAAAAACTTCGGTGGCACATTATAAAAATGGGAAAAAGAATGGGAAATGGACTATTTGGAATGATTACGGAAATTTGATTTACCAACTGGAATACACAAATGGCGAAAAAAGTGGTACCTGGAAAAACTACAACAAAAAGGGGGAAGTGATAAACGAGCGTGAGTATTAATATAGGACATCGTTATTCTGTCATTTCGAGGGGCCACCCAAATTTTTTTGGGCATAATGAGAAAATAACAGTGAGATGCTGAACTAAATTCAGCATGACGTTCTATTTAAGAATTAATATTAGAACGTCACCCTGAACTCGTTTCAGGGTCTTTAAAAATTGATAAATACAAATTAGATTGATATTCAATGTTATACAAAAATCTGTCATTGGTATGTGGAACAAAGAGAAATCTCTTTTTAAAGAAAAGATCTATCGGTTGAAATTATTCAAAAACAAGAACGATTTTTGTTGCTGGAGTTATTTTGTAATTTACTGGTTCTCAGACTTCGACTCCGTACAGTCTGACTGTCACAGTGAGCGGAGTCGAACTGTATTTCAATAAGTCTAATAATCTCAAATTTATTCTTTTAATAAAAGTGTAACATTTATGTAATCACCATTTAACAGCGTGCATTTATATTTGCGACATAATTTTTACTTAAAAACACAAAAATGAAAAAGACATTTATAGGAATTTTACTCGTTTTAGTAGGATTTTCTACAATAGCTAAAGAAAAAGAAGCAAAAGCTGCCGATACCGAAAGTATAGCAACAACAATTCTTACTGGCTCAATAGCCGATAATAATTCAGGCGAATCGTTGGTTGGCGTTGAAGTAAAACTTGAAGGCACCGATTTAAAAACATATACCGATTTCGATGGAAATTTTTCGTTTAATAATGTAAAGCCTGGTGAATACAAATTAATTACCAATTACATTTCGTACCAGAAAAAAATGAAAATTCTTAATGTATCTTCACAAAAAAATGAATTAAAAATAAAGTTGCAAACGTCGAATTAATTACGGCAAATACAATTTACTTAAGATTGAAACCACCTCTAAAAGTAGGGGTGGTTTTTTATTTATTATAGCTTGTTGCATTTTGGATTGATCGAAAATACTCCTTACCCACAATTGGAATCTGTCCATAAAGTACGACACCATTTCTATAAATATCGGGAGCTAAATCAGAAAATAAAGGAGTTCTGATATTGTCGGGTTGCTTATTTTCAAGATAAACCTAACGCAATATTTGGCGTTTTCTTACAAAGACTAAGGAATTGTTTTATGTTTTTAAACTTCATACCAAAGAAACAGATACTGGAATAAACTACTAATGACAGATTTACCCAGGACTTCGACTTTCCCAAGTCGAAGAAAATATGTCAGACTTGGCGCCATAGGCATCCCCCTTTGGGGAAAGTCCAACTCCCGGTGCTG
>JAKIST010000085.1 GCA_021648495.1 Draconibacterium sp.
CGCAGATTTTACGCCTTGAAAAAGAACAAAATTACTACGTCAATTACGTAAACCTTATTTCCCAACAAGCCCTTAGGATAAATTGAAATTTATTTCTACCCATACAAAACATCATAGAACCATTCTTTTCATTTTAAACATATTTAAACCGCTTAATATTTTTCTTTGGAGTTTTTTCGAATTCTTCTTTTACCAATTCAATTGAACTTATTTGTTCGTATTTTGGTAGTTCTGAATTCACTTTTTTGCGGTTTTTTTCCATAATTTCCAACAAATCTGTTTCTGTAACTTTTCCCAGTTTCATTGTTTCAAAATCGGGATAAACCAGTGCAACAAGTTTCCCGTTGCGGGAGGTAACAACACATTCAGCCACAAAAGGTTGATTTGAAATTTTTGCTTCAACTTCTTCTGGATAAATGTTTTGTCCTGAACCACTTAGCAGCATATTCTTAGAACGTCCACGTATATAAATAAAATTATTTTTATCGATAATTCCCAGATCACCGGTTTTTAACCAGCCATCGCCCGTAAACGATTCTTTGGTGTCTTTTTCATTTTTAAAATAACCCAGCATTACATTTTCACCTTTTACCTGAATTTCGCCAACAACATTAAAAGGGTCTTCCGAATCGATGCGCACTTCCATTCGGTCAACCAATTTACCTGCCGACGATGGCATAATTTTATCCCAGGCTTCATAACTAATCAGCGGTCCACATTCTGTCATTCCGTAGCCGATTGTAAAGGGGAAACCGATGCGTTTAAAAAATTTCTCAACATCGGCACTTAAAGGTGCGCCACCAATAACAATTTCGAAAAAACGACCACCAAAAGTATCTACTAATTTTGCTTTTATTTTTTTCAAAATAATATTTGAAATTATTGGCGTAGCAAGCAGTACTTTCATAACTGGCTTTTGCAAAGTAGGCAGCAAACGTTTTTTATAGATTTTTTCAATTACAAGAGGAACGGATAAAACGAGGTGAGGTTTTACTGTGCCAAATACTTTGGTAATTATTGCCGGCGATGGAATTTTACTTAGAAAAGTAATGTGGCAACCCAAACTTAGTGGGAACAGAAATTCGAAAAGAAGTCCGTAAACATGGGCCATCGGGAGGAAAGAAACTATTTTGTCCCCCTTTTTTAAAGGCATGTGCTCGCGTGCATAGATAATATTTGAGACCAAGCTGCGTTCCGGGACCATCACACCTTTCGTAAAACCCGACGTTCCCGAAGTGTATGATATTATGCACATCTCTTCCTTTTCCCATGCTTCAAACTGAAAACTATTTTTTGTAACATTATTCTTTGTATAATATTCAAAAGAGTCGGTAAGTTTGTATTGGATATTTTCATCTTTTGCTGCATGGAAAGAGAAATTTTCAAGAACGATAATTGCCTTTAAATTTGGCGATTTGTCTAATTCAATTTTATTGAGCAACGACTCTGCACAAATTACAATTTTCGCTTCCGAGTGGTTGATAATGTGGTTAGTGTCGTTATTGTTAAAATCGGGAAGAATTGGTACGATAACCAAACCCACAGAAATTGCAGATAAAAAGGTAATTCCCCAATTGGCCGAATTTCGACCAAGAACTACAATTTTATCGCCTTTTTGAAGCCCCATTATTTGGTAAAACAAGTGTAACGATTTTATTGTTTTTGCGACTTCTTTGTACTTAAAATCAGAGCCTTCGTAGTCTGTAAACGCTAGGTTCTCCCAATTCTTTTGAAACGAATCGGTGTAAAGTTTAGCTAAAGTATGGTCTCTCATAATTTTTGTTTTTTTATGTAATCAAATTTATGAAAATTTGTGAATGAAAACGAAGAACTTTTAATGAAAGTGTATGTTTATAACTTCAATAAGATAAAAAGTAAAAAGTAAAAAATGAAAAAATTAATTGTAATTTTATTAATCCTACTTTCTATGCAGGTGTTTAGCCAAGAGTTCGAAAAATTAGCGGTAGGTGAAAATGGGATTGATTTTAAGTTAACAACCATTCAGGGAGATGAAGTTCACTTTAGTGAAATAAACAGAAACCACCCTGTTGTTTTAGTTGTTTTGCGCGGTTGGGTTGGGTATCAGTGTCCTGTTTGTACACGACAGGTTGGGCAGTTTATTTCTGGAGCTGAAAAGATAGAAGAACTTGGCACTGTTGTATTAATGGTTTATCCCGGGCCATCGGATGTGTTACAGGCGAAAGCAAATGAATTTACGGAAGATTTTAATTTCCCCGATAATTTTTATTTCACTCTCGATCCCGATTATTCGATGATAAACAAATATGGCTTACGTTGGGACGTGCCCAAGGAAACGGCTTATCCATCAACATTTGTAATTGATAAAAGCGGTAAAATTGTGTTTTCAAAAATCAGCGAGTCACACGGTGGAAGAGCAAAGGTGGGTGAGGTTTTGAAAGTATTGGGGAAAATATAGGGACAAAAAAAGCCGGTTTCTTTTTGAAACCGGCCTTGAGAATCTCAATTTTCCTTTATACTGCTGCTCGGTGTTGTTCTCTTTAACGACTATTTATTGAGGAGGGACAATTTAGATAAATAGTGAAAAAAAATTTTAATAAAATGGGAGTTGAGAGCAGGAGCCAGGAATTTAATAATTTGGGGAATAGTATTGTTATATATCTGATTGATTCAATATTTTATTTTTATCCCCGAATATTAATTAGTGTCCGTCTATAAAGTTCGACTTCTTCGTTATACTTGTCAAAAAAAAACAGCCATTTACAAGAGTAAACTCCTTTATTTTCCGACTTCGCAAGCCCCCGAACAATTCGGGGCGGGCTTTGAATTCGAACTTTCTATTCCAAGCACTTTACTTTATGTACAGACTCTAATTAATAACATCCGACTATCAAAAAAACAAAGAACTTATTTGTGATGACAATGTTAAAAAGAAAGAATTAATAATTTTTGGATAATTACTGTACGGTGGGAATTGAGGTGCCAATGGTTGTTTCGGATGAGTATAAGGTTCTAAACTAAATTATAAAAACGGTAAATTAAGATGGCTTGGACAAAATTTTTGGTATTAAATATTGCCGGGAAGTTAATTTGTTAGTACTGTTCAACTTAATCAACTTCCTCCAGTTTTGGTATTTTTTATTCTAAAGAACTATCAATAAAGTGTACAGAATTGACGTAGTAATTTTGTTATTTTTCAAGGCGTAAATAATGCGAATAGCCGTAGCTATTTAAAGATTTTACAACGCAGAAAAATGGAAAAAGAACAAGCCAAAATGTGCAGGTTATTTATTGACAATTCCTAAATATCAGATTTCACCAATAACCACAGGCACAACAATTTTTATTTGAGTTCCCGGTTGAGGAGTTCCCTGGAAAAGATCTTTGCTTGTAATTTCGGAACCGACATTTTGTCGTTCCCCAATAAGTTTTAATCTTTTTTTTGTGATGGCAACAGCCATATTTAGGCCACGCCCCGATTTCGAGAATATTTTGGTATTTTTTATGCCAATACCATTGTCTTCAACGAATACTAAAATGCTTTTTTCATCCCGGTACTTAAATAGGATTTTAATCATCCCTTTTTCTTTTATTGAAGAAATTCCATGCCAGATTGCATTTTCAACAAAAGGCTGAACAATCATTGACGGAATACAAACTTCATAACCATCCAGTTTATCATCTACCTCAATTTGATACGAGAATGTATTGTTCATTCGTAGTTTTTCAAGATCAATGTAATTCCTTAGCCGTTCAACCTCGTTGTCAACACTAATAAAATTCGAGTTGAGCGAATTCATGTTCTGCCGGATTAAACGTGCGAATTGCGATAAATATGTACTTGCTTCCACTGCTTTATTTTCTAATAAATAGCGTTGGATTGAACCCAGTGCATTAAATATAAAGTGCGGGTTCATCATCGATTGAAGTGCTTTATGTTCTAAGGTAATTAACAGTGCATCGGTCTCTTTTCGCTTTATTTTTCGTTTATAAAAATAACGGACTATTAAAAATATACTCCCAATTAAAATTAGAAACAGAATTATTTTGGTAAATGTTTGTTGGAAGAAAGTTGGCTGAACGCGAATTGGAAGTTCAATTACTTCACTAAAATTTTCCCTGTTTTTTCGTGCTTTTACTTTAAAAATATAATTTCCAGGAGCCAGGTTCAAATAAACCACTTTTGTTTCTTTTCCTTGAACCCAATTTTCATCAACACCTTCCATCATGTAAGCATAATTAGAAGGGGATAAGGAATAATTTAAACTGGCAAATTCAATACTGAGCCGTTTTTTGCTTTTAAATTTAATTGGGGAATTTTGAATATCAACATCTTCGTCGTTAAGTTCAGCATGGTTGAAATAAGGTTTAGGCGGATAAGCTCCTGCATTAACAAAATCTTTTATTGGCATTAATGTTAAGCCATCGTTCGAAGCAACATAAAGTGTGCTGTCCTCAATGTAAAGGTCGCTAATGTTGTTGAACTCAATATTAAAATGGTTAAGTTCAACAGCTTCGTTTGTAATTGCATTTAATGGATTTTGTATGAAGTATATTGTTTTTGTTGTGAAGAAAAATAGTGTTTTCCCATCGTAGGCAAAATCCTTTATTCGGTAATCAATTTGTGTTTTTAACCCTTTTATCAACTCAATAATATTCCCATTGTTTTCTATATATATATTATTCCCAATAATATTAAATACTTCGTTTTCGGCATCTAATATTATGTGCGAAGTTATGGTTTGTCCATTAAATGGCTCCAGAAAATCAATGTAATATAAACTGTCGTTTTTTAAAAGATAATTTTTTGACGAGTTAATAATTAGATGGTTTTTACGGTCCATAAATACATTTTGTATCCTTCCCGTTTTAATAGCTAACACATAATCATCATAACTGACATTAAAATCAACCCAGGTAAGTTTATCATTTATAAAAGAATATAGTTTTTGATGAATAGTGTCGATGGCAATTTTTTTTAATATGTAGTTTAGTTTATGTTCGCTACCAGATTTAATTGTTTGGGATAGATAATCTACCTTAACATTCTTTATAACAAACAATTCAGTTCCAACACCGTTGGTTAAAATTGTATTGTTTTTAAGTTGGTAAATATTGTTGAGAATATTGGCCGTTGTTTCTATTTTTCCGGGGAATAATTCATTATTGAGGAATAGAAATAACGATTCTCCATTTGTAGCCCATATCCCACCGGAATTTGCGCGGGCCAATTTTCTTATTCCTTCGTCATCAAAATTTTTCGTATTAAAATATTTGGATTTTAATATTTCAGGGTTTATTTTGTAGATTCCATTGTTTTCAGAGGTAACCCAAATGTTGTTTTCCTTGTCTATTAATAGCCTTACAGCTTGTGTAATATCGAGGTGCAATAATATTTTATTGTTAGCATAGCAGTAAACGCCTTTATCGTAAGTTGCCACCCAAACGTAATCATTTTTATCGATGACAATTGAGTTAATAAATTGACTTTCAGAATGGAGGACATCTTTTTGAGAGATTTCCGTGTTCTTAAAAAAATCGATATTCCCTAAATGGTCTAAACTAATACATTCATTTTTATCTTTAAAGAATACTTTTTGGATTGCCGTTGGTTTGTTGTGAAGAATTATACTTTCATCTAAATTTTTATATTCATAAACTCCCCGGGCCGACCAAAAAAGAAATCTGTTTTTTGTTGATTTGTTTACATAAAACAACCCTTGATCCGTTTGATTGTTAAAACCAAGTTGTTTGTAATCAACAAACTCATTATTTTTTACTGCGTATATTTCTGAAATAGAGTTGTAAAAATATAGTGTGGAATCAGCATCTTCGTAAAAATTGAATAAAAAAAAATTTGTTTTTAGTTCATTTAAGAACGGTGCATTTTCAGCATTGTAAATTTTATTTTTAAAAAGGTAATTAAGCGTACCGTTAAGATTAAAAAACCACAATCTTTTTGAGCTATCCTCCTTTATACTTATTACTATATTGTCGCTTAGCCCATCCTCTTTTGTGAGATTAACAAAGTTGCTTCCATCGAACCGTATTACTCCTGCATCAGTGGCAAACCATAAAAACCCCTCGCTGTCTTGGCAAACATCGATAATTTTGTTGGTTGGTAATCCATCGGCAGAGGTGTAGTTTTTTATAAATGGGTTTTGAGCTGTAGCAGAATAAACCAAAAGCAAAAAGAAAACGAATATGGGGCAGTGTTTTTTCACTAATAAATTGTTTTTGAGAGTAGGTTCACCGCTTCTTTGAATTCGATAAACCGTCTTCGCGATATGGCCAATTTTGTGTTGTTGTCAAGTTGGGCAAAATAACCCTGATAACTCGAAAAACCTTTTAAAAAATTAAAATTAATAATTGTGGATTTGTGGATCCTGAAAAATAAAGAAGGGTCTAATATTTTTTCATATTCGCCCAATGTTTTGCTGGAAACAACTTTTTCCAAACCTGCCAAATGTATAATTGTATAATTGTTATCTGCTTCCAGGAACCGGATTGCAGCTAATTCCACAATACGAAATCCAAATTTTTCAACAACAGTAATCTTGGTTATCTGTGGATTGCCACTTTGCATTTGTTGCGTTAAGCTATTTAGCGACTCATCATATACTTTTTGTATCTCTTTTTTTTGATTTCTGAGATTGAGATAAGAAATTGCTTTTCTAACTGCATCTTGCAATTCCAGGGAATTTATTGGTTTTAATAAATAGTCTATCGCATTCGCTTTAATGGCTTTAAGTGCGTATTCTTCGTGGGCAGTAGTAAAAATAATGGCATAATTTTCTTTTGGGATTGAAGCTATAAAATCAAAGCCATTTTCGTTGGGCATCGAAATATCCAAAAAAATTAAATCGATATCATTCTTTTTTAAAAGCTCGCGACCTTCTTTCGCAGAACTTGCGTTGCCGCACAATTCAATTTCAGGGCAATTTTGATGAATTAGGATTTCCAGTGTTCGTTGTAAATTAATCTCGTCATCAATAATTATGGCATTGTACCTTCTCATATAACAAAGATAGAATTAATATTAAATTTAGAATTAATTCTAAACAAATGGTATTGTTTGATGGAAGATTGTTAGGAGTGGTTGGTTTTTATTAACGGGAAAAGCCAGTCTTGCCTGGAACCTGCTTCAATATCTTAACGGGTGTGGCAAATTCTCACAAAGTGATCTCTACGAGGCGATTCGCCATTTTGTAAGCGGGTTGCACCGTAGGTATCACTTTGTGAGAAACCGCTTCACCCAATTTGGGCTTTCAGCCCGTTTCAACTATTTATAACTTTCTTCCCGATGAAGAACACTACCGATTTCTATTCAATCATCAACTACATCAAATAAAACCCGGTAATCACCAATTCGCAAACGATAGGCAGGTTCAAAATTTGTAAGCTTTTTTATGCTGGATACTTTTGGGAAATTCTTTAACTCAAGAATTTTCGAATGGATTTTAGGTTTTTGTTCAGGGCTAATCCTTTTCAAATCTTTATGGCAGATTTACGGATTCTAATGTTCATTTTCTAACCTGATTAATTCATGAATTTTCGTTATGAGAAGCCAAAATACAAAGAATAAAGGTGAGCGCAGGAATTCAACTCGCAGGAATAGCAGTTGCTATTTTGAGAATTGGATTCCGAGCATTACCTTTATTCAAAGTAGTTTGGTTTCGGAATAGAAATATTTGTGAATTATTCAGGCTAAGTATTCATCGAAAGAGATGGATTCTTCGTGTCTGGTAGCTTTAAGGAGTTTGAAATTATTCATGTCTTCTTTCGAAACAATTTCTAATCCTTCATTCTTAAACGACTTTAGCAGTCGAATAATTTTGGTTGCAAGTTTGTCGTCGTTGATATTTATTGTGATTGATTTCATTTTCAACAATTATTAATTCAAACAAAGTTACAAAAATATAGGATATAGTAAATTTGGAAATTCACTGTACAACTTCTTTCAGTTGTACAAAAAAAACCGACGCCTCCCATAATCGGCTTCATATCTTCGTCCTGAAAGGACAGTTTATTTCAGCCCAGGGTAGCACCCTGGGAAAACTATTGAGGTAAACACAATCGGGCTGAAAGCCCAGCTTAACCTGCCCCTTCAGGGCGGTGTCTGTTCCTGATGATAATGATACCCAATGCGATACGATTGGGCTGAATTGATTTGGGCTTTCAGCCCGTAAAAAAAGCCAGCTCCTCTCAGAACCGGCTTTTATATCTATAATCTTACGATTTTCTTGTCTTTCTTACTAAGTACTCAGTACTAATCCTCCTTAAAAGCCTCAATCAAAACTTCCAAAATCTTTTTGCCGGCAGCGGCAACGCTGGTGCCCGGGCCAAAAATGGCAACTGCACCGGCATCGTACAGATATTTGTAATCTTGTGCCGGAATTACTCCACCACAAATTACCATAATATCGTCGCGGCCCAATTTTTTTAGCTCGGCAATTACGGCAGGAACCAAAGTTTTATGTCCCGCAGCCAGCGACGAAACTCCCAAAACATGCACGTCGTTTTCAACGGCTTGTTTGGCTGCTTCTTCAGGAGTTTGAAAAAGCGGTCCCATATCAACATCGAAACCAATATCGGCATAACCCGTGGCAACAACTTTAGCACCGCGGTCGTGACCGTCTTGTCCCATTTTGGCAATCATTATTCGGGGCTGGCGGCCTTGCATTTCAGCAAACTGTTTTGCCAATTCCTGTGCTTCTATAAATTCCAATTTATCTTTTGCTTCAGATTTATACACGCCTTCAATTGTTCTGATTACTGCTTTATAACGTCCTGCAACTTTTTCGCAGGCATCCGAAATTTCTCCCAACGATGCACGTTTTTGTGCTGCATCAATTGCCAAAGCTAATAAATTTCCTTTTCCTGTTTTTGCTGATTTGGTAATTGCAGCGAGTGAAGCCTGAGCTTCAGGCTCATTCCGGTTTGCACGAAGTTTATTTAATCTTTCAATTTGCGATAAACGAACTGCGGTATTGTCAATATCTAAAATATCAATTGGATCTTCTTTTTCCAATCTGTATTTATTTATTCCAACAATGGTTTGAGAGCCACTGTCGATTTTTCCCTGTGCCCGCGCCGCCGCCTCTTCAATCCGCATTTTCGGAACACCGGTTCCTATGGCTTTTGCCATGCCACCCAGCTTTTCAACCTCTTCAATTAAAGCCCAGGCTTTTTGGGCTAATTCGTGTGTGAGTGTTTCAACATAGTATGAACCTGCCCATGGATCGGCCGAGCGACAAACTTCCGTTTCCTGTTGAATATACAATTGTGTGTTACGTGCAATACGTGCCGAAAAATCCGTTGGCAATGCAATTGCTTCATCCAGTGCGTTAGTATGCAAACTCTGCGTGTGACCCAAAACGGCTGCCATTGCTTCTATTGCAGTTCGACCAATGTTATTGAATGGATCCTGCTCGGTTAACGACCAGCCCGAAGTTTGCGAGTGGGTACGCAGTGCCATCGACTTTGGATTTTTTGGCTTGAATTGTTTTACCAATTTTGCCCAAATCATTCGGGCAGCGCGCATTTTTGCAATTTCCATAAAATGGTTCATTCCAACTGCCCAGAAAAACGATAGGCGAGGAGCGAACACATCAATGTCTAATCCGGCTTTTATACCTGTGCGCAGGTAATCCAAACCATCGGCCAAAGTATATGCCATTTCTATGTCGGCAGTTGCACCGGCCTCCTGCATGTGATAACCGGAGATTGATATTGAATTGAATTTTGGCATTTTCTGCGAAGTGAATTCAAAAATATCTGCAATAATTTTCATGGAGAATTCGGGTGGATAAATGTACGTATTGCGCACCATGTATTCTTTCAGGATATCGTTTTGAATGGTTCCCGAAAGTTGTTCCAAAGTTGCGCCTTGTTCCAAACCGGTAACAATGTAAAATGCCAAAATTGGAAGAACTGCACCGTTCATTGTCATCGATACCGACATTTTATCCAATGGAATTTGGTCGAAAAGGATTTTCATATCCAAAATTGAATCGATGGCAACACCAGCTTTCCCAACATCGCCAATTACACGAGGATGATCTGAATCGTAACCACGGTGTGTGGCCAAATCGAAAGCTACCGATAAACCTTTTTGACCGGCGGCCAGGTTTCGGCGGTAAAATGCATTTGATTCTTCGGCAGTTGAAAAACCAGCATACTGACGGATAGTCCACGGACGCATGGCATACATTGCCGAGTATGGCCCACGAAGGAACGGCGGCAGTCCGGCAGCATAATTTAAATGCTCCATTCCTTCCAAATCTTCTTTTGTATAAACAGGTTTAACCGGAATTTGCTCTGGTGTTTTCCAACTTTTTTCGATATTATTCTCTAAAACCCACTCGGCGGTATTTTCTTTAGCAACTGCCGTTTTAATGTTTATATTTTTGAAATCTGGTTTCATTTTTTCTTTGATTTTAATATTTCTTTGGATTGTTATTTCGACCGTAGGGAGAAATCTTTTAAAAGGAGCAGATTTCTCAGTCGTGCCTCCTTCGAAATGACAATTCCAAAACACATCTTAAATTCCTAGTTCTATTTGATAAGCTTTTAATTCTTCAAGGATATTGCTTCTTATATGAATAAAACTCTTAATTCCCTGTGCTTCCAATTCAGATCGGCAGGCAGGATCGCCGGCAACAACCAGGATTTCTTCGTCAAGTTGATTCGCAACGTTTGGAACAATCTTAACATATTCATCATCGGAACTACAAACTACAACAATGTCGGCATTGGCAGCTTTTGCAGCGGCAACACCCTCTTCAACAGTGGTAAAACCATTATTGTCGATTACGGTGAAACCGGCAACGGCAAAAAAGTTGCAGCTAAATTGTGCGCGGGCTTTTCTAAATGTTAGGTTTCCGATGGTCAGCATAAATACAACCGGACGTTTATTTTCTTTTGAATAGACATCGGTTGTGTATCGCAAAGCTTCAAAAGCTTGTGCACCGCGGTGAGGTTTTAATGTTTCAACCTCCGCACCTTCTTCCGTTAAGTCAAGCTCTTCAAAAAGAGAACCGTTAAATTCAGCTTCAATTTTTTCATTAAAATTTGGAAATTGATTTGTTCCCAGTAAGTTTTCGCGGCGTAACGCAATATTTTTATCGCGTTTGGAAGCCATCTCTTTTATTTCAGCCTGAATAAATCCTTCGCGGAAAGCAGCAATAAAACCGCCCTTTTCCTGAATATTTAAAAACAGGGTCCAGGTTTCGTCTGCTAAAGAAGCAGTTAGGTTTTCGATATAATACGAACCTGCAGAAGGGTCAGCGATTTTATCTAAGTATGACTCCTCCTTTAATAACGCCTGCTGGTTGCGTGCAATTCGTTCCGAAAATTCAGTAGTATCTTCGTAAATGGCATCGAACGGTAAAACGGTAACCGAGTGTGCCCCACCAAGAACTGCCGACATCGCTTCGGTTTGCGTTCGAAGCATGTTTACGTACGGATCGTAAACCGTTTTATTATATCGGTTTGTTTCGCTGTGAACAATCATTTTTGCAGAATTATCGGATTCCGGGTTGTAAGCTTTTACAATTTGTGCCCAAAGCAAACGGGCAGCACGCAGTTTGGCAATCTCCATAAAATAGTTGTTGCCAATACCAAAATTGAATTTAATTGAATTTGCAACTTTATCAATACTTAAACCAGCATCGGTAAGTTGGGTTAAATACTCCGCTCCCTGCGCCAACGAAAATGCCAGTTCCTGAACAATGGAAGAACCACTGTTAGCGAAAAATTTTCCATGAACACCGATAATCCTAAATTGAGGAAGAATTTTGGTTTTTTCGATGGCTGGCTTCAATCTTGCAATGGCATTTTTGTCTAATTTACCTTTTAAAACAAAGGTTCCAATTGGATCGATTGACGCGGAAGCAACCACATTTTCGTTGTTCCATTTTCCTTCAGAAACATACTCTGCAAATAACTTTGCACAAGAGCTGCTGTCGCTTGGGCAAACTAAGTTTATTTCTGCCGCTTCCAAACAAATGTCTTTCAGTAAAATAGCCAGATCTTCTTTGGTTATTTTATTACAATCGTTGAATAAAAATCCAAGAGAAGTCACACCTTTCCCAAGAATGTTAAGTGCTTTTTTATTTGCTTCTTCAAAATCAGTTACAAAAATGTTCTGACGGACTAACCAGTCGTTATCGGTTTTTTTATTTCCACGAACATAAGGAAATTCACCCGGCAATGTATCGAGATAATTTAAATCCTTTAAGTTTTCTTCCCGATAATATGGGCGCACGTTAAAACCTTCGTAGGTCTTCCAAATTAGTGCCCTTTCGTAATCCCTACCTTTTAAATCAGCATTTATTTTTGCTTCCCATTCTTCGGTTGTAATAGGTGAAAAGTTGGTGAAAAGCTTTTGCTTTTTTTCTGCCATTATGAAAATAGTTTTATAAAATCGTGGGGCAAAATTAGTTTAAATAAAAGACTGTCAATCAGAATAGATTGGGTTATTAACTGAATATTAACAAAAATGGAATTTAAGGCTTTTTAGACAGGCTTAAATAATGACCTTTTCCCACGATTGCATCGTTTGATAAGTAAAGTTGGTAAAACAGTGGATTTAGTTAATTATTCTGAAATTAAGTTACCCATTTTTATATTGTGTGTTTATTGAGTGAATTTTCTTAAATTGCAATTCAGATAGAATCAATGTGAGATGGAAAAACTAAAGTGGACGAAATATATTTTTGGGTCGAAATTGGAAATTAAACAGGGAAACGAGCAGATTGGTAAAATCCAGTGGGAAAATATGTTAAGTTCCAAGGCGCAGGCCATGATTAACGGAAAACTTTTTACCTTGAACCGTGAATTTTTTCTTTCGAAGTTGGAGATTTACGATGCCAACGATCAATCCCTCCTCGCTACTGTAATGGTAAATATGTTTAACCCGCGCAGCAATGTGGTTATTAACGGCAAACGTTTCGAGTTGGAGATCCAAAATTTTTGGCAATCACGTTGGGCATGGAAATTTAACGGCTCCGAGATCATTACTTTTACTTCAAACGAATTCATTACCAAAGATAAAGGAGAAATTGAATTGGCGACTTTAGTCAACGATGAGGTTGAAATTCTCATCCTTTTAGGATTGTTCGTCCGAAATCAGTTTATCCTTTTTATGTTACTATTTATTGTGGTCGCTCTTTTTGTTATATTCTAACTTACTTAGGGCTTGCTCAAAAATAACTTCCGGTTTTTATGAACATCTTTTGCACACATACTTTGTTAAAAATACTCACCGTAACCCTGCTATGCTTGTGTTTTTTGCCGCGTCTGTGCACAAAATATT
>JAKIST010000086.1 GCA_021648495.1 Draconibacterium sp.
TAAACCAGTTTTTTTCGAAATAAATATCGCCTCCCTTAAATATCAGATCGCGCCCTTCAACAAATGCTGTTGCAACTTTATTTCTAGCCTCTTCATAAATCCGGGTTAAAGTAGGCCTCGAAACATCCATGTGGACCGCTGCCTGTTCCTGGGTTAAATTTTGATAATCGAGCAAGCGAATAACTTCATACTCTTCCAAATGAAGGATTACTTCATTTGATTTCCTTCCACGAATACCAAAGACCGACATTCCTTTAATAACAGGGGGCACCTGAATTCTTCTGTTCCGTTTTCTTCTCGGCATTTTAAATTGAATTAAGTTTACTTAATAAATAATGATCTACCAAAACCAATGCAGCCATTGCTTCCACAATAGGAACTGCCCGGGGCAAAACACAAGGATCGTGTCTTCCCTTTGGATTAATCTTTATTTCGTTATTATTTTTATCAATTGTATTTTGTTCTTTCAACAAAGTGGCAATGGGTTTAAATGCAACATTAAAATAGATATCTTCACCATTTGATATTCCACCTTGAATTCCACCCGAATTATTCGTTTTTGTTCTAACACCTTCGTCGGTACGAACAAAAACATCGTTATGTTGCGAGCCACTTAATTTAGTACCATCGAAGCCGGAGCCATATTCAAAACCTTTTACGGCATTTATCCCTAGCATTGCAAAACCTAAATCGGCGTGAAGTTTGTTAAAAACCGGTTCGCCCCATCCTGCGGGCACACCTTTAGCAACTCCGGTGATAACACCTCCGACCGTATCTTTATCTTTTGCGGCAGCCTCAATCCTGGAGATCATTTTTTCAGCAGTTTCCGCATCTGGGCAACGTACAATGTTATCTTCCGTTTTCAAAAGATCCAATTGCAAATAGGATTTATCCAAACTAATTTCACCTACCCGCGAAACAAATGCATTTACAGTTACACCTTCTTTTGCCAATATTTGTTTGGCAATAGCACCGGCTACAACTCGTGCGATAGTTTCTCTTGCCGACGATCGCCCACCTCCCCGATGATCGCGGGTACCATATTTTTGTATGTAGGTATAATCGGCATGGGACGGTCTGTAAATGTCCTTTAAATCGTTATAATCTGTTGAGTGTTGGTCTTTGTTCCAAATTGCAAAAGCAATTGGAGTACCTTGCGTTTTTCCTTCAAATACACCTGAAAGGAATTCAAGCTGATCGGGTTCTTTTCGCTGCGTTGTAATTTTTGATTGACCCGGTTTCCTTCGTGCTAAATCTTGTTGAATGAGTTCTATATTCAACTCAAGACCAGCGGGACAACCATCTATAATTCCACCAATCCCCCTTCCGTGAGATTCGCCAAAAGAAGTGAGCCTAAAGATTCTTCCAAATGTATTCATAGTGTAAATAAAAAACCTCGTTTCCCAAATTAGTGAAACATTCAAAATAACTTCCCCATTCTGACTTGTTCTTTTCCCTTTTTCTTCGTTGAGATTTCTCGCCATAGTTACGGCTATGCCTAAAAATATCGCCTTGAAATAGAAAAAAACAACTTCGTCAACTTCGATGAACTTATTCTGAAAGTTTCACTTATTCAAGAAAACGAGGTTAAAATATACAAATTGAACTAATAATCAAAATAATATCTTAAACACCACAGCCGCATCCGCCACCGGAGCCATCATTTGTGTCGTACGAATCGTCGCCACATCCGCCGCTCCCACAGCTTCCACCACCACTTTCACAGCCGCAGCCGCCACCTGCACCCACTGATAAGATTTGAGAAACCTCATCATCGGAAGCTTCGCGAACTCCTAAAACTGTTCCTGAGAAAA
The DNA here is from genome assembly GCA_021648495.1 of Draconibacterium sp. GTDB lineage: Bacteria > Bacteroidota > Bacteroidia > Bacteroidales > Prolixibacteraceae > Draconibacterium. The sequence goes on from JAKIST010000086.1 coordinate 1,815, forward strand.
ATAAATCTTCACCAGCCAGCGGATGATTAAAGTCCATTTTTACAATCTCATCGTTTATTTTAAGGACCAATCCGTTTAAACGCTGTCCATTGCTGCTCATCATCGGAACTGTATTACCTAATTTAATCAGTTCGTCGTCAAATTTACCATCAACAAGAAATACATGTTTTGGCAATTCTACCAGTGCTTCTTCGTTTACATCACCATAAGCATCATTTTTATTCAACTTAACAGTAAAAGGTTCGCCTTCGCGAAGTCCGGCAAGATGTGATTCAAATTTTGGAAGCATGGCACCTGCACCATATAAAAACTCCAAAGGTTGAGTTTTTGTGGCTTGCTCAACCAATTCTCCTTTTTCATCGTCAACAAACAAATCATACGTTAACGTTACCATCGAATATTTTCCAATTTCCAACATATTATTATTTTTTGTATTCTCTTAATGTTTACAAAATAAGTGTTTTTTAAAGTCCAAACAAAATACCTTAACGTCTTTTATGAAAATGTTATAAAAAAATCATATTAAACTTGAGTCTGCTACGAAAAGTAGTTTTTCGTTATTGCGACCGCGAGGAACGAAGCGGGAAGCAATCTCAACATACTTGCTGTCAATGTTATGAGATTGCTTCGTGCCTTGCAATGAAGTACTTTTTGGCTTTTCGGAGTGGACTCACACTTTAATTATATAAAAAATGACGCACCTTCAGTATTTTCATTCTCAATAAAATATTTAGTGAATCATAAAGTTTTTATGTGAAATTAGACAGCAGGAATAAAATATAGATTTTATCCGTTTAAAACATAATTGTTAACAAATAGGAACAATATAAAACCCAACAATTGATTTTATACTATTTCTTCTTCTTCTTTTCATACAGCTTATTATCATATATTTTTTCAGGCTTTTTAATGGCCCTAACAATTAAATATGTACCAAACAAAATAAACGGAATACTTAACCATTGCCCCATGTTTAATACCATTCCCGACTCAAATGCTTCTTGGTTTTCTTTTATAAATTCAATAATAAAACGTGACGAAAACATTAATACAAAAAATGTCCCCAATAACAGTCCTGGTTTATTTTTCGCATTGGTGCGCCAATATAAATACATCATAACCCCAAAAACCAACAAATATGCTAAAGCTTCATAAATCTGGGTTGGATGCTTGGCAACAAGCTCACCATTTCGTTCAAAAATAACCCCCCAGGGCAGTGAAGTTTGAACTCCATAAATTTCTGAATTCATTAAGTTGCCCAAACGAATAAAAGCAGCAACCAGGGCGGTTGGTACCAAGACCCTGTCCAATGCCCAAACCATGGAACGTTTAGTAACCACTTTTGAATGGATAAACAGAGCGATTAAAATCCCCAAAGCTCCCCCATGGCTTGCTAATCCGCCATGCCAAACCTTAAGTATTTCCGATGGATTCTGAGAATAATAGTCCCAACCATAAAAGAAAACATGGCCAAGCCGGGCACCAATAACGGTTGCAATAATTATATAAAAGAAAAGGCTGTCTATCCATTTTTGATCCACATTCTCCGACTTTAACATTTTTTCGGCAATGTAATATCCAAGCAAAAAGCCAGATGCAAAAAGCAATCCATACCAACGAATTGAGAAAGGTCCTAAATGAAATATTTCAGGATTTACATTCCAGTGAATAAAATTCAGAATATCTATCATAAGTTATATTGTTTCAAGAAATTATTTTTTAAGCACCTACCCTACCATGGCAATGTTTGAATTTTTTTCCGCTTCCGCATGGACAAGGATCGTTCCGCCCCACCCTCTTCTCAACCGTAACAGGTTGATGACTTGAACGTTCCTGAGTTTGCGAATTTGCACCATCCATAGCATTTTCAGCACCCGGAAGTTCCGATTTTTGCGTTTTATAACGACTCATATCTATCCGCTTTCGTGTTTCAGCTTCACGAACCTGATCGGCACGCTGAATTGGAATTTGACCTTTCATTAATGTGGAAACTACATCTTTATTTACTTTTACAACCAATATTTTGAACAAGTCAAACGACTCTAATTTATAAATTAAAAGTGGGTCTTTTTGTTCGTAAGTTGCATTTTGAACCGATTGTTTTAATTCGTCCATTTCGCGCAATTGCTCTTTCCATGCTTCATCGATTGTATTCAAAACAATCTGTTTTTGGTACGATTTTACCAGCTCTTTTCCATTATTGTCATAAGCTCTTTCAAGATTACAAATTATTTGGAAAACTCTTTTCCCATCGGTAATAGGAACAACAATATTTTTATAAACCTCCTTTTTTGTTTCGTAAACATTTTTAATTACCGGGAATGCTTGTTTCGAAATAGCCTCAACTTTTCGTTTATAGCTATCAATCATTTTATCGTAGATAATTTCGGTAATTTCAATGGGTTTTTTGTTTTTAAATTCCTCTTCAGAAATCGGCGTTTCCAAGGTAAGCAAACGCATTAATTCCATATTGAAATCTTCAAACATGTCGGAGCCATAATATTCATTTACCAATTCTTCAACCGAGTCGTACATCATATTTAAAACATCGACTTCCAAGCGTTCGCCAAACAACGCGTGTTTACGCTTTTTGTAAACCACTTCGCGTTGCGAATTCATAACATCATCGTATTCCAACAATCGTTTCCTGATTCCGAAGTTGTTCTCTTCGACTTTTCTCTGTGCCCGTTCAATCGATTTTGAAATCATGGAGTGCTGGATTACTTCGCCTTCTTTTAACCCCAGTTTGTCCATAATTCCTGTAATCCTGGCAGAGCCAAACAAGCGCATTAAATTATCTTCCAACGAAACATAGAATTGCGAGGAACCCGGATCTCCCTGTCGTCCAGCCCTACCCCGCAGCTGTCTGTCAACCCGTCTTGAATCATGCCGCTCTGTACCAATAATTGCTAAACCACCTGCATTTATAACTTCTTTAGAAAGCTTAATATCGGTACCACGACCTGCCATGTTAGTAGCAATGGTAACGATTCCTGCCTGACCAGCTTCCGCTACAATGTCTGCCTCACGAGCATGTAATTTAGCATTCAGGACGTTGTGTTTAATACCTTTTATTTTTAACATCCGGCTAAGCAATTCCGAAATTTCAACCGAAGTTGTACCCACCAAAGAAGGGCGGCCGGCCTTATTCAAAGCTACAATTTCATCGATTACTGCATTATATTTTTCGCGTTTGCTTTTAAATACCATGTCTTCCCTGTCGTCGCGGATTATTGGACGGTTAGTAGGAATAACAACAACCTCTAATTTGTAGATGTCCCACAATTCTCCTGCTTCAGTTTCCGCAGTACCGGTCATACCTGCCAACTTATTGTACATCCTGAAGTAATTCTGCAATGTAACAGTTGCAAAAGTTTGCGTTGCAGCTTCAACTTTCACCTTCTCTTTTGCTTCAATTGCCTGGTGCAATCCATCGGAATACCGACGGCCTTCCATAATACGGCCAGTCTGCTCGTCAACAATCTTAACTTTATTGTCGATAACTACATACTCCACATCTTTTTCGAACATGGTGTATGCCTTAAACAGTTGGTTGATTGTATGGACCCGTTCTGATTTAATTGAATAATTTAATATTAATTTATCTTTTTCCTCCTGCATTTTACTATGCGGAAGGCCAGAGTTTTCCAAATCTGCCATTTTCGCACCCATATCAGGCAATATAAAAAACTCATTGTCGTCAAAACCAGCAGAAATTAAGTCAATTCCCTTATCTGTTAACTCAACCGAATTTTGCTTTTCATCAATAATAAAATAAAGAGGATCGGTAACTACATGCATATTTTTGCTGTTCTCCTGCATGTAAAAATTCTCAGTTTTTTGAAGGATGGTACGCATTCCTTCTTCACTTAAAAATTTAATTATCGATTTATTTTTGGGTAATCCTTTATGTGAACGAAGCAACAATAACCCACCCTCTTTTTTCTCATTGGAAGTAGCATCTTTTTTTGTTAAAAGTTTTTTTGCTTCGATAAAGATGTGATTAACCAAATCGCGTTGCACTTTGTACAGCTTTTCGACATAGCCTTTTAATTCTTCAAATTGCTGGTCGTCGCCCTTTGGCACCGGCCCGGAAATAATTAACGGTGTACGGGCATCGTCAACCAAAACAGAGTCAACTTCATCAACAATTGCATAATTATGTTTGCGCTGAACCAAATCTTCGGGGTTTATTGCCATGTTGTCGCGCAAATAGTCGAACCCAAATTCATTGTTTGTTCCAAATGTTATATCAGCATTATATGCCTTTCGCCTGCTTTCTGAATTGGGTTGGTGTTTATCTATACAATCAACAGAAAGTCCATGGAACTCATAAATTGGCCCCATCCACTCTGCATCGCGTTTCGATAGATAGTCGTTAACCGTTACAATATGTACACCGCGACGTGCCAGTGCATTTAAAAATACCGGCAATGTTGCAACCAAAGTTTTACCTTCACCAGTAGCCATTTCCGCAATATTTCCCTGATGCAAAACAACGCCACCAATAAGCTGAACATCGTAATGGATCATATTCCAGGTTATTTCGGTACCTCCTGCAATCCAATGGTTTTTCCAAATGGCTTTCTTTCCGTCAATAATGATACTATTTCGAGAGGCGGCCAAATCCCGGTCAAAATCATTTGCTGTTACTTCAATACTCTCATTATCGAAAAAACGTTTTGCAGTTTCCTTTACCAACGCAAAAGCTGCCGGGAGGATTTCATTTAATACCTCTTCTATTTTTCCCTCGATCCGTTCTTCGAGCTTATCTATTTTTTCGTAAATCTTTTCAGAAAACTGAATTTCTACTTCCTCAACCTCACTTTTAAGTTGCGCAATCTCATCCTCTTCAGGTTTAGTTCGGTCGATAATTATTTTCTTTAATTTATCCGATTCTTCACGCAAACCATCATTCGAAAGTTGTGATATCCGAATGTATTCCTCCTTAATTTTCTCAACTATTGGAGAAACTACCTTTATATCTCTTTCTGATTTATTGCCGAGAATTATTCCAAGCACTTTGCTAATAAAAGTCATTTCTAAATATTATTTATTCAATAAACAGTACAAATGTAATGAATTGTACAGGCTAAAAAAACTATCGTTTTACTTATTATAATTTTTGTGCCATTGTTAATTATTTCAACATTCTCCGCCAAGTTTACCGAATAAAGGAAAGTTTACTGACAAATAAGACGAAACTCAAACATAAAATATATGTTACTACCCAGCAGTTCACCCAAAGGCTAAACCATTGGTTATCAATTTATTTTGTCCTGATTTTTGTTCAAGAAAAACAAAAATCCCGCCAAAACTGCGAAAGCTTGCAATATTTAACCCCAAGCTTTCCATAGTAATCCCCATGGGAAAAGCATGGAACTGTTGATAATCAACACTTTAAATCTGCTGAGTAGTAACAAATATATTCAACTAACCCAAATATACGAAAAAAAACAAATCACAAAAAACAAAATCCAGACCTATCCGACATCCAACGGATAATTTCCAATTCAATAATATAAAAATGGTTTGTGTTTTTAATTTCAAAAAAGCACAGAATATTTTGAATCGATTTGTTTTTGTTATTTTTACCAAGAAATTAACAGCAATGAAAGGAATCAGCAAGAGATGTTTTGTATGTCAGATGGAAGTTTCAAAGGAAAACCCTGAATTGAATACCGAGGTAAATTTATCGGTTTGCAACGTATGCAAAGGTACATCGAAGGAAAAAGAAACAGTAGCTGAATTTTTGGATAGTTTGGCCGATGGATTTGTTTGTGGATGTATATAAAACAAAAAGCCGCAGTAAACCGCGGCCCTAAACAATATTGATTAACCTGCTTTCTAATTCAGAAGATGAGTGTAGCCATCGTTAATTAAGTCGGGTAAATAACTTGCAATTAAACCCAAAGCTTTTTCGTCGTCAACTTTATTTGGGGTAATTATCCGTTGTCTTTTCATTTCTTCCTGATTTATTACAGCTTTACTAATCCTTTTGGGAACATTGCTCCAGGAACGCCTCACCTCTTTTGTCCCAAAACCGGATGCAGTTGAAGCATAACTCACTTCGAAAAATTTTGAATAAACAAGGTATTCGGTTCCTTCCATTGTTTTACGTTTAACAACGGTTATCGGCACCTCTTCATTAGAGTACCTCACTGTCCAAATGGCTTTTACATTTTTCCCGACAAAAAGATTATCGACTACAGAAATTTCGTACGCCTTAAATTCGGTTCGGAAACCTGTGGCATTTGCCGAAATTGGAACTACAAAAAGGCAAACAACAAAAACGGATAATAGACTTAATTTTCTCATGACTGTTTAATTTTTCTGTTAACAAAATTGTTTTCTGTTTTCAAAATATAAGTATTATGGAACTGTTAAGTAATAACCTGAACATTTGTGCTTGTTCTTTCACCCTTTAACTTCCTTGATAAAATTCTTAAATAGCATGGCTATTCGCTAATTTTTCAAGTTGTTAAAGAACAAAATACCTTCGCTCAAATTGTTCATCTTATTACGTAACTGCTCCTAATAAGACGTGCGAATTACAACGATGTTACACTGAACAACCCTGCTTTTAAACAGTATGCATTTGTCGATTTTATTGGCTTTTAACAATGCTGAATTAATTTAAAACAGAAAACGAACAATTAACAGATTTGTCAATCATCTAATTTTCAGCTTGATACTTTTTGTGTTAATTTGATTTTAATGTATAACAAATACAAAGGGGTTATCTCTTTAATATTTTAATGAATATTTTTACTGTTTTCAAAAATTGAATCGATACTTGTTTATAATATTTTAGCTAAAATTCCAATAAATATTTTTCGAGACGTTTCATGCCCTCCTTAATATTTTCGAGCGAATTTGCATAAGAAAAGCGCAGAAACCCTTCCCCGTTTTCACCAAAATCGATTCCGGGAGTTACACCAACATGAGCCTTTTCCAAAATATCAAAAGCTAATTTATAACTGTCGTTCGACAAATGTTTAGCATTTACAAACACATAAAATGCCCCGGTTGGTGGAACTTTTATATCGAAACCTAATTGTTGCAATCTTTCAATTAAGTACTTTCTGCGTTGGTTATAAACGGCTTTCATATTTTCAACATCATTTTTCGCCAATTTTAAAGCAGCAATTCCTGCCTGCTGTGCAGTTGAACTGGCACATATAAAAAGATTTTGTTGAATTTTCTGCATGGCACGGACATATTCAGTGGGTGCAACTACATAACCCAAACGCAAACCGGTCATGGCAAACAGTTTCGAAAAACCATTAAGTACAAAGGCATTCGTAGAGAATTCTAATATTGAATGTGCCCGATCCACGTAAACCAATCCATGATAAATTTCATCCGAAATAATAGGAACATCAAATTCAAGCAACTCCTTCATAACATTTGCCGAAAGTAAATTCCCGGTCGGGTTCATTGGACTGTTGATCATTATTCCTTTTGTTTTTCCTGAAATATGTTTTCTGATTTCCGATGGCCGATATTGAAAACCATCTTCCTCGTAAACTTCAACTTTAACGGGTTTCGCGCCAATAAATTTTATGAAGTTTTCGTAACAGGCGTATCCGGGATCGGAAAGGATAATTTCGTCGCCGGCATCGCACAGCGTGCCAAGTGTGAGTAAAATGGCCGGCGAACTACCAGAAGTTACAATAATTTGCTTGGGCGAAACAGTCAATCCATATTCATTAAAATACCTTTTGGCTATCTCTTCCCGCAATTCCGGATCGCCCAAACTATGTGTATAATGTGTCCTACCCTCCAAAAAAGCTTCCTGGACCGCATTTGCGACACATTTCGGCACATCGAAATCGGGTTCGCCCACTTCAAGGTGAATTACATTAATTCCCCTTTTTTCCATTTCAGCCGCTTTCTCAAGCACCTCCATTACAATAAATGGTGTAATTTCCGCCGCCCTTCTTGAAATCATAAATTACCCTAAATTAGTTTCCCGATAAATGTAGCTACAATTGAGATTCTGTGCAACGGAAAATTTATATCAAATTGATAATCACAAATACAGTTTTGCAACATTCAATGCCTGCGTCCGATATCCTCCGCCAAATAAATAGTAATGATTTAAAATGTGGTACAACTGATACAAACTATTTCTTTTTTTCCAATCTGAAGTTAGCGGATTAGCCTCATTGTACGCCCTGTAAAAACGCTCAGAGAATCCTCCAAACATTGTAATAATTGCAAATTCCATTTCGCGATCGGCGTAATAAGATGCTGGATCAATTAAAACCGGACCTTTCTCCGAAGTCATAAAATTACCCGACCATAAATCTCCATGAATTAAAACCGGCACAGATTTTTCGGGCAAAAGTGAAGGAACCCTATCCAATAATTTTTCGTACAATCGTATTTCGGAAGTTGGTAATGGTCTCTCTTTTTGAATTAAATTTAAAAGAAATGCCAATCGGTTTTTACTAAAAAATTCGCACCAACTTTTTGTCCAATCATTTTTTTGAATTGTTGCCCCACAGTAATTGTTGCTGTAAAACCCAAAATTTTTATTCGAATATTTATGGAGAAATGCAAGTCCCCTTCCCAGCATTTCATCATCATTTACTTTCGAAAAGCGTGGCTTCAAATATTCCTGAACAAGAAAACCAGGAGAAGAACCTACTTCTTTTGCAGCAAAAACCCGGGGGATAACAAGATAATCGCCGACAGCTTTTCGAAGTTCATTAAGACTTTCTGCTTCTTTTAAAAAAATATCTTTTTCACAAGTGGAATTCCATTTCAGGAAAAAAGGACCAATGTTGGTTTCTATTTTAGATGCACTGTTTATACAACCTCCCCCAATTGATTTGGAAGAAATAATTTTCACTGTTTTTCCAAATTTATTGGAAAGCGATTTTTCGATCTGATCATTTAGATCGTTAGTTGTATTTTGATATAAATTCATTCCGCGTTACAATTGTTGAGTTAATCAAGAAGTTATAAAATAATTGAACTTTATTTGATAAAATTAAGTAATAGAAGTTAGAAACAAGAACAATGAAAAGAACTGTATTCATCTTTTTGTCCTTATCATTAATTTTCGGGTTACTTTCTAAAAGGCAGGACAAGGATGAGAGTGTGAAAATTATTCAGGATAACCTGTAATTTTGCGGATTCTATGGTAAAAACGTTTTAATTTTTTGTACATTTTTTTATACACTTTTTTATACAAATGCTTGTATAATTTATGGTTCTTATTATCTGGACGAAATTCACTATCGTAATGGACCATTTTTGATATTGCCTCTTCAACAGAAGGACAACAACCGGTTCCAACAGCAGTAATAATGGCAGCACCCAAGCCTGAAGCTTCAGCAGTTTTTCCGCGTAAAATGGGCAGATTAAAAACATCGGCTGCAATCTGGCAAATTTCATCACTTTGCGAACCACCTCCCGAAACTGTCAGTTTTTTGATTTTTGTTCTTGAAACTTTCTCAATTTTCTCTTTCCCTTCCAGCAATCCAAACGCGAGGCCTTCGATCACCGCACGATAAATGTGAGGCCTTTTATGTACATCGCCAAACCCAATCATTGCACCTTTTGCCGAGGGTTTCGACAGGCCCGGGCCCCAATAAGGTTGAACCACCAAACCCATTGAACCGGGCGGCGATTTGGTTAACAATTCATTCAATACGGCCTCGGCAGAAACTCCCCTCTGTTTTGCCTCCTCTACCTCTTTTTGAGCGAATTGGTTTTTAAACCACGAAATCATCCAAAAACCACGAAATATTTCAACTTCAGGATTAAACAAGCCGGATATAGCCGCCGGATACGAAGGCATAAACTTAATAGGTTCCAGGTATTTTTTACTTGTAATTTGAATAGTTGCCGTTGTACCAAAGCTCAGGTTGGCCATATTATCCGACAAAACACCCATTCCCAAAGTTCCACAACCTGTGTCGGAACCACAAGCAACAACTAACAAACCAACAGGCATTCCGGTTGCTTCGCTTGCTTTCCTGTTAATCTTTCCAATAATTTCGCCCGGCTGAATAATCTCAGGCAACTTCTCTTTTTCAACCGGATATATTTTTGTGCTGAAAGTGAGCAGATCTTTGCGGTTTCCCCACTTTTGCTTTTTATAATCGAATGGAACATGCCCGATTTGGGATGCTATGGAATCCCTAAATTCTCCGGTTAAACGGAAATTCAAAAACCCGGAGACTTGCAAATATTTATGTGTCTTCTCCCATATTTTTGGTTGATTTTGCTTCACCCAATTGCATTTTCCATCACGCTGTGCTTTGTCTATCGAATCGGTCATGCCAATTGACCGAATCAGTAATCTCATTCCAAACCACGGTTTATAAACAGGTTTTGCTTTGCGCTGGTCGAGCCAAATTATTGCCGGACGAAGTGGATTGCCCTCTTGATCCACGTTAATCATCGAATCGCGAATGGTAGTTATCCCCACACCCACAATATTTGCAAAATGCAGGGCTTGCACTTGCTTCAGTTTTAGACAGGCTGTTTTAAGCGTTTCCCAGTAAATCTCGGGATCTTGTTCAGCCCAGCCGGGTTTTTGGCTTGCATAAGGTTCAAAAGGTATTTTTTCAATTCCAAGAATTTCTCCGTTCAACGAAAAAAGGATAGCACGTAAACTTTGGGTTCCACAATCTATCGACAGAATAGTTTCCGACATAAATTTTTTTCTAAAATTAAGAAAAGGTTTGACATTTTCTGGGTGATGCGGATCCTCACAAAGTGATCTCTACGAGGTGATTCGCATTTTTTAATCAGCGATTTGCTCCAAAGGAATCGCTACGCGAGAATTCGCTGCACCCGGAAAAGTTATTTTCATTTTCATTTTATAATTGCCATTTGATGTTCGTTTCATATATTTGCAATATGTTGAAACAGGAAATTCAAAATATAATAGTAGCTTATTTAAAAAAATTTAATCCTGAGTTCGTTGGCTTATTTGGTTCTTTTGCCCGTGAAGACAACACCAATGAAAGTGACATTGATATTTTAATAAAATTTCAAAAAAGTTTATCTTTATTACAATTGATCCGAATTGAAAATCAACTTTCAGAAAAGTTAGGGATAAAAGTTGACCTTGTAACTGAAGGTTCTTTAAAAAATAAACGGGTCAAAAGAAGCATTCAAAATGACCTTAAAATTATTTATCGGGTATGAAAGATGATCTTGCATATATAGAGCATATTCTGCTTTCAATTTCGAAAATCAAGAACTTTACAAATGGAATTTACAAAATTGATTTTGAAAAGAATGAAATGATACAGGATGCTGTTCTCAGAAATATTGAGATTATTGGTGGAGCTACTAAAAAAGTGTCTGAAGATTTAAAATCCAAGTATTCCGAAATTCCCCGGAGAGAAATGGCTGGAATGAGAGATAAATTAATTCATGATTATTTAGGAGTGGATATTGATGTTGTTTGGGAAA
>JAKIST010000087.1 GCA_021648495.1 Draconibacterium sp.
TTTGACAATATGTGGGCTATAATAATAACCACGATTAGCTAAAAGAGCCCCATAATTTGCCATTTGCAAAGGTGTTGCCCCCAATTCGCCCTGACCAATTGCCAGCGAACGAACGGTCATCGCATTCCAATGTCCCTTCCCATAAATGCGATTATAAAGTGTTTCGGTTGGCAAATCTCCTTTTAAGGCATTGGTAAAATCGCTACTTAAGTTTTGTCCAATCCCAAAACTCTCAACATAATTACGCCAAACATTAAAACCTTCAGCAGGTGTTTTATATTTATTTAAAATCGAACGAAAAGTATTCCACAAAAACGAGTTGCACGACTCCCTAATCGCATCGACTACATTTGCTGGCGAAACATGGTTGTGGGTACACCGAATTGGATACGACTGTTTCCCATTACAAATAAACCGGGTATTTAAATTTATAACCTGCTCTTGCAAAGCGATTAATGTGTTTATTGGTTTGAATGTGGAACCCGGTGGATATTTAGCCAGCAACGAGCGGTCGAATAGAGGTTTTAACGTATCGGATAAAAGCTTCGAATAATTTTTGCCACGTACTCGTCCAACCAAAAGCCCGGGATTGTACGTCGGTGCACTCACCATTGTTAAAACTTCGCCAGTTGCCGGCTCGATTGCCACAACACTTCCTTTTTTATTTTGAAACAGTTTTTCGGCATACAATTGTAAATCTAAATCTAAAGTAGAAGTAATATTTTTACCAATCAGGGCAGGGACATCTTCCTTCCCATTTTTATAACTCCCCTGTACACGGTTGTGCACATCAACCAAAATCTTTTTTATCCCCTTAATTCCTCTTAGTTGGTTTTCGTATGTTTTTTCAATTCCACTTATTCCAATATAATCACCAGATTTATAATACTCATCTTTTTCAAGGTCGCTTGCTGCAACTTCGCCAACGTAACCTAAAGCATGCGCCGCTGCGGTGCTTGAATATTCGCGCAAGGTTCTTGATTGGGTATGAAATCCTTCAAATTTATACAACTGCTCTTGCAATACTGCAAACCTTTCGGGCGAAATTTGTTTGATTAAAAGGGAGGGTTTGTACCACGAATATTTTTTTGCTTTTTGAATTCCAGCCTCCAAATCCGCTTTTGAAATATCCAACAATCGGCAAAACAACAGGGTATCGAATTGGCCAACTTCCCGGGGTGTAATATTTAAATCGTAGGCTGTTTTATTGAAAACAAGCAATTTCCCGTTCCTGTCATAAATCAATCCTCTCGCAGGATATTGAACCTCTTCGCGCAATACATTATTTGTGGCATATCGTTTATAAGCAAGGTCAAGCACCTGAAGCCGGAATAAATTGATAATAAATATCAATCCAACTACTGCAAATACAGCAATTACTAAAAATTTACGTTTCGAATAAATATTCACTCTTAAATAATTTAATCTAATAATTCCTCGTGGCTTGCCACGGGATTCCATATATTCTCCCCTGAATTTAGGGGAGATGTCCCGTGTAACGGGACAGTGGGGTGAAATAATGAAAATTCAAATTTCGACTTCTTTACTGAAAGAAAGTTGGCGAAATACTCTTTGGCTCTGCCACGGAGATAGTCAACTTTAAGAATTTTCCTTATTCCCTGAAAACAATAAACTGACTGATAACGATTACAAATATCGAAAAAATTGCGCTTAGAAAAACACGGTAAAGCGTTTCGAAAAAATTAGAAAAAGTAAATACCTCGAGATAAAAAAGGACGGTGTGATGAATTACAACCATAATTGTAATATAACCTAAAAACCAGCGCCAGTTATTTTGTTTTAATCCCGGGTAGTCGCTCCTGTCTTCTTCACGATTTGAAATTACCCGGATTACGAAAGGTCGTAAGTAAGCCACAAAAACGGTTGCAAATGAATGTACGCCCAAACTATTTGAAAATATATCGACCGTAATACCCAACAAAAAAGCCAGCAATAGTACCACATACCTGGGCGAACTTAATGGAAGCAAACAAACAAACAACACGTAAATGTAAGGATTTACAAAACCGCTGAATTGAACATGGTTCAATATTAATACCTGAACCAATACCAAGCCAACAAACATTAATATATATTTAATTGTTTGACGCACCATTTTTTATTAAATCCTCCAATTGTTTTAACTGCTCCTTGTCCATATTATCAATTACCTCCACAAAATAGATCGATTTAAAATCGGTGGCAAGTTTAACATTAATGTCGTAAAAACTCTCGCCCTCCGGTTGCGAAAAAGATTGAATAACACCAATCATTATTCCTTCAGGAAAAACGGAAGAATAGCCACTGGTTACAATTGTGTCTCCCACCGCCATTTTAACATGAAAAGGAATTTCCATTAATTTTACAAATTGGTAATCATCGCCGTTCCATTCTATTGGGCCATAAAATCCACTTTTCTTAAGTTTTGCAGAAGGTCCCCACCGACTGTTCAAAACCGAAAAACCAAGTGCATACGATTCAGAAACACTTGTAACAACACCAACAATTCCATTGTGCGAAACAATACCCATATCGGGTTTAACACCTTGCTTTCGCCCTTTATTTAATGTAATATAATTGTACTTTTTATTTACCGAATTATTAATAACACGGGCTGAAATATACCGATAATTAGGATTTGTCTGGAAAGTACCGATGGAAACAGAATCTGTAATAATTTCGCCAGAATTGGTCATCTGAAAACGTGATTTAAGTTTTGCATTTTCTTCTGCCAAACTACGGTTCATTCTTGTCAATTCGAAGTATTGAACAACTGAATTAAACGAATTGTAAACCGATGCGATAATGCGATTAGACGAATTCAGGTATTTAACTCTCTGGTACTTGTTATAATTAAAAACAAATACCAACGAAAGAACCTCTAATAAAAGAAAAAGAAGGAAGGCGTGATTGTTTAATAAATACCTAAACAGACTTCTCATTGTATAAAAAAAACCTGATAGTTATCTAATCAGGAATGTGAAATTATCAACGTTTTTCAAAGCAATTCCTGCTCCGCGAACTACCGCCCGCAATGGATCTTCGGCAATATGAAATACAATACCAATCTTGTCGGTCAATCTTTTGTCGAGCCCTTTTAGCATTGCGCCACCACCGGCGAGCCAAATTCCTTTAACAACAATGTCGGCATACAGTTCGGGCGGGGTTTGTTCCAGTGCACTTAATACTGCAGTTTCAATTTTTGAAATCGATTTCTCTAAACAGTGCGCAACTTCCTGGTACGAAACCGGAACTTCTATGGGTAATGCAGTCATTTGGTTTGGTCCTTGCACAACATAATCAGGAGGGGGATCTTTAAGTTGTGATAAAGCAGACCCCACATGAATCTTAATCTCTTCAGCTGTACGTTCCCCAATTTTTATGTTGTGCTGGTGGCGCATATATTCCATAATATCGGCGGTTAAATCATCGCCCGCAATCCTTATTGATTTGTTTGTAACGATACCACCCAGCGAAATTACTGCAATTTCGGTGGTACCTCCACCAATGTCAACTACCATGTTCCCTTCGGGGGCTTCCACATCGAGCCCAATTCCAATAGCTGCTGCCATGGGTTCGTAAATCATATAAACCTCCCGTCCACCGGCATGTTCCGATGAGTCACGAACGGCACGGATTTCAACTTCGGTACTTCCCGAAGGAATAGCAATTACTATTTTCAGGGCAGGAGAAAACATTCTTGGTTTCGGGTTAATCATTTTAATTAACCCCCTGATCATCTGCTCGGCAGCATTAAAATCGGCAATTACACCATCTCGCAATGGTCTGATTGTTTTCAGGCTCGCATGCGTTTTCCCCTGCATTTGTTTGGCCTTTTCGCCAATGGCCACCATTTTCTCTGTTTTTAAATCGATGGCAACTATGGATGGTTCGTCAACCACAATTTTATCGTTGTGAATAATAATTGTGTTGGCGGTTCCCAGGTCAATTGCAATCTCTTGCGTTAAAAATGAAAATAGTCCCATATAAAAATTACTGTTTATCTATTTTAAAAAACGACCAAAGAATTAATGTTTAAAATGCCTTCTCCCGGTAAATGCCATCGCAATTCCAAATTCGTTGCATGCTTCAATAACCTCTTTGTCGCGAATACTGCCCCCCGGCTCAACAATGTATTTCACCCCGTATTCGTTGGCTGCATCAATGCTGTCGCGAAATGGGAAAAATGCATCAGAAATAAGTACCGAATTTTCAATCTTTACTCCCTCTTTCATTTTGAAACGTGGCATAGTCAATTGCCTCAAACTATCTAAGCGGTTAGGTTGCCCCATTCCAGCCCCAGTTAACCAAAATGCCCCTTTTTCGCCTTCGGTAACAATTGCAATTGCATTACTTTTTAGGTGTTTGCAGGCTGTTATACCAAACTTTGCCAAACTTGCTTTTGTTGAATCGAACTCTTTCGATGTAACCGTTTCTAATTTGGTATCCATCCCTTCGTCTTCGTCTTGAACCAACATGCCACCACTAATAGAGCGGTACAATTTTTCACCAGTAATTTCATTTTTAACAGGAATTACAAGTACCCGCAGGTTTTTCTTCCTGCCCAACACTTCTAATGCCTCTTCAGAAAAAGAGGGGGCAATTAAAATTTCAACAAACTTTTTACCAAACCATTCTGCAATTTCTTTGGTAACGGTTTCAGTGAAACAAACAATGCTGCCAAAAGCACTAATTGGGTCGCCTGCCCAAGCCATTTCCAACGATTGCAATATATTTCCGCTTACGGCCAATCCACAAGGGTTCAAATGTTTGACAACTGCAACCGCAACTTTACCTTCAATGTGTTTTACAGAATGGTAAGCATCGCTGGCCGATTTCCAGGCCGCATCGGCATCGAGCATATTGTTGTACGAAAGTGCTTTGCCTTGCAATACTTGTGCTTCGGCCAAAGATACTTGTTCAGGAGAATTTTTAAATTTGAAAAAAGTAGCCTTTTGATGTGGATTTTCGCCATAACGTAAAACCTGTCCACTATTTAGGCTAATTCGTTGAGCCTCTTCATCGCCACTTTCATTGAAATAAGCGAAAATTGCAGCATCGTAATGCGATGAAATGGAGAAAGCTTGCCTGGCATACCATTTTCTATCCACCATGGAAGTCTCCCCATTTTTTTCTTCCAACAATTCAAGAAGTGGTGCGTACTCATTTTGTGAAGGTACAATTACCACATCTTTGAAATTTTTCGCTGCTGCACGAATTAAAGAAATTCCGCCAATATCTATTTTTTCAATAATATCTTGTTCCTCTGCTCCTGAAGCAACGGTATCTTCAAAGGGATACAAATCCACAATTACCAGATCTATTTCCGGAATTTCGTATTCTGTTAACTGGCTGACATCTCCTTGATTATCGCGTCGGGACAAAATCCCACCAAAGATTTTTGGGTGCAAAGTTTTTACCCGGCCACCCAAAATAGATGGGTACCCGGTTAAACTTTCAACCGAAGTAACTTCTGCCCCAATTGATTCAATAAAACTTTTAGTACCACCTGTACTTATAATTTTAACATTTAAATCGTTGAGCTTGTGAATAATCTTGTCGAGGTTTTCTTTGTGAAAGACTGAAATGAGAGCAGTCTTAATTTTTTTATTATCAGCCATTTATTCAATTTTTCTATTCCGTGCACAAAGGTAAAAAAATTCGATGTAGATTTTATTAAAAAATTCAAGGTTTCGAGAATTCTTCTTAAAAATATTTAGTTAAACCCAAGATTCAAAAAAAAATTGTAATCATTAAGATTTATTTGCACTAATACGATAAGTCGAAAGTTTAATATTTAATATCGGAAGTTTTGTGTTTAGGCATTATTACGAAATAAGTTGTACAAAGTTGGCGATGTTATTTTGTTCGGTAACAAGGCAAAAAACATAGTAATAGCTATAGCGAGGCTTTTTAACGCAGTTAGCGTGTAAAAGGACAAGCCAGAATGGTCATGTTATTTCGTAACAATGCCTTAATGTTCGGTTTGAACGAAAACTAATTCTATTTTTACTCAAAATATAGTTGAAATAATGCTACTAATCAGGCTCATTTTCGAAAGTTTTGTTTTTGCTATTAATTCACTTAGGGCAAACAGGTTGCGTACTTTTCTTTCGTTGCTTGGTATTACCATTGGCATTTTCGCCATTATTTCTGTTTTTACGGTAATCGATTCATTGGAATCCACAATTCGCGAAAGCCTGAATGGACTGGGAAGTAACATGGTTTATATTCAGAAATGGCCTTGGACACCACCAGAAGGAGAGACTGAATATCCCTGGTGGAGATATTTGAACCGTCCGGTTCCAAAAATTGATGAAGCCGATGAGATATTACGCAGGGGCAATTCGGTTGAAAACACAGCTTTCCTTTTTGGCTTCTCGCGGACTGCACAAGCGGGCAGCGATAACATGAATAATGTAACAATTATGGCAACTTCGCACGGGTTGCTTGATGTTTGGAACTTAAAAGTAGAGAATGGCAGATATTTTACGGAAGGTGAAATGCGTTCGGGGTCACCAGTTACGGTAATTGGTGCCGAAATTGCCGAGAAACTTTTTCCGAATATGAACCCGGTCGGCAGGTTTATAAAAATCCAGGGTTACAAATTTTTAGTAATTGGCGTTTACGAGAAAAAAGGGCAAGATGCTTTTGGAAATTCAATGGATAAAAACATTCAGATTTCGGCGGTTAAATCGTTTTATATGATTGATGTAAAAGACAGCGACAGGGGACAAACTATTTGTGTGAAAGCTAAACCGAACATCGACTCCGACAAATTTAAAGCCGAACTTGAAGGAATTATGCGCACTTTACGGCGGTTAAAACCTATGGAAGAAAACGATTTTGCACTGAACGAAGTTAGTATTGTTGCAAGTCGGTTCGACCAGTTTTTTGCAGCATTTAATGTAGCCGGATGGATAATTGGAGGATTCTCGATAATTGTGGGCGGTTTTGGAATTGCCAATATTATGTTTGTTTCGGTGAAAGAGCGAACAAAAATTATTGGCATCCAAAAATCGTTGGGAGCAAAAAAATATTTCATCCTGCTCCAGTTTATTTTCGAAGCGATTATTCTTTCTGTAATAGGCGGAATTGTTGGATTATTCTTAATTTTTGTTGGGACATTAATTGTATCTTATGCAAGTGAATTTACCATTGTACTAACTGCTGGTAATATTGTAAAGGGATTATTGATTTCGAGCGTAATTGGATTTGTTGCCGGGTTAATGCCTGCGCGCTCTGCGGCAAAATTAGACCCCGTTGAGGCGATTAATTCGGTTTAGTATTTCAACCCAAAAGCCTATAAAATATCGAAAAACATCCCCCCAATAGTCAAATAAATCAAAAGTCCCAGAATGTCATTCATTGTAGTAATAAAGGGTCCGGTAGCAAGAGCCGGATCGATTTTAAACCGGTTCAAAACCAATGGGATTACAGTACCCAGCCCAGAAGCAAAAAGAATAACTATAAAAAGTGTAATAGAAACGGAATAGGTTAAATTCATATCTCCCCTGCTAAAATAAATATACAAAAAGATTAGAAGTGAGAAAAACGATGCAGTAGCTAAAGCCACCGAAACTTCTTTAAATAATTTCCGATACGTCGATTCAACATTTTTTACACCACTGGCAATACTTTGAACTACAATTGACGAAGACTGCACCCCCACATTACCGGCCATTGCAGCAATCAATGGAATAAAAAAAGCAAGTTCAGTAACTTTGCTCAGCGATTTTTCGTGCGACCCCAAAACCAACGAACCAACTATTCCACCTAACATTCCAATTATCAACCAGGGGAAACGGGCCCGCAACAATTCCCAAACTTTGTCGCTCGATTCAACATCGCCAATAATACCCGAAACCATTTGGTAATCTTTTCCGGCTTCTTCACGTACAAAATCAATTACATCGTCGAAAGTAATCCGTCCTTTGAGGCGTCCAATGTCATCAACAACCGGAATGGCAACAAGATTGTATTTATCCATAATTTCGGCCACTACTTCCTGCCGTGTATCCGTATTTACCATTTTTAAATCGGCATTATAGATCTTCGAGATTTTAGTGTTTGTATTGTTTAGGATAAGCTTTTTTAGCGAAAGTACCCCTTTTAATTTTTCTGTATTGTCAACTACATAAATGTAATAAATTTCATCTACCTCCTCGGCTTGCTTACTTATTTCTTTGAGACAGGTGGCAATAGTCCAGTTTTCGTTTACCGAAACCAACTCTTTTGCCATTATCCCGCCCGCAGTATCTTCCTCGTATTCCAAAAGATCCACAATATCTCCAGCCTGTTCGTGATCCTCAATTTCATTTAATACCTCCCGTTTAACTTCGTCCTCTAAATCGGCTACAATATCGGCTGCATCATCCGAATCCATATATTCGATAAACTTGCTGGCAATAAATTCAGGGGGTAAAACTTTCAGAAACCTTTTCCGATCGTTATCCGGGATTTCAACCAAAACATCCGATGCTTTTTCACCGTCGAGCAATAAATAGATAAACTTGGCTTCTTCAATAGATAAATCGTCCATCAACTCGGCAATATCTGCCGGGTGAAGATTATCCATTATTTTTGAAACCTCTTTGTTGTTTTTATTTTCAACCAAACCTTTTATAAGGTCAATGTTTTCGCTGGTGGATTCAAATTGCATAACCTATTGTTTTTCGAGTTTCTCAATAGCAATCGTTAAATCAATAAAAGCTTCAACAGAAAGTTGTTCGGGGCGTTTTTCTGCATATTTTGCAGGAAGGTTTTCACAAATGCCTTTTAAGGAATTCCGAAGCATTTTTCGTCGGAGGTGAAATGCCGATTTTACAACTGTTACAAATAACTTTTCGTCGCAAGGCAGTTCAGTACGTTTGTTCCTTTTCAACCGGAGAACTGCTGATTTTACTTTTGGCGGTGGGTTAAATACATACTCCGATACTGTAAACAAATATTCGATATCGTAAAA
This sequence comes from Draconibacterium sp., assembly GCA_021648495.1. GTDB lineage: Bacteria > Bacteroidota > Bacteroidia > Bacteroidales > Prolixibacteraceae > Draconibacterium. Next base: position 8,966 of record JAKIST010000087.1, read on the forward strand.
AGCCTGAAGCAAAACACTTAAAATACCATACGTTTTTTTTCCATGTTTCCCTGCAATTCGCTCTGCTACTTCTTTTTGGAGCATCCCAACAACTTCGGGCACACGATCCCGCATTTCTAACACTTTAAAAAATATTTGCGATGAAATATTGTATGGGAAATTTCCAATGATACTAAAATCGCCATCGAATTCTTGCGACAAGTCAGCCTTCAAAAAATCTGCTGCCATAATGTGTTTTAAATCCTGAAAATTCTTTTCCAGAAATGAAACTGATTCTTGATCGATTTCAATAACGTGAAGGTTTATTTCGGGGCGCTTGAGTAAATATTGAGTTAAAACCCCCATTCCCGGACCAATTTCCAATACATCAGAAACTTCTGTACCAAGGCTATCGACAATTTTTTGGGCTATATCCTGATCGGTTAAAAAATGCTGCCCAAGATATTTTTTTGGTTTTACAAAACTCACTGCTCTCCTTTTCGTTCATTACTATTTGTACTAAAAGTTGTTTCCAATTTATCAATTCGCTTTTCTCATAAAACAAACGATAAATAGCCTCAAATTCAATTTATATGGGAATAAATTATTGTCGTATTTTTTATCCCCAACCCCCTAAAGGAGTCAATCGCCACTTGTAATGTGCGCTAATTCGATGTAAAAAAAATTACCTTTAGGGGATCTATGGGTAAAAAGATAAATGCGACATTATTTCATTTTTCATACTTATATGGAAATTAACAAAACAAATTTATATTTTTGTTCGCTACAAATTGCTGTAAACGACTTTTCCGAGTCCCGAAAGTAGTAAATTTTTTTAGGGATATTTAATTCTGGTTGTTTTACAAGCTTTAAAATTAGGAAGTTTGAAAAAAATAGTCTTAAAAATTCTGAAATTCTTAGCATTCTTTTCCCTTGGAGCATTTATATTTTGGTTTATTTATAAAGATCTGGATATCGACAGAATAAAATCTGTACTAAAAAATGAGGTAAAATATTTCTGGGTAGTGGTTTCACTTGTGATTGGCCTTTTAAGCCACATCAGCCGAACCCTCCGCTGGGGGCTGATGATTGAGCCCATTGGGCATAAGCCACGCTTCATCAACACATTTTTAGCGGTAATGATTGGCTATTTAATGAATATGGCTTTCCCTCGAATGGGAGAAATTTCGAGGTGTGGTGTTTTATCGAAACACGAAAAAATATCGTTTACAAAATTGATTGGGACTGTAGTTGCCGAACGGCTTGTTGATATGATTTCGCTGCTTATATTGTTAGGCGTTGTAGTTTTCTCGCAATTTGGCAAAATGCTCAATTTTATAAAACAAAATCCTGAATTCAAGGAAAAAATATATGCTGTGTTTACTTCACCCTACTTAATTGTAGCTGTTATTGTATTCATTATTTTGTTTCTCGTATTTAGAAAAGCATTTAAACACACCGTTATATTTAGGAAAATTATTGATATCCTAAAAAATTTTAAAGAAGGGTTTATTTCCATTCAATCTATTAAAAAGAAAGGCTGGTTCTATTTTCATTCGATTTTTATCTGGACAATGTATTTTTTAATGTTATATTCGATATTCTTTGCTTTCGATTTCACCCGCAACTTAGGTCCAATTGCTGGATTGACTGTTTTTGTGCTTGCTAGTTTTGGAATGGTTGCCCCGGTGCAGGGAGGATTTGGGGCATACCATTTTATGGCGAGTGAAGCTCTTGCATTGTATGGGGTAGCAAAAATAAATGGTGGAATTTTCGCTTTGGTTGCTCACGAATCAATGACTGCAATGATTATTGTAATTGGTATAATTTCTTTGCTGGTTCTTCCGTTTATTAATCAACGAAACGATATTGTTGAAGAGAAAATTGGCAATTAAATTTTTCTGTTAAAAGTAGTGTTTGTTTTTTAAATGGTAGTTTTGAAATGAAGCACTCCGAAGCCGCGTAACGATTCCTATGGAAGAGTCCTACGGACAAATAACAAACCTGGCCGGCAATTGACGGTTACATTCCAAAAGTCAATATTCAAATGTTCAAAACAATTATGAGTATTGTAATTTGGTGATTGTAATTTATTTGTAATTTGGCTATTGTAATTTGAGATTTTTATTTTATCCTGAACCTATGCTTTGTTGTCAAACTCTATAAAATAGAGTCTGTCCGAAAAGTAGGTGGTTGGTTCAAAAAGGTCGAATTCAAAGCTGCCCCGAATTGTTCGGGGGCTTGCGAAGTCATAAAATAAAGGAGTCCCGATGTTAATCGGGATAACTGTTTTTATGACAAGCGTAACGTAGAAGTCGAACTTTATGGACAAACACTAAATAGTTTGCTTACCATATTAATTTAAATAATTCGGATGAATACCGAACTTTTCATTTCCCGTAGATTATTTTTCGATAAATCGAGCAAACAATTTTTATCGCAAAAAATAATTCGGATTGCACTTTTTGGAATTGCCCTCGGATTGGCAGTAATGCTTATTTCGGTTGCCGTTGTTACCGGGTTTAAAAAGGAGGTGAGGAATAAAGTTATTGGCTTTGGTTCACATATTCAGGTTGTGAATTTCGATTCAAGAAACTCGTACGAGTTGTCACCTATTTCTAAGAACCAACCTTTTTTGCATGAACTTGAAACAATTGAGGGCATTAAACACATACAAGTTTATGCAACCAAACCCGGAATGATAAAAACAGAGGAGTACATTCAAGGAATTGTATTGAAGGGAGTTGACCAAAACTATAACTGGGAGTTTTTTCAAAATAATTTAGTAGAAGGAAGAATTCCACAACTAAATGATTCGACAAGGGTAAATGAAATTATACTATCGGAACAAGTATCGAAATTACTAAAACTTAGTCTAAACGATCTCGCTGTTTTCTATTTTGTTAACAAAAATGAAATTACGCCCCGGCTGTTACAACTCAAAATTTGTGGCATTTACCGCACAGGGCTCGAAGAATTCGACAACCTTTTTGTTGTTGGCGACATCAAACAAATTCAACGGTTAAACGGCTGGGGCCCGGATGAAATAAGTGGGTTTGAAATTGAAATTACAGACTTTGATAAAATTGGCGAAATGGAACAACAGGTTCGTAACCTGGTAGTTGATTACCACGAAGACAACGACACCATACTCCGGACCGAAAGTATTACGCGTTTGTACCCCCAAATTTTCGATTGGCTTGCAATTCTCGATATGAATGTTTGGGTAATACTTTTTTTAATGATAATGGTTGCCGGGTTCAATATGATTTCCGGGTTATTGGTTTTAATACTCGAGCGCAGCAGCATGATTGGAGTTTTAAAAGCACTGGGAAGCACCGACTGGAGCATCAGAAAAATATTCTTGTACCTTGCTGTTTTCCTAACCGGCAGGGGCATGGTTTGGGGAAACATTATTGGAGTTGCTTTAATATTTATCCAAAAAGTATTTCAAGTTATAAAATTAGATCCTACCACTTATTATGTAGATGTTGTTCCCGTCAATTTTTCTATTGTTCATTTACTTCTCATAAACATTGGAAGCATTGCAATTACAACTATTATGTTGGTTGTACCAAGTTACCTCGTAAGTAAAATTTCTCCCGATAAAACAATCAGGTTTGATTAATGTCAACAATGTTCGTCTTTCCCTTTTCTATATTTGAATTACCCTTACGCCCTCAAAAGTAAAACTATGTTTTTGTTGGTACAACCTGACAACTTATAACCCTGATACTTACGGTATGTTTGCCGTTTGTATTTATCTTTTCAGGGCATCAGGAAACCGACATCCGACATTAAATTTTACCATTCATCAAAACTTTCAGGAAGTTTCGTCTGTCGATTGTAATATTTATGATTACACTCAGGATTTTTCTGCTGAGGTTCAAAAGAATCAAATTGAAATTGAAGATTCAGGTTTCATTAAAATCCCACACAATAATTTTAGGGTAAAATGAAAATCGTTTTGTCTTAATTCTACTTTACTAAAATGGATTTTTTTATGCCATAGGCATTACATTGTTTATAGAAAAATTTCAATTCGTGTGTTATTCGACTCCAGGCGGAGTCGTAGTCCCTATCTAGTGTTTGTCTATAAAGTCCGACTTCTTCGTTACGCTTGTCAGAAAAACAGTCATTTACAAGAGTAAACTCCTTTATTTTCTGACTTCGCAAGCCTCGAATTCGAACTTTCTAACTCAAACACCTA
>JAKIST010000088.1 GCA_021648495.1 Draconibacterium sp.
ACTTATCTCATCACCTGCACAAACAAACCAAACGTTTTTTAGCGGACAAAAGCAAAAATGATTTTTCTGACCCAAAAAACATCAAAATATCATCCATTTTTGATTGGTACAAAGGAGATTTTGAGAAAAAAGAAGGATCTGTTGTCGCATTTATCAATAAATACAGAACTGAAAACGGAGAAATAAGTTCGAAATTACACGATGGAACGATAAAGCATTTCCTGTGCAATGCCCATGGTGAAGTTGAAGACGGAAAACTTCTAAGAGTGTGGGGTATAGACCGCGACATAACCGAACGTAAAAAAGCCGAAGAAATTCAAAAAGTTTTATATAATATTTCGAACGCCGTAATTGCAACAGAGAACTTAGAAGAATTAATAGGTCGAGTTCAAATAGAGTTAGGTAAAATTATTGATGCCACTAATTTTCATATTGCTCTGTATGATGAAAAATCAGATTCGATTTCAGTACCATTTTTCTTAAACAAAGAAGTTGATATTTCTGAAGTTGTAAAGGGGAAAACATTAACAAGATACTTAATAAAACAAAAGAGATCGTTATTAATAAACAAAGAGAAATTAATAGAGCTACGAAAGTCGAATGAAATTGGGGGTTTTGAAGTAGATCCTGAAATCTGGATTGGAGTACCACTTAAAAACGAAGGGATGTTAACTGGGGTTCTTGCTGTACAAAGTTATACCGATAAAAATGCATACAATGAATCGGACTTACGAATGCTCGAATTTGTGTCAGACCAGGTTAGTACATCTATTCTCCGTAAAAAAGCAGAGTTGGATTTAGTGGAAGCACTGGATAAAGCGACTGAATCAGACCGGTTAAAATCTGCGTTCCTCGCTACCATGTCGCATGAATTGCGCACCCCGCTAAATGCCATTATCGGATTTTCCGATTTTTTAAACAAAGATTTACCGGTTGACGATGTTGTGAACTTTGGCAAAATAATTAATTCCAGCGGGCAGCACCTGCTCAGTATTGTCAACGACCTTTTTGACATTACATTAATCGAAGCCGGAGAAATCAAAGTGAAAAATAAAGAAACAAGCCTGAAAGATATTCTTTATGGTGTTCATTCGGTAATTGAAGCTAAAAAGCAAAGAGATAATAAAGAGGCGGTGGAGTTAAAATTGAACTTCTCAGCTGAAGAAGAGGATTTTTCATTTAATACCGATGCAAACAAGATCAAACAAATATTGATTAATTTGTTAAAAAATGCCATCAAGTTTACTCATGATGGGCACATTCATTATGGCTGCGAGTTACTTAAGGAAAAGAACAACGCATTTTTGAAATTTTATGTAAAAGATACCGGAATTGGCATATCAAAAGACAAGCAAAATCTCATTTTCGATATTTTCAGACAAGCAGATGATACACATACCAGAAAATACGGCGGAACTGGAATTGGCTTGTCGGTGGCAAAAAGGTTGGTCGAAATTTTGGGAGGTAAAATTTGGCTCGAATCGGAAGTTGGAGTTGGGAGTACGTTTTATTTTACTATTCCTGTTGAAAAACCGGAAAGTGTTAGCCTACCATCTTTGGAAGGGGAAGAGGCAGAAACGATAGCCGACAGCAAAACAATAATAATTTTGATTGTGGAAGACGATTTAATGAGTTTTAAATTTATTGAAGTTGTACTTAATAAATTGGAAATTAAATTCATTTGGGCTCAAAATGGGGAAGAAGCAATTCGGATGTGTAAAGAAAATAAGGATATCGATTTAGTACTTATGGATATTAATATGCCGTTATTAAATGGTTATGCCGCTACAAAAGAGATAAAACAAATGCGCCCAGGTCTCCCAATAATTGCCCAAACTGCCGTCGCAATTGCCGGCGACCGCGAAAAATCTATAGAGGCAGGTTGCGATGATTACATTACAAAACCGATTAAAAAAGATGAATTGATTGCGATGATCAAGAAATATTTAAATAGGTAATTCTGGGGTCATTCAGTAGTCATTCAATGGTCATTCAATGGTCATTCAATGGTCATTCAGTAGTCATTCAGTAGTCATTCAATGGTCATTCAATGGTCATTCGGTGGTCATTCAATGGTCATTCAATGGTCATTCAATGGTATCAACAAAATGACACAAAGTAAATGACAACTGAATTACGCGAAGCAAATGACAGCGTAGCGAAATTACACGAACGAAGTGAGTTAATGACAGCGTAGCGAAATTACACGAACGAAGTGAGTTAATGACAGCGTAGCGAAATTACACGAACGAAGTGAGTTAATGACAGCGAAGCGAAATTACACGAACGAAGTGAGTTAATGACAGCGAAGCGAAATTACACGAACGAAGTGAGTAAATTACCTTCTACTCAAGCAGACAAACAATTATGAACTTTTCATATTTGTCCGTTTTTATTGCATTCCTGCTAATCCACAATCGGATCAATCTTTAGTTTTTCTACTTTTACAAAATGCAAATTACCGGAATAATTTTGGCAGGGGGAAAAAGCTTGCGAATGGGTACCGACAAAGCTTTTATTCGATTGAATGAACAAACATTGTTGGAACGTGCCATTAAACTTTGTACCCCTTTTTGTCAACCCGTTTTAATAAGTTCAAATAATGAGGAACACGATGTTTTTGGGTATAAAATTATTCCTGATGAATTTAAAAATTGTGGTCCGCTGGGTGGAATACATTCCTGTTTAAAAAAATCGGAAACAAATTGGAATTTTGTGATTAGTGTTGACTCTGCTTTTGTTGAACATGAATTTGTCAAATTCTTAGTTTCGGAAACTAATAATTTTGATGCTGTTGTACCAATTCATGCAAAAAGGAAAGAACCACTTATTGCAATATATAATAAAAGTAGTCTATCAGAAATTGAAAAAATGCTACAATCCGGGAATTTCAAAATGCACAATTTAATTAATTCGATAAATACAAAATTTGTAAATGCACAAAAGTGGGTTGAGAAATATCCAAAATTATTTTTAAACCTGAATCTCCCGGAAGATTTGTAGCAAGGATTCCATCTCTATCCCAAATAAATCCATCCATGCTACCAACATTTCACAATTCTGCAAACGGTAAAGATGGAATCCTTTTTTGCAAACTGCGGCTGCCGACTTTTCCAACCCACAATTCAATTCGAGGTTCAAAAAAATTGCCCCTTGAAACTGTTTCTCTTTTTGCAATGTTCGAACGTGGGGCAAGTATTTGAGTTGTTCGTTTCCACAGGGCGTTGCCCTGTGCTGGTTGCTGACGCTCTTTCAGAGCTGGAAAACCATGGATTTAACAATAATAACCTGGTTGCCGATTAAAAATCTAAAAACTGCGACTGCTAACTTTCTTAATTCTTCCTGAAAACTGTGACTGCGACTGCGACTGCCCACTTTTCATATTTTTTCCTGAAAACTGTGACTGATCACTGAAAACTTTCTTCACCCAAACTCAGAAATTCCTTCCAACCTTTTTTTGTTAACAATCAGAATGTCTTTCCCAAAAATTTTAATGATTTTGTCTTTCCTGAATTCCGACAAAGTGCGGATAACATTTTCGGTGGTCATTCCAATATATTCAGCAATTTCACGACGCGAAACGGGTAAATCAAATTCGTCACTATTGTAAATGTATTCCGAAAAATAGAGTAAAACGTGGGCCACTCGTCCTTTTAAATGTTTGCGTTTTATTTCCAGGTTGTCCAGAATAATTTTATCTGTAACTTCGCTTACACGGATCATTAAATCCATGGTAAACAAAGCATTTTCCCGAGCATAGTTTTTAACAATCTCCAGATCGAGAATACAAACTACCGAGTCTTCTACCGCAGTAACCGAATACCTGAAATTTTCAGAAGAAAAAATACTAAGTAAGCTTACAAAATCGAAAGGTTTGGAGAAACTTATAATCTGGTCTTTGCCATCAAAAGAGGTCTTTGATAATTTAACCAGACCTTCTTTCATATATAAAAAGTCATTGATTTTTTCACCTTCTTTAATTATTAATTCTCCCTTAGAATAACTTCGCTCTTCTTTTATTTCACAAATGTCTGTTAATTCATTAACGGTAACATGAGAAAAAAACAGGGATTTCAACTTACACTGTTCGCAACTACATTTTGAATTTTCTGGATTCATGATTTTCCGCATGATTTGAACGCTAAAAATACCAAAAACTTATGATATATATTACCCTGTGACAATTATCATACTTTTAAACCTTTAACTCAAACGTTACAAGAGTAATTTTAGCCTTATAATTTGAAATTAAAGATTAAGGTAAAATGAAACGAATCGTAATACTTGGTGCCGGTACTGCCGGTACAATGATGGCAAATAAATTACGTAACACCCTCGACAAAGAGGAGTGGAACATTACAATTGTTGACCAGTTTAAAACACATTATTACCAACCCGGATTTTTATTTATTCCGTTTGGGATTTATAATAAGGAAGATGTGATTAAACCCAAAGCTGATTTTATTCCGGCAGGTGTGGATATGATTTTTTCTGCAATCGACCGGGTTGAAGGAGAAGCAAACAAAGTTTATTTGGAAGGCGGGAAGATTTTAAACTATGATTATTTGATTGTTGCCACAGGGACAAAAACATATCCTGAAGAAACTCCCGGTTTAAAAGACAAACTTTGGTACAAAGAGATTTTCGATTTTTATACAGTTGAAGGTGCAGTGGCTTTACAAAAATTCTTTAAGGGCTGGGAAGGCGGTAAACTGGTAATGGCAATTACCGAAGTTCCATATAAATGCCCGGTAGCACCGCTTGAATTTGTTTTTCTGGCTGATGCTTATTTTACTGGAATTGGGATTCGCGATAAAGTTGACATTACGTTCGTAACTCCAATGTCAGGGGCTTTTACAAAACCCATTGCAACAAAAATGTTGTCAGAACTTTTGGAGGAGAAAAACATAAAAGTAATTCCCGATTTTTATATTGAACATGTTGATAACGACGGGAAAAAACTGGTTTCGTACGATGAACTTGAGATTCCTTTCGATGTGTTGACAGTTGTTCCTGTAAACATGGGCGACGCTTTGGTTGAACGCAGCGGGTTGGGAGACGACATGAATTTTGTTCTAACCGATAAAGAAACACTTCAGTCGAAAAAGTTTGAAAATGTTTTTGTGCTTGGCGATGCTGCGAATATTCCAACTTCAAAAGCAGGTTCGGTAGCGCATTTTGCTTCCGAAATACTTTTCGAGAATTTAATGAGTGCCATGGAAGGCCGCCCGTTAAAAGCAAAATTCGACGGCCATGCCAATTGTTACATCGAAACAGGTCACGGGAAAGGTGCTCTAATCGATTTCAATTACGATACCGAACCACTGCCGGGAACATTTCCACTTCCCGGAATCGGGCCGTTTGGATTGCTTAAAAACACCAAAATAAATCACTATGGGAAAGTGATGTTTCGCTGGATTTATTGGCATATTTTGCTGAAAGGAAAAGAACTGCCGGTTGAACCATTAATGACAATGGCAGGTAAAAAACGGGTGAATTAATTTGAAAGCGATGGAAGAAAAAGAATTAAAAACGCAAATAGCAGAACTGAACCAGAAAGTTGATTTGTTGCTGGAATATGTGAACCAGCAGCGTTTAAAAACAAACCAATTGGAAGATTTGGTGGCCGATGTTTCCATTGTTGGAAAAGACATGTACGATTCGGCAGTAGAAGATCTGGACAACCGGATGGTAAACATTGATCTTGAACAGGTAAAAGGATTGGTGTTGCGTGTTCTGAGGAATATTGAAAACATGAATAATGCACTGGAAATGTTTGAAAGTGTAAATGACCTGATAAAAGATGCAAGCCCGATTTTCAACGAGGTAATTATCGATTTCTCAAAAAGATTAAACGAATATGACAAAAAGGGATATTTCGAATTTTTCGCGGAAGCCGGAAATATTTTCGACAATATTATTACGCATTACTCGCCCGAAGATGTGCGAGACCTTTCCGAGAATGTGATAACTATTTTAGAAACAGTTCGTTCGGCAACTCAGCCCGAAATGATGGCCGCAATTAATAATGGACTAAAAATTTACGGAAGTATTGAAATGAATAATATTCCCGAGTACTCTATTTTCAAAGTTATGCGCGAAATGAATAAACCGGAAATGAAACGTGCACTAGGATTCTTTGTGACTTTTATGAAGAACATGGCATCGAAAACAAATAAATAATTAACGATTTAAAATAAAAATTATGGCTCAAAAAACATTGGCAGGAAAAACAGTAGAAGTTACCGATGAAGGTTATTTGGTAAACAGAAAAGACTGGACAAAAGAAATTGCAATTGAGATTGCAAAAGAGGAAGGGATTGAACTAACAGAAAAGCACTTCGAAGTGATTGAATATCTTCGTAAAGAGAGTGCCGCAGGTGCTCAACTATCTATACGTAAAGTTGGTAAATCAGGCATTGTTGATATTAAAGGTTTGTATCAGCTATTTCCAGGTGGACCGTTGAAATACTCTTCTAAATTCGCAGGTATTTCGAAACCGGCAAGTTGTGTTTAATCTTTAAAACTTAAAATTATGACTGAAGTAAAAGAAACGCCTTTAAAAAAGGTAATGATTATTTGCGCGAAAGCTGCAATTGAAGATGTGTATGCAACTTTAATTATGGCAAATGGCGCGGTAATGGAAGGAATTGAAGCAAAATTGTTCTTCACTTTTTTTGGTCTCGATGCAATTACTAAAAAGCGAATGAATAAACTACATACTGCAGTAGTAGGGAACCCGGGGATGCGTATGCCGGGTGGACTTCCTTTTCCAACATTGCTTGGCGTAGTTCCTGGAGTTGAAGCCGGAGTCTCAGCAATGATGAAAAAGCAGATGGATGCTTTGGATGTTCCACCAGTTGATGAATTTTTGGATATGATTACTGCTGGTGGTGGTGAAGTTTATGCTTGTAAAATGGCAGCCGATATGTTTAAACTTACAATGGATGATTTGAGTGAACATGTAAAAGCAATTATTACTGTTGGCGAATTGTATGCGATGTCCGGGGGTGACGGATCTCAAATTATATTTACCTAACATTCTATTTTTACAGGGGGAACAAAACGTCATTTGTATTTGCGAGTGGCGTTTTTTATTGTTCAACAGACTTCCTTCGGGAGTTGGAGTTTCTAAGGGAGTTGGAGTTTCCAAGGGAGTTGGAGTTTCTAAGGGAGTTGGAGTTTCTAAGGGAGTTGGAGTTTCTAACTCCAACATCTTTGACTTGGAAAGTCAAAGTCCCGGGAGTTGGACTTTCCAAGTCCAACTAATTCTATTCAGGAAGAATACATTTTAAGCTTCTTTTTTCAACAAGTTCTTCAAAACTATTCAGGCTTTTTTTCATTACCTCCGAATCCTCCGAATGGCAAGTTAAACAAGCTCCAACAGTAAGTATTTTCTTTTGTTGTTCAACGTTGAAAGGAAACACATTTTTACGGGTTGAAACCATTCCTGTGCAGTTTTGCAGAAATCCTGTCCATGCATCACCCGGCAGGTCATCGTGTTCATTATTTTTAAAAAATGAGTTAAAAACCCAACGTCCTTTATTCTCAGTAATTTTGTATTTTAATTCTCCTTCGCCAAAACCCAGTGCCACCGGATTATTATGGCAGCTTTTACAACTTCTTCCTTTTGCTGCCGTTGTGTGTGGTGCCGATGGTGCAAATAACCTTTGGAATAAAAGTGAATCATGAAGCTCTTTCGAAAAAGATCCCTTGTCGATTGTTAGTACCATGCCGGGAACAACCGGAATTATTTCGTTACCGGTTTCTGTTTCTCGAATTCCAAGAGTGGGAAGTTTCGCTGAATACGTCCCAACATATTCTACCCAACTTCCTTGTTTTTCTTTATTAAGAATCATGTTGTAACCCGGCTCTTTAGGATCGTACAAATTATGGCAACCAATGCAACTCGGTGCCCACGAACTGTGGCAGCTCGAACACGAAAGAGCAGAATGAGCACTGTCCCGAACACAAACTTTGGCAGGCGGTTTCAAAACAAACTTCTCATTCCTGTTTTTTGTAACAAAAAAGGAGGTATCGTTTTTCAGATATGTATTAACAAGTGGGCGGTTATATTTTTGAGTTGTAAGAAACTTTTTTTCTGAAATATCGCCAAACCTGAGAGCGGCAATTAATGCCGATTCATTGTCTAATTTTGCAGCTGGTATTAAATTGGGCTCTCCCGACAAATGACAATCGCTGCATTGAACATCCTGCTGTTCTTCTTCGTGTGCATATAAATTACCATCGCCCATTAATTCGTAAGAGTTGTGGCAGTCAATACATTCCAGTCCTAATTTATGATGTACATCTTCCTGTTTTTTTATAAAAACACGGCTTCCTTCAATTAATCTATAATTGCTACTGTCGGGCATTTCTTCTTTTAAAAGTGTTGTTTCGTGCCACCCCTCGTAATTAGTTGCTATTCGTCCCGAGCGACTGTGACATCCAAAACAATGATTATTGGAAACCTGCAAACTAACCGAAGGATGTGTAGTTAATATTGTCGATGAATTTTCGGTTAATTCCTTTTCAGCCTTTTTGCTGTAATTCAGATGACACGCCAAACAACCCCCGCCGCGACTGGTTTCGTTTACAGGCCCAAATTCGGTTTTTGGGTTTCCCAAATGACAACGAACACAGAGGTTTCTCAAATGTTCATCGGCTGCCGAATTTTCCAATCGATGAACATCGGTTAAAATATCCGGGTCGACCTGTTCACCAAAAACTGTACGATCTACGCTTATTATTCCGCTCAGTGTTCCCATTAAACCCATCGGAACCCGCTCCGCAATTTCGGGATGGCATTGTGTTGTTCCGCAGGTTTGTTTTGCGTTGGAAAGGTTTCCGGGTATCTTTATCATGTTGCGATGTGCCTGTGTTTTACCCGTGGCAAAAGGATTTCCACTGTGGCACGAAAAGCAACCAATTGCTTCGGGTTTGTGAGCATCTGCAAATCCGTACGTTTTGGTGTGGCACAATAAACAACTCTCTTTTCTTCCCTGAATAACCGGTGACGCAACAACTTCTTTTGTTGTGAATTCATGGGTAAAATTTATGGTGGATGTTTTGAAATTATGGAGAACATGGTATGAATATTCTGTTTGCCCGGGGAAAGCCCACTTCCAGTTTTCTCCCCTGAAAAAAAGTCCGATTATGGTTAAGAAAAGATAAAAAATGGTAAACGTCAACAAAATTCTTTTACTAAAAAAAACGGCCCTGTTTTTTTTAGCATTTACAATGTAAATTAAAATAAGAAGTACTAAAAACAGTAAAAGCGACCATCCGGGATGACGCAGCCAATGTAAGATTTCCTGAAAGCCAACAAAATACCAGGGCCCTTTTATGGTCGGGTTGATATTGTCGTGCAATGGTGCACCGAAAAAATAACTTAATGCAAGGGTTGCGGCAAACGAAAGGATAAAATCGCCGATTGGTGGCCAGGATTTCCTGCTGTGTTCAATCATAATTACAGTAATAAAAACGGTAAACGTAGCAATGTGATGTACATAAATTAGTTGATACCTCCCTTCGTTTCCTAAAAGTGAAAATGCCAGCGACTTGCCAAAAAATGGGATATATTGAATTAAAGTATTCAGAATTTGCCGGGCCTGCTCGCTGTCTGCATCTCCTTTTAAAAGAAAGCCGGAAAGCATTGTCAGGAAAATAATTAAAACGCCGAGGCTGAGCCGCAAAGCAATCCCTGTTTTTAACCCTATTTTTTTTTTGAAATGAAAATGGTCGTAGATATGGATCAGGCTGAATATCAGAAAAAATTGAGAACTCCAAAAATGGAGGTTTCTAATAAACGCTGCCCAAGGATTGCCAACCAACATATTGCTGATACTTAAATAGGGCGTTTGTACATCAAAGGGGATAGCCAAAAATATACCTGAAATCAGGACCAGCCAAAATAGGGCAAGTGCCAGTGTCCCAAAAGTTGTATTCTTTTTTTTCTTCCCCATTTTAGCCTCTAATTTTTATGTTTGTCCCATTGTCAGTTATTTCTGCGGCGATTTTTTCAAGGTTTTTATATGCCGGCCCTTTTACGGGGTTTCCCTCTAAATCGTATTCCGACCCATGACAAGGACAAATTAATTTGCCATTTTCAAATTTATTTATGGTGCAACCTAAATGTGTGCAGTATGCCGACAGTACCGTGGTTTTTTCATTTTGGTTGATAACGATGAAACGATTTAAAAAAGCCACTAACTTCTTTTTGTTGAATGGAAATACATTTACTTTCTTTTCCTTCAGCGAAAGATGAGTCAAGGTGAGTTTATTCCATAAAATGAATAGTAACGATACCATGCTTGCTATCGCCAATTTAAGAAAAATACGCCTGCTCTTTGTTCCCATTTGTAGAGTAATATTAAGCAAAAGTAATAAATAGTCGTAGCAAATATAATCTGCAAATTATTGGTTTTTATAAGGTATTTAAAAAACGAATCAAATATAAGTTCAAAATAGGATAATGTAAATTATTATTTTACAGTTGTCTAAGGTGTTTTAAAAATCATTTAATAATGAAAAAATAGTTTAAAAAACAAGTCAAAAAACAGCCTTATTTGTAACTGTTTCAAATTGTTACGTTGTTATTTGTTTCTAAAAAATCCTTTATATATTTGCCAAACAATATCTAAAAATATAACTATTTAGATATAAGGATTTACCTGGAAGAAAGCGCAAATTGTTACGAATAATGCGCGCCTGGCTTCGAAATAATGACATCTAAAAAAGAAGCTTGTAAAAAATAAATATCACGAATGAAAACAAGACGGGATTTTATTAAAATTTCAACGGCTGGTGCAGGAGCAGCAGCATTAGGAATTAGTGCTCTGAGTGCGAAAGGATTGAACTTTTTTGAATCGAAAACAGATGGTCCGGTCAGCAATGAAGATTTAACTCCATATCCGACCTATTGTGAAGTTTGTTTTTGGAAATGTGCCGGGTGGACGTATGTTGATAAATCGGGCAAAATCAGGAAAATAATTGGCAATGATGAGGATCCGCATTGCAGCGGACGACTTTGCCCCAGAGGAACTGGTGGCGTTGGGATGTATAATGATGAGGATCGTTTGAAAACTCCCCTTATACGGGATACTAAAGCGGATGGTACGCAATATTACAGAGAAGCAAGCTGGGAAGAGGCACTGGATCTGATGGCGGAAAAAATGGACATACTCCGAAAAGATCATGGACCTGAATGTTTGGCGTTGTTTTCTCACGGTTCAGGTGGAAAAATGATGACAGACCTTGTAAAAGCCTTTGGGACTCCTAATATTACGGCTCCTTCGTTTGCCCAGTGTCGTGGCCCACGCGAAGTTGCTTTTACAGCCACTTTTGGCGAAGATGTAATGTCGCCTGAGCGCACTGACATTCGCGATGCAAAATGCCTGGTTTTGATTGGCTCGCACATTGGAGAGAATATGCACAATGGGCAAATTCAGGAAATGTCGCACGCCATTGAAAATGATGCAACTATTATTACCGTTGACCCACGGCTTTCAACGGCTGCTTCTCATTCAAAATATTGGCTACCGATAAAACCGGCCACTGACATTGCCTTGCTCCTGGCATGGACCCACGTAATTATTAATGAAGAGCTTTACGATAAAGAATATGTTAAGAAATACACTTTTGGTTTTGAACAACTAAAAGAGCATGTAAAGAACAATACGCCTGAATGGGCCTACGGAATAACAACAATTGAACCCCATATAATTCGTGAAACTGCCCGCGAAATGGCAGCTGCATCTCCACGTACCTTGGTTCATCCAGGGCGGCATGTTACTTGGTATGGCGATGATACACAACGTTCAAGGGCTATTGCAATATTAAATGCACTATTGGGTTCCTGGGGGCGCCGGGGAGGTTTTTACAATCCTGAAAAGGTAAGTTTGCCCTCTTTTCCTCATCCGCCCTTTCCAATACCTAAACGTTCATGGAAAGACGCTTATCCTCCGGGAAAATATAACCTCGTAAATGAAGTGCTTTCAACAGGCATTTGCGATGCAACAATTCCAAACCCTGATATGGACTGCCAATTGCGAGGTTGGATTGTTTACGGCACAAATCTTTTGGCTTCCTTGCCCGATCAGAGGAAAACCTTAGAAGCAATCAATAATCTCGATTTTCTTGTAGTAATTGATACCATGCCGATGGACATTACCGGATATGCTGATATTGTTTTGCCAGAATGTACTTATCTTGAAAGATACGATTATATAAGAACTTCGCCACATCGCGAACCGGCTCTTGCACTTCGTATGCCGGCAGTAAAACCAAAATATAATTCGAAACCGAACTGGTGGATTGCAAAACAGTTGGCTAACAGGTTGGGCCTCGAAGAATATTTCAAGTGGGAAAACATAGAAGAAGTATTGGATTGGCAACTAAAACAAGTTGGTTCGTCGTTGGAAGAAATGCAACGAATCGGTGTTAAGAAATTTAAAAGAGAATACGAGGATTTGTTTTTTCTTGAAGGTCTGCCCGATTTTGAATTTAATACAAACACAGGTAAAATTGAACTTTATTCTTCGGAATTGGCAAACGAAGGATTTGATCCGATGCCCAAATATACAGCGCACCCCGAACCTCCCCAGGGGTTTTACAGGCTTAATTATGGTCGTGCACCCATGCACACTTTCAGTCGAACTTCGAATAATCATAACCTGTGGGATTTGATGGACGAGAACAAAGTATGGATAAACCCTAAAGTCGCTGATTTATGGGAAATAAAAAATGGACAATATATTTGGTTGAAGAACCAGGACGGAGTTATTTCTTCGTTTCCAATAAAAGCACGTGTTACAGAACGAATTCGTTGGGATTCGGTTTATATGGTCCATGGTTTTGGCCATACCGACAAGAAGCTCACACGTGCTTACGGTCGTGGAGCAAGCGATTCGGAAATGGTAACTAAAGTTGTTCTCGACCCGGTGATGGGAGGAACAGGAATGCGTGTAAGTTTTGTGACTTTTTTAAAAGAAGATCCGGCGAGAAATAAAAAGGAGGATAAAGCATGAGATATGCA
>JAKIST010000089.1 GCA_021648495.1 Draconibacterium sp.
CCGCAGTCGTTCGTAGCTACATCGGTGTATAATTCGACAGATTGCCGCAGTCGTTCGTTCCTCTCTCCTTCGCAATGACGGCGGCTTTGGGCGGGTGGGAGGTAAAAGGTTTGGCGGCAAAGCCGCCAAACCTTTTACAAACTAGATAATGAAGAAGTAATCTGCTTATTGTTTATAGGGGGCATATGGAGATTACTTCCCATACCCCGGAATTACCGCAGCACTTGGAATGTTGATTACCCGGTCGACAAACCAAATTGAATGCTCCAAACTATCTGTTTGGCAATTTTCAAACATGGGTAAGCGGTTCATGAGTTCCCAGATAGGACGAGTCATTACGCCATTTTTATTGGTGTATTCCAACAACTCGTCTCTTTGCTGACGATCTCTTGCTATTATTGCATTTAACCAATAATTAGATTGGCAATTTTCAGGTTCGGTAAAGAACTCCAATTCAGAATCTTTAAAGAATTCCTGATACTTTTTCGCCAGCTCGCGTTTTAGTTTTAGAATATGGTCAAGCGTTTCTATTTGAGCACATCCCAAAGCAGCCGCAGTATTTGTGAGCCGGTAATTATATCCAATCATATCGTGTTTAAATTCCCAAGGGTGTGGTACTTTAGCTGTTGTGGTGATGTGTTTTGCTTTTTTAGCCAGCTCTTCGTCATTGCATAAGATCATACCACCACCTCCGGTTGTAATTACTTTGTTACCATTAAAACTTAATACGCCAAATTTTCCAAAAGTTCCCGTGTGTTTACCTTTATAATAACTACCAATACTTTCTGCTGAATCTTCGATTAAAGCAATGTTGTATTTTTCAAGTACTTTCTGAAGTTCATCCAATTTTACAGGATGCCCAAAAGTATGCATAGGAACACAAGCTGAAATGCGTCTGCCTGTTTTTTTGTTAAAGGCATATTGACCCCCTTCAGTACCCCCCGGAGGGGGGAAAGGAAGAACTTTCTTCGGAAATATCTGAATTGGTTCGTATTTCTCTCATTTCTGTATTCTCTGCCAACCATAGTTCTACTGCTTCAGGGGAGAGGCCCATTGTTTCTTTATCTACATCCAGAAAAACGGGATGTGCTCCGGTATAAGAAATTGCATTGGCAGTGGCTATAAAAGTAAGTGCTTGTGTAAGAACTTCATCTCCACGTTCTACTCCAGCCAAATGCAAAGCAATGTGTAATGCCGCTGTTCCGTTTACGGTTGCTACGGCATATTTTGCCCCTGTATATTCAGCGGTCATTTTTTCAAAACGCCCGACAAATTCGCCTACGCTCGAAACAAAATTAGAATCGATACATTCGTTGAGGTATTTTTTCTCGTTGCCTATAAAGCGGGGATCGTGAAGCGGGATAAAAGCATCCGGTTCGTGGTAAGTTGAACGTATAAAAGAAGTTATTTTGGAATATGTTGACATCGTAACTTTATTTTCTGTGAATGTAATTGGAATAAAAAATTTTAGTTCTATAAATGAAACTTCTGTACCATCGTAAATCTGTTATACGTTCAAAAGTTCCTTTGCGGATTGATTTTTGAAAAATAATTTTATCTGGTTGAGCCAATAAGCGAAAAAAAATAAGTTCAAAAATTTTTTGAATTAGAATAAACCAATGATGTTTTTTGGGATGGTTTAGCAACCAATTGAATGATTTATAATAGCGTTTTGTCCTACTGTTTTCATTTTGGACAAAATCAATTTTCAAATTAAAAATCCTTGACAGGAGACCAAAATAGATAATTATTTTACTCTTTTCTTCTGTTTTATTTACTACCGAATATATATCTACTCTTTTTGAAAGTAAATACAAGTCATGCAAATTACGCAGAGATACCTGTTTAAACCGATGCCAGGAATTGCTAAGCTGGCTATGAATAAAGTTAATAATCACTTTATGTTCATTGGAAGGCACAAAACAATTTATTCTATCATGTATTTTTTCTTTGTTCTGAAAAATTAATTTGGTATTGAAATTTCTGCTATATCTAATGCTTACCGGTACACGGTGAATTTCAATATCTGCCGGAACATCAGTCCGATACAATCGTGGATAATGTTTTAGAGCGGTAACATCTGAATAGATAAATTTATCGTTTTTATACCCCAAATTTAGGATAAGTTCAGCCGTCATTAAATAATCTTTGTCTTGAACCAGAAGGTCTATATCTCCAATCATTCGTTCACCAACATCACTGTAAACATTATCAAGAAGATTAGCAGTTCCTTTTAGATAAACCGGAATAATATTTTCAGTTTCTAAGGCTAAATTTATTTCATTAATTTGTTGAAGTATTTCTAAATTTCTCTTTTTATTTAGCTTGTAGATTTCTTCTAAATGGTCTATATAATAATCAGGGAAAATATTAAGTAAATTGTATTTTTTGAAAATTAGATAAAGGGCAGGAAGAACAAAATGGTTGCTGCACAGGAAAATAAAATCATCCAAGTTTACTTCGCCGGATGAAAAGCTTGAAATTATTGTTTCCCGGAAATACGGGTGTTCATCCAACGCGAGGCATTGGGCAGCAAAATAAAAGAGGTCTTTATTATTCATAAAATATCCTGAAGATTGAGCCGGCTGCTAAAGAATAAGTGCTGGTGAAGTTAAACGGCACGGATTGCGCCAAGGGCATCCCTTTGGGACAAATCCACGCCAACGGGGGGTAGAGGAACTAATTGTATTTTTTGAAAACAGACCGGCATTTTTCAACAATTTGTTTCAGTACCTCCAAATTGTCAAATAAAATATTTATTCCCTCTATTCGTTCGATGAGAGATGCCGGGTATTCATGTGCAATGTCATTCCTGATTTTACGAAGTTCTATCCAGCTTTGGGCGGATTCCAAAATACCCAATTTTTCCAGCCGGTTTAAAATGTCGATAAACGCTTTTTCAGTAACAGGCTCGGCCAATGCCTCCAGTATTGCTGGAAACAAACGTGAACCCATTATATCCTGTAATTTTGAAAAACGGAAAATGAATTGGTCCAAAAAACCAATGGTATCGTCATCCAATTTATAATAACTGTCCCTGTTGAGGGGGATATAGGGTTCCACTTTTGATTTGGCATACTCCATGCGCTTCAGGTGAAGTGCACATATATCAAATGTTTGGAGCAGCCTGTCATTCAAATCAGGTTTAATCATAGCATAATTCCTGTAGATTCTGCGGTATGTACGATGGATAATTTTTTGTTATACCGGGTTTTTACCACCAGGTCAATTTTCTGTTCTCCAAGCAAAAAGTCAAGTTTGCCAAGGAACCGGGCTTTCTGCAATACAAGGCTTTTGGGATCCTGCTCTGCCGTCAACTGAATGTACAGGTCAATGTCACCTCCTTTTATTGAATCATCGGTGCGGGAGCCAAATAAATAAACAACAACATTATCGCCCCATATTTCAGAAGCAATTTTTTTAATGGTATCTGTTTCATATTTCGAAAGCCGCATTTTTTTCTTTTTTTACAAAGGTATTTAATTGCGTCAGATTAACCAAACTTCAGATCTTTGTCCGCTGAAACCAGGTATCGGTATTATCTGCTACGCTATTGGTGAAGATTTCTTTTATACCCAAAAAATTGTTTAAAAAACCATCATTGGTAGGAGGTACTGCCTGCCCCGATTTGTCGGGGACGAAGCAATCTCATGCCAATAAAACTCCACTACCCAGTTAGCAACGATTTGAAATGGATGGCTCACTTCCTGAATTGGTTCACATGCTCGTGCTGATTCCATCGGCTCCAGATAAAGCGGGACAGGCTGTTCCTCCCCTCGCTGGCGCGGATTTGTCCCAAAGGGATGCCCTTGGCGCAATCCGTGCCTTTAGTTACTTTATAACAATAATGAGTCCAGTCCAAAAACACATAAAATCAAAAAAGTATCTTTTGGTAATATTTTCATTTTTCTCAATTAGCTGATGCTCAGGCATCACCAAATATCGAAAAATAAAAATCTCATCCAAAATCTTTCTTTTTATGAAAATCCTCTGTTTTTAGACTGAACTCAATAATAAATTGAAAATTTACTTTCATTAAAAATTGGTTTAAATAGTCTTGAAATTTAATTATCTAACAACCAGCCCGTTCCTGGCATTTTTTCTCGCTACCTCAAACTTTTTCCTCATCTCGTTCAGCACTTTTTGTTTTTCTGGAATATCAACAAGGTTTACGAATTCTTCCAGATCGTTTTGATGATCGTAAAGTTCTTCGTTTCCCTTTTCAATATTCTCTCCCCAGCGGGTGTACCTCCAGCTATCGGTACGAATTGTTGCGCCATTTGCACTTGTAATAGTGTAGGCAACAGATTTTTCTGTCTCCGGTTTTTCGCCTTTTACATAACTTGCCAAACTTTGCCCCTGAAGTATTTCCGGCTGTTTATCTTTCAATCCACACAGTTCTGCCAAAGTCGGGTATAAATCAATTAATTCGGTAATAGAATTACGAGTAGTTCCATGTTCCTTTTCGTATCCCGGGCAGGAAATAATCAATGGAATGCGGACTGTTCCTTCCCATAAACTGGTTTTTGCCCAGCAGTCGTGTTCACCCAAATTATAACCGTGATCCGAAATAAAAACCACAATTGTTTCTTCCCTGATTTTTAACCGGTCGAGAGCATCGAGCAACCGTCCAACCTGTTGGTCCATAAACCGCACGCTCGCCATGTAAGCACTGATGGTTTTTTGCTTTTGCAATTCGTTCATTTTAAAACTTTTACCGTTTCTTTTTCGAAGTGCTTGATCCGGAACATTATCCCCAATTTTGAATTCAGGCACCGTTGTTTCATTAACCGGATAATGCTCAAAACAATTTTCGGGCGCAATTAGCGGAACATGTGGACGCACCAAACCTACTCCGATAAAAAAGGGTGCATTTGGTTTTAAACGTTGCTTATTTGTTCCGTTAGGAGCCAACTTCCCCGTCCGGTTTTCGAGAATCGCAATTGCCTGGTTAACTGCCAGGTAATCTGTTTGGGTTCCTTCCAACTCATTTGGTAAAATCATTCTCGAAAAATTAGCACCGTAATGCAAACTTCCTGGTGAGAGCAATTCCAGAACTCCACTGCTCATTGTTTCCGGTCCCATAACATTGTATGCATAATCCCACGAATCGGGATCGTCGCCACCGGGGTCGCCACGTTCAATTCCCCCCGGAACCCCCATGTGAAATATTTTTGAGACCCGTGCCGTGTAATATCCCTGCTCCCTAAAAAAACCAGCCATCGAAGGATGATTAGCAAGTGCCGGGGTTACTGCCCTGAAACTTCCCAGTACCATACTGTTACCCGTGATTCCATTTGTTTCGCAATATAAACCACTCATCAACGAAGCCCTGGATGGGCCGCAAAGTGGATACTGACAATACGTTCGGGTAAACCTAACTCCTTCATTTGCTAAACGATCGAGATTTGGAGTATGGTTATTTATCTCCATATACGGTCCAATCCGCGTGTTCAAATCGTCAGAAATTATTAACAAGATGTTAGGTTGAGCATTCAGGTTCATCGAGAAAATCAAAGCGATAAGAATGATAAAAATCCCCGGATAATTTTGATATTTATTGTTCATTACAAAAAGTTTTTTCTGATTTAGTGAAAAGTTAAAAATAAGTTATTTGAAAATGACGATGTTATTTTTTTCTTTATCGAATTATAATTTTCAGGCATAACTTGTTCCGATATTTCGGAAGCCAAAGTTACGTTTTTAAATTTTAATGAAGAGAAAGGGAAAAAGAACAAGTCAGAATGGGGAAGTTATTTTGAACCTTTCACAAATATTGCAAAATTACAGAAATAATAGTTTCTCCCGTTCATTTAGTAGTGATTTTAATATATTTGCATGAATTGAAAAACAATAAAATTAATAATCCTTATTATTATGAAAAGAAAATTTACTATTCTCTCGCTGTTCATCATCCTGTTCGTTTCTGCTCAACTTAAAGCCGAGGTAAAACTACCTGCCATTTTTGGCGACAACATGGTTCTACAACAACAAACCGATGCCGCCATTTGGGGAACGGCAACTGCTAATAGAACCGTAAAAGTTACTACTTCCTGGAACAAAAAAAGTTATTCGGTCAAAGCTAATTCCGATGGAAGCTGGAAAGTAAGAGTAAAAACGCCAGAAGCAGGCGGGCCTTTTTCGATAACTATTTCTGATGGAAAAACTTTAAAATTGAATAACGTTTTAATAGGTGAGGTCTGGATTTGCTCGGGGCAGTCGAATATGCAAATGCCCATGAAAGGATATTTTAACCAACCCGTATTAAACAGCAACACCACAATTGCCACATCGCACAACGAATCTATTCGGCTGTTTACCGTTAAACGCGTTAAAAGT
Source organism: Draconibacterium sp. (assembly GCA_021648495.1). Taxonomy (GTDB): domain Bacteria; phylum Bacteroidota; class Bacteroidia; order Bacteroidales; family Prolixibacteraceae; genus Draconibacterium. Next base: position 6,340 of record JAKIST010000089.1, read on the forward strand.
CTCGAACCCAGTAGCGATTTTATTGGCGAATGGAAAGAATGCACACCCGAAAATGTTGCTGAATTTAGTGCAGCTGCTTATTATTTTGGGAAAATGATTCAACAAACATTGGGTGTTCCGGTTGCATTAATCAATTCGAGTTGGGGCGGCACCCGCATTGAACCCTGGATGAGCGAAAGCGGCGTAAAAAATTACGACTGGGTAAATTTACCCGATAAAAATATGAAGGGCGATTTTTCGCAACAAACGCCAACTGTTTTGTTTAATGCAATGATTTCACCGATGGTAGGTTTTGCGTTCAGGGGCGGTTTGTGGTACCAGGGAGAATCGAACCGCAACGAGCCGGCAAAATACGAAAAACTAATGCAGGGTTTAATTGAAAATTGGCGCGCCGAGTGGGGAATTGGGGAATTTCCATTTTATTACTGCCAGATAGCACCTTTCAATTATGGCACAAATGGGATAAATTCAGCTTACCTTCGCGAAGCACAATTAAAAGCAGCACAGGCAACACCAAATACCGGAATGGCTTGTTTAATGGATGTTGGCGAAGAATTCGTTATCCACCCAACCAATAAAGAAGTTGCAGGAAACCGCCTTGCCTTCTGGGCACTGGCAAATACCTACGGCAAAAAAGGGATTGAGTTTTCGGGCCCGGTTTTAAAGGAGATGACCGTTGATGGAAGTGTTGTGAAACTTACTTTCGACCACGCTAAAAACGGACTGAGTACTTTTGGCAAAAAACTGGAGCACTTTAAAGTTGCAGGTGAAAATAAACGTTTTGCTGATGCAGAAGCTTTTATAACGCGTGGGGGAATTACTGTATTTTCGCCATCGGTAGCAAAACCCGTGGCTGTGCGTTACGCATTCGACGACTTTGTAGTTGGCGAACTTTTTAACTGTGAAGGACTGCCTGCATCGTCGTTTAGGACCGATGATTGGGAAATAAAATAATTCTTTTAATAAAATATCATTGTTGTCCGACAAAGGTGAAAAATATTTAAACAGATTGCTTCCCGCTTCGTTCCTCGCGGTCGCAATGACCGAACACTAAGGTTTTTATGATTAGAGAGAGGCTTGGTTGGCTGCGAAGCCGCTAACCAAGCCTCTCTCTAATAAGTTATATCTAAAACGCGCGTCATTGCGAATGTAACGAAGCAATCTCAAAATTTTTACCGGACACTAATGTAAAATTATTATATTTGCGCCCCATAAAGGAGAGTTGCCGGAGTGGTCGAACGGGGCAGTCTCGAAAACTGTTGTACCTTCGGGTACCGGGGGTTCGAATCCCTCACTCTCCGCTTCTTTTCTAAGTATCCAGAGTTTTACAAACACAATTTCAAATGGAATCCGTTCAGATTTTAGCAATAAAAAATAACCAATAAAGAATTAATGTCGTTTGGTTAAGGCTGAAAGCCTTTTCTGCATAAGTACAGGGCAACGCCCTGTGAAAAATATCCCAAGAAGCTAATAGCACTGAAAGTGCATAAGTTTGCGCACTTTCAGTGCTATTGTTTGGCTCTTTATTGTGCAGTAGAGAATTGCCCTACGCTTTTGCTTACGCCCATTTTGGGCTTAACTAAACGACATTGAATAAAGAATATCAATATCCAACTCCTTTCATGTGTTTATTGTTTGAGCATTTTACATTGGGTATTCGAAATTGGATATTGGTGTTTTCACGAAGGAACAAGTGGATTTTATCTTTATCTACTGTAAAATAGGAGATAGAATCCGTTGACAGAGGATAGATTTAAGTATTCCATCTGAAAGAAAGAGATGGAATCCGTTTAAATTTTCAATTAAACCTAATCCACCCCTTTAACTCTCATCTCTAAAGTATAAATACCTTTTCGTGCAGTGATAAAAAGTATGTTTCTTTTCTTGCCACCAAAACAAACATTCGCCGGATTTTCGGGACATTCAATTTCTTTAATTAGCTCTCCTCTGGGGTTGTAAACCCAAATTTTTCCAGATGTTAAATACACATTTCCTTTGTTGTCGATGGTCATTCCATCGCTGCCATTCGGGGCAAAAAAAGTTTTGTTCGCCAAACTGCCATCGGATTGAATATCGTATTTCCAGGTTTTTTTAGCTTGAATATCTGCCACATATAATATTTTTCCATCAGGCGTTCCTATCAATCCATTTGGTGTTTCAAAATCATCGATTACACGAGTTATTTCCCCCTTCGTACTAAAATAATAAACACCCCGAACATCCTGGATTTCTTTGTGACCTTCAGCCCACCACTCTCTGTGGTAATAAGGATCCGAAAAATAGATACCACCTTTGGGGGCAATCCACAAATCGTTGGGCGCATTTAGGTGCTTGCCATTAAAACCTTCGTGTAAAACAATCAACTTTTTATTTTCATCAAAATAAGCCAATTTATTATTTTCATCGGCGCAAGTAAGCAATTGTCCCTTTGCATTAAAATACATTCCATTCGATCGGCCTGTTCCTTCAAGATAAAGAGAAATACCCGTTTTTTCGTCCCAAATATAAATTCGGTCATTGGGTTGATCGGAAAAATATACCCGGCCATCGGGAGCAACTGCCGGGCCCTCGGTAAAACTAAAATCGCCACTTACTTTTTGAACTGTTGCATTCTTGGCAATTAGATCATCTTTTCTCTTAGCGGATGATGCTAATACGACCAATAAGAATAAAACACTTAATTTTAGATTTTTCATTACTTATTGAATTGGAAAATCAAAAATAATAAATCAAACTTAAAAAGAGGCAAAACAACCCTAATTATCAAAAGCAATATGCTCTTTTTTAAAATCATTCTATATTAAGTATAACTGTTTCATTGCATATTCAATTATCTATATATTTATCCTTTTTAAAGAAAAATAATTACCTTTGTGATTCTAAAAATTTTACGATATTACGGTTCGTTTTTACAGGAGATCAATTAAGAAAAATAAAATACATATGTTCGATTTAGAATTAGTTGAAAAAATTTATACTGCCTTGCCTGATAAGGTAAAAAAAGCTAAAAAGGAATTAAACCGACCTTTGACCTACGCTGAAAAAATCCTTTATTCACATTTGTTCGAAACACAAGAACTGGAAACATTTGAGAGAGGAAATGCTTACGTTGATTTTGCTCCCGATCGTGTTGCCATGCAAGATGCCACAGCACAAATGGCTTTGCTTCAATTTATAAACTCAGGAAAGAAAACAACAGCCGTTCCTTCAACCGTTCATTGCGATCACCTTATTCAGGCTCAAGTTGAGGGAAAAACCGATCTTGGAGTTGCAAAAAGTGCAAATAAAGAAGTTTACGATTTTTTAGAATCGGCATCAAATAAATATGGAATTGGTTTTTGGAAACCCGGTGCAGGAATTATCCATCAAGTAGTTTTAGAAAACTATGCATTCCCTGGCGGAATGATGATTGGAACCGACTCGCACACGGTGAATGCAGGTGGTTTGGGAATGGTTGCCATTGGCGTTGGCGGTGCCGATGCAGTTGATGTAATGGCAGGAATGGCATGGGAACTTAAAATGCCAAAACTAATCGGGATTAAACTTACCGGTAAATTAAGCGGCTGGTCTGCTGCCAAAGATGTTATTCTGAAAGTTGCAGGTATTTTAACCGTAAAAGGAGGAACCGGTGCTATTGTTGAATATTTTGGAGAAGGCGCAAAATCGTTATCTGCAACCGGCAAAGGAACCATTTGTAACATGGGCGCCGAAGTGGGCGCAACCACAAGTATTTTTGCTTACGACGAAAGTATTGAACGGTATCTTAAAGCTACAGGAAGGGAAGAAGTTGCTGTGCTGGCAAATCAGGTTAAAAAAGATTTGGAAGCCGACCCCGAAGTTTATGAAAATCCAGATTTATATTATGATGAGGTAATCGAGATAAATTTATCGAATTTAGGACCACACTTAAATGGCCCATTCACGCCAGACCGTGCAACCCCAATTTCACAAATTGGCAAAACGGCAAAGGAAAATGGCTGGCCGCTCGAAGTTTCAGTTGGTTTAATTGGAAGTTGCACCAACTCTTCTTACGAAGACATTTCGCGCGCAGCGTCAATCGCAAAACAAGCAGTTGAAAAAGGCTTAAAAACGAATGCTGAATTTACAATCACACCAGGTTCGGAACAAGTACGCTACACCATCGAGCGTGATGGTTTTATCGATACCTTTGAAAAGATGGGAGGTAAAGTTTTTGCCAATGCTTGTGGCCCGTGTATCGGACAGTGGGCCCGCGAAGGAGCAGACAAACAAGAAAAAAATACCATCGTACATTCGTTTAACCGGAACTTTTCGAAACGTGCCGATGGTAATCCAAATACCCACGCTTTTGTAGCTTCACCCGAAATGGTTACTGCCTTGGCAATTGCCGGACGTTTGGATTTTAATCCAATAACCGACACACTAACAAACACAAACGGTGAACAAATAAAATTAGATCCACCTGTGGGAGAAGAATTACCATCAAAAGGATTTGCAGTAGAAGATGCAGGTTTTCAGGCTCCGGCAGAAAATGGTTCTAATGTTGAAATTTATGTGGCCGCCGATTCGCAACGATTGCAATTATTGTATCGATTTGAACCTTGGAACAACAAAAATATTACCGGAGCGAAACTGTTGATCAAAGCACTTGGCAAATGTACCACCGACCACATTTCCATGGCGGGGCCATGGTTGCGTTACCGAGGCCATTTAGACAATATATCCAACAACATGTTAATTGGCGCGGTGAATGCTTTTAACAGCGAAATCAATAAAGTTAAAAACCAATTAACCGGAGAATACAGTACTGTTCCTTTAGTTCAGCGCGATTACAAAGAAAAAGGAATTCCTACTGTTGTTGTGGGAGATCAAAATTACGGAGAAGGTTCTTCGCGTGAACATGCTGCAATGGAACCACGTCATTTAGGTGTAAAAGCTGTAATTGTAAAATCATTTGCCCGTATTCACGAAACCAACCTCAAAAAACAGGGAATGTTAGGGTTGACTTTTGCCAATGAAAACGATTACGATTTAATTCAGGAAGACGATTCTTTTAACTTCATCGATTTAGTTGAATTTGCCCCTGAAAAAACGTTAACTGCCGAAGTAGTTCATTCCGATGGTTCGAAAGATTTAATTAAACTAAACCACACCTACAACGAGCAACAGATTGATTGGTTTAGGGCTGGTTCAGCATTAAATTTAATCAGGGAAATGACAAAGTAATTATCCTGCAAGGACAATATTATATTATCCCACGGATTTATCAGGGGAATACAAAATACAATAAACATAGGCGCATCCTGTTCTCCTCAATTGAAAAACAGACAAACCATGCGCCGCAAAAAAAATAAGTTTAAAAATATATATTAATAATTCATAAAATACAATGGGAAAAATTAAAGTTAAAAATCCTGTCGTTGAACTCGACGGCGATGAGATGACCCGGGTAATCTGGGATTTTATAAAACAAAAATTAATCTTGCCTTATCTCGATATCGATCTAAAATATTACGATTTGGGAATGGAAAGCCGCGATGCAACAAACGATCAGATAACCATCGATTCGGCCCTTGCCATTCAGAAATATGGTGTTGGCGTAAAATGTGCCACCATCACCCCCGACGAAGCGCGTGTTGTAGAATTTGGATTGAAAGAAATGTGGAAATCGCCAAACGGAACAATACGTAACATATTGGGAGGCACTGTTTTCCGCGAACCTATACTTTGTAAAAATGTACCACGCTTAGTTCCGGGATGGAAATATCCTATTTGTATCGGGCGCCACGCTTTTGGCGATCAATATAAAGCTACGGATATGAAGATTGAAGAAGCTGGAACTATGAAGATGGTGTTCACTCCCAAAGATGGTGGTGATCCGCAAGAGTGGGAGATATTTGATTTTCCGGCAAGCGGTGTGGCTATGGGGATGTATAATCTCGATGAGAGCATAGAGGGCTTTGCCCGTTCCAGTTTTAATTATGGATTGCTGCAAAATTATCCAGTTTATCTATCGACCAAAAATACGATCCTCAAGCAATATGACGGACGATTTATCGAGATTTTCCAGCGCATCTTTGAAGATGAATTCAAGGCGGAATTCGACAAGCGCGAGCTATGGTATGAGCATCGCTTGATTGATGACATGGTCGCGCAGGCGATTAAGTCCAAGGGCGGCTTTGTCTGGGCGTGTAAGAATTACGATGGGGATGTACAGTCTGATATTGTAGCACAAGGGTTTGGGTCATTGGGGCTTATGACTTCCGTCTTACTGACGCCCGATGGCAAAACGGTAGAATCTGAAGCTGCGCACGGAACTGTGACGCGTCATTACCGTTTGCACCAACAGGGCAAGCCAACCTCAACCAACCCAATTGCCTCAATATTTGCGTGGACAAGCGGTCTCAAATATCGTGGGTCATTTGATTCTAATCAGCCCTTGATTGATTTTTGTGACACGTTAGAGCGCGTTTGTATTTCTACGGTAGAGCAAGGGTTTATGACCAAAGACCTGGCTATTCTGGTTGGCGAGGGGCAAAAACACCTCACCACGCAGGAATTTTTAGGGAAGGTGGTTCAAAATCTTGAGAAGGCAATGAGGTAGAGGCTCTCTATGACGTTGGTTCGTTGCT
>JAKIST010000090.1 GCA_021648495.1 Draconibacterium sp.
ACAATATTTTGTGCACAGACGCGGCAAAAAACACAAGCATAGCAGGGTTACGGTGAGTATTTTTAACAAAGTATGTGTGCAAAAGATGTTCATAAAAACCGGAAGTTATTTTTGAGCAAGCCCTTAGTGAAAAGTTTAGAACCTTTCACTTACTAATCTCCCAATTTTATTTCTCCATACCGGCTTTTTACTTTAATTGTTCCTCCACTGCCTGAACCAACTTTTCCAATTAAGGTTTGGGTATTTCTCTCTTTCATTTTATCGCCTGTAAATTCATCATTAGGGTAAGAAATTCCACAGTATTCGCAACTTGCATCAATCGAATAAGTGGCATCTCCTAATCCCAGCGAAATTTGTCCGTAACTATTTGTGATAGAAATGGACTCAAAATCTGGAGCAATCCGGGCAACTTTTACTCCGCCATAACCAGCTTCGATAGTTAAACTTTTTGAAAGTTTGTCGATTCTCAAATGGCTGTATTTTGTGGTTGCCGATATCGATTCAATTTCCTCTAAATTAAATTTGTCGTATCTCGATCCTATTCGAATAGAACCACCTTTTTCTAAATCAACTACGGAATATTTCGAGTCCAGTTTAAGGTCTTTGATTTCGCCAAGAGTAATGTTCGAATATTTAACTGTCATTTTTAAATTAGCTGCCAAACTAATGTCCGAATTTCCATAGGCCAGCAAAATATTCATGTTTCCGCCAATTGGTGCTAATAATTCATTGGCATTTAAATTTCCATATTGAATATCGAAATCTCCGTTCGCATTTAACGAATTAACAACTGTATCTCCATATTTATTTGAAATTTTCAGGTTTTTGTTCGATGGAATATTCACTGTGTAATCGATGCTAAATTTCTGCTGACTTTTAAAACTGCCCTCAATTACCGTTTCCGCTTTAATTGAGTTTCCGCTTTTTCTGAAATTCACATCTATTTTGCCAAGAAGTTCGTTCATTTTTTTCTCGTTCGACCCTTCCACGGTGACAACAACATCGATTGTAATTTCACTTCCCCCGTCGTTGTTAATCTTTATTTCGCCAAATTTATTTACAATATTTAGTGTTTCAACACTACTTGCTGGCCATGTTTCGTGGAATTCTTTTGTTTTTTCTTCTGCAATTACTGTTGTTCCTACCGATAACATGCTGACAATAAATATTACAGCAAAAAACTTAAATGCTTGTTTCATGATTATTATTTTTGTTTTTTACTTCTTCTAACTTGTTTACTATTATATTTATAACATTCAACTTCGACTGGTAATATTCTAATATGGCATTTACAACGCGTTCGTCTTTTGGGTTGGCAGCCAAATCTGCTTGAAGCGTTTTATATCTATTCTCAAATTCGCCAAGTTCATCACCCATCATTTTTTGTTCTTCAGCCGAAATAAAACCTTCATTGTTTAAGGTATTCCATTGGTTTAACTCAACATTAATGGCATTTGTGTAGTAGAACTCAACCTCTTCATATTCCGAAGAAACAGAAGAAAGGGTAGCCTCATTTTTATGGAATACAGTTAACAGCGAACCTTGTTGGTTTGGCGACAGGTAAATAAATGCCTGATTGGTTGCGAGTAAGATAAACACAACAGCCGCAGCAACTTTCCACACAATATTAAATGTAATCCTCTTTGTTTTATGCTGTAAATATAATTTCGACTGAAACCGTTCGAAATGACCTTCCAACGGTTCACTTTCGTTTAAATGTTTCAGTCTTTTTAATATAATCTCTTCTATGTTGTCTTTTGCTTTCATAATCAATTGTACGAAAAAATTTCTTTGTTTTTTAAACTCTCCCTCAATTTATTTTTGGCTCTCAAAAACTGGGTCCGCGAGGCCGAATTGCTAATTCCTAAAATCTGGCTGATTTCTTCGTGGTCGTAACCTTCAATCAGGTACAGGCTTAAAACAATGCGGTAACCATCGGGCAATTTTTGAATCGCTTTTTGAATGGTTTGCACATCTATTTCTTTTGTTTCAATTTGGTATTCGCTAATTTGAGCTGTTTTTTCGTTTACTTCCTCAAACTTGACCTTCCTTTTTTTTAAGTAATCCAATGAACGGTTTACTATAATTTTTTTTAGCCAGGCTCCGAAACTTACTTCTCCTTTGTATGAATCAATTTTTTTGAAAGCATTTAAAAAAGCTTCCTGCATTACATCCTCAGCTTCCATTTCATTGTTGACTATACGCAGGCTAACACTGTACATCGGCTTGTAGTATAATTTGTATAGTTTGAATTGCGCCTTTTGGTTTCCTTCCCTGCATTGGTCGATAATCTCCTGATGAATATTTTTATAAAGTGTATTCAAATCTTTTAATTCTTGTTCAATGACGATTGCAATATTTTAATGTTGCGTACCTTGCTTAAATATTTTTTGTTCTTGTTGAAATTTTTGTAAAAGGTATAAAAATTAAGGTTATCAAAATTATTGATGAACAGAAACTTATCATTCAACTGAATGCCAAAAGGTTTTAGAACTTGTTGGCACCTATTAATTTGACCTGTCAAGAACCGTTCCCTCCACGTTGTACTGAAAGAACAGTTTTACCGACTTTGTGCAAAAAATTAATTGTCCCGTTTTTGCGACACAAAAGGATAGAAATTAAGGGAACAAATTATACAATTTATATCTATCCTAATTTAAATATGACCAGTGGAGTTATTTAATAAATTTTGCTTTCAAACTTCCATTTCTGGCGGCAGAAATGGATTACACTTTGTTTGACTGTCAGGGTGAGTGGAGTCAAACTATTTAACAGCTTGTAATTTAGGAGTTGTAACCAAATAAGCACTTGATTTCTACTTGTTCTTTTGCTTTTTATCTTCTTTGAAAAATTCTTTTAATAGAACCACTATTTACAGATTTTTCAACTCGCTAAAAATCAAAATATCTATGCATAAAATAAGTGTTTATTAATTTACATCTCCTTAATTCTGAAATTGGGTTTTTACAATGAATTGTAATAATGGATCAGTTTTTTTAAACTTTCAGGATTATTGGGTTTTGTTTTGTTCTTTTTAATGAAAGCCGCTATTTCATTTTTGTGGTCGGGGAAAATTTTAACGATATCTTTTTTATTCCCCACTTTTTTTGCCTGCTCCATACCAACACGAATATAATAAGATAAGGGTTTATTTATGAATTTTGCAGGCTCTGCATCTTTATATCCACCGGGTTCTTCCGCCTTTTTAAAAATAATTTCCTCTCTTGAATATAATGATGTTTTTCCTTCTTCCTCCTCCTCCTCCTCCTCAACCTTAAAAAAACCATATCTAATTTTTTTAAAACTTGAATAGGGAGCATAAACCATTTTGTAATCCCCAATTTTTATGGCTTCTATAATTTCAGGAGTTGCCAGGGCCTGAATCTCATTCTCCGGTGTTTTAAATTCTATTTGGTCGGAGTAAATGTTATATCGCAGCGGAATATTATCGTATTGTAATTTTGATGTCGTAAATATTGTACCATTAACAAATTCAGCATTTAAATAAGGCGATCCTTGAATATCGCTTTCTGTTAATGTGTTTTTCCAATCGCCACTTCTTAGCTTGTTTGTCCTGAAAAAATCCATTGCCTGGCGAATTTGATACATATCTTGCGAAAAGGAAGAATTGATGGCGATTAAAAAGAAAACTACGGTAATAAAATAGCGTTTCATGATCCTTTATTTTAGAATTAAACCTACGTTACTCACAAAAGTAAATAAATTGTTGATACAATTTTTTACTTCCTATTGAGGATGTCGTCTTTTTATTCTATATAACTTTCTTTACGATGCAAATAATCGAACAAACACATTGAACAAACAAATATTTTTATTTTGAATGACATGTCAACCATAAAAAAAAGTTTCAGAAAATGGTGAGATGTTTAAAATGTCCCTGAAAATATTAGGAGGTGGGTTTGATGTGAAATATGTTATTTTTCCATTTAGAATTTAATTGGAATACAAACTGGGATTAAACAGAGTGTTAGAGTCCAAAAAAACCACCCAATTGAAACAAGCAACCCTAAAAGTTATGCAGTTCCTTCAGGAGTTGTAAACAAATAACCACTCGTTTTCTACTTGTTCTCTTGCTTTTTATCTTCTTTGAAAAATTCTATTAATAGAACCACTATTTACAGATTTTTCAACTCGCTGAAAATCAAAATATATACGCATATAACAAGTGTTTATTAATTTACAGCTCCTATGTGAGAATTCATTTCGGCATCTTTCTGTCATTTCCTTATTATGCCCAAAAAAATTTGGTAGGAGGAATAACGAAGGAATCTTTATGTTAAATAGAGTCTGTCCTTAAAGTAAAGTGTTTGGAATAGAAAGTTCGAATTCGAGGCTTGCCCCGTTTTGTTCGGGGGCTTGCGAAGTCAGAAAATAAAGGAGCCCCGATGTTAATCGGGATGACTGTTTTTCTGACAAGCATAACGAAGAAGTCGGACTTTATGGACGGACACTAAGGGTTTGTGAAGAAATAACATGACTGGAATTGACGAAGTTATTTTGTGCGATAATAAGGCAAAAAACGTAGCTATAGCCATAGTTACAGCGAGGCTTTTTAACGAATTTAGCGTGCAAAAGAACGAGTTAAAACGGTCAGGTTATTTCATTACAATCCCTAAATATAGTCTCGATTTGACAATAGATTTCCAAAAGCGTAGCTAACTAAAAAATAAGGTTCAGATTATTGATACCGACAATGTTCTGTTTTTACAACCCGTACTTTATCTTTTAACATTTTCACAGAAAGGTTGTTTGCAAAAGTTTTGGGTTCCCCGTCGATATGATATTTCTTACAACCCGATTCAATTGTCAAGCTATTTTTTACAGGGATATATCTTAAATATTTCGATTCTTTTAGCAATCCTAAAAATAGTTGAATAATAAAAATTGGATAGATATAAAATGGAAAAGGTTCAACCAAAACCAATTCAAATATCCCATCGTTTGGTTTTGAAAGAGGGGAAATAAGGGCGTTGTTCCCAAATTGCCGTGTATTTGTAATTGTAATCATCTGAAATATCCCTTTAATTATTTCTTCATCAACAATTACAGTTGCATTAAAAGGTTTAAAAACGAACATCGATTTTATCACAGAAAAAATATAACTTTTCAAACCCCTGCTATCTCTTTTTTGAAAATCGTGCGCTACAAAACTGTCAAAGCCCAAACCTGCGGCATTGATACAATTTTTACCATTCACAGAGAGTACGTCAACATTAATTGAATCACCATTATTTGTGTCTCGGATTAAAGATTTAATTGATTTTTTAAACCCAAGTTCACGGGCAAAACCATTTCCCGAACCGGCGGGCAAAACACCTAAAAGTTTGTCGCTTCGGTGGTGTAAATATTTTATTGCTTCGTTAACGGTGCCATCTCCGCCAACCACAATAAATGCTTCGTATTTCTCAATGTTTAATTGAAATACATTCTTTAATTCCTCTATATTATGAGTTACAATTGTCGAAATATTTGGGCTCAGCGCGTTGATTTTCTTTATTATTTTTGTTATCTGTTTTTTTCCCGAATTGGGGTTTATTATAACAAGTATATCTTTGTTCTCTATCTGTTGCATGTTTAAATTCAATATTCTAAGATCATAATCATTTACCGATTTTAAAGTTGTATTAAAAATGAAAAACCCTGTTGATGCTAAAGTAACGGTTTTGTTATAAAATAATGCACAATCCCATCCTTGCCCCATATATTTATTATATTCTGGTTTGTTTCCTTACTTGTTAAGGTATTTATTGCTTACTGGCATTGTTGATTATTTGGCATGTTTAAAATATAAAACTTACGGTATTCCTTTTATCTATTGCCTTTTATTTCTAAAATAATTAACTTTGATAAAAACTGGGATTTCGCTTATTTCGGCAATTAACAGAGCTTTTTTAACAACATTCGGTTTTTTCTGATTTTCTTTAATTATGGGTGAAACATATAATAAAAAGAATATTTATTTTGAATTGTCGGAACTCATCCGAAAAAAAATTCCATGTGTCCTTTCCACTGTTACAAAAACGGGGGGATCAACTCCACAAAAACCGGGAAGTTCAGCAATATTCGGTCAAAATGGATTATTGGCCGGCACTATTGGTGGAGGAGCAGTGGAACTAACAATTCAGAAACAGGCTGTGTCAGCCGTTCAAACCAAAAAATCGGCTTACTACGAGTTTAATCTTGACAATAATATTTCAGATTTAACAGGTGCTATTTGCGGTGGGGCGATGAATATAATGTTGGATGCAAATCCTGAAAAACATATTAAGGTTTTTGAGGAATGTAAAAAATCGTGCATCAGCAGGGTACCGGGCGTTTTAGTAACTGTTTTCAGTTCTAAGGAATCCGGGAAAACTTCAATAGAAAGAATGTGGGTTACGAATGAAAGTTATTCCGCTATTTCCACAAACCTGAATGTTGAAATTGCATTGGCAGTTAAAAATATGCTCAATAAATCAATTCAAAATGATTTTGATGAAATAAGGTTTCAGGCACAAATAGCAGAAGAGAAAGATATTGCTTTTTTGGAAACAATAGTTCCTTTGTCGCAGTTAATTATTGCCGGGGCTGGTCATGTTGGAAAAGCATTGTCGCATCTTGGAAATTTACTCGATTTTGAAGTAACTGTTTGGGACGACCGGACTGAATTTGCCAATAAAAAAAACCTTCCCGATGCTCAAAGTATTTTATGTGGCAATTTAGAAGAAAGCTTTGGAAAAATTGAGATCGATCATGCCACATACCTGATAATTGTTACACGCGGGCATAATGATGATGCTGATGTTTTAAAAAAATTTATTGGTTCACCTGCCGCTTATATAGGAATGATTGGTAGCAGAAGAAAAATCGCACTGGTGCGGGTGAAGTTCTTAACCCAGAAATGGGCAACTCCGGAACAATGGGATAAAATTTATGCGCCCATTGGAATAGAAATTAATTCAAAAACCGTACAGGAAATTGCACTAAGTATTGCTGCACAACTTGTTCAGGTCCGATACCAAAAAAACAGAAGAAATGAGTGACGTTTGGGCAATAATATTGGCTGCAGGAGCATCAACCCGAATGCATACGCAAAAGTTGCTTCTTCCTTTCAATAATAAAACGATTATTGAAACCGTGGTTGAAAATGCTTTCAGCTCGGTCAATACAAATATAATGGTGGTACTCGGATCGCACAAAAACGAAATTAGGGAACAAATTAATAAGCTGCCTGTGAAATATTGTGTGAATAAAAATTATATGGATGGAATGTTATCATCTGTAATTTGTGGTTTCAGGGCCTTGCCGAAGGAAGCAACGGCAGCTCTTGTTTTTCTTGGCGATCAGCCTCAAATACCTGCTCGGGCAACAAATCTTGTAATTGATGCGTGGCGGAAAAATAACAAAGGAATTGTTATTCCAACATTTGAAGGTAAACGCGGGCATCCAAGTTTAATTGAAACAAAATATTTAGTCGAAATCGAAAACCTTGATCCTGAAAAGGGACTGCGCGGCCTTTCCCAAAAATTTAAAGAAGATGTGTTAGAGGTGGAAAGTAATATTCCTGAAATACTCAGGGACATTGACACACCTGAAGAATATAGGATTGAAACCGGTAAAATTTAAAAATATGGAAGAAAAAATTAAGTTTGAACTAAATGGAAAACAAGTAGAAGTAAAACTTGAAAAAAACCAAACACTGCTTTGGGTCTTGCGGACACAGTTTAATCTTACCGGAACAAAATACGGTTGTGGTGATGGATATTGTGGTGTCTGTACAGTACTGATGGACAATGATGCGGTGAGGTCGTGTGGAATTTATATGGAAGATGTTGGAGGAACAAAAATAGTAACCATTGAAGGGCTGGCAAAAAATGGAGAACTGCACCCGGTACAAAAAGCATTTGTTGAAAACGATGCACTTCAGTGCGGTTACTGTACTCCGGGAATGATTATGAATGTAGTGGGATTATTAAAAAGTAACCCGGAGCCAACGCGCCAGGATATTATTGATGGCATGGAAGATAACTTGTGTCGCTGCGGCGCGCATACAAGGATTATTGATGCGGTTGAATCGGCTTCAAAAGAAATGAAAGCAATTCCGCAACAATAAAAATTAGAAATTAAGATGAAAATATAGATAAGTGAAAAGTTTAAAATAAGTTGTTCAAAGCTGACGATGTTATTTTTTTCTTTATCGAATTACATTACAATCCCTAAGTAAATGTTTTTTAAAACAATAAGATTACAAATATGAAAGAAACAGAATCCTATCAGGAATATACCCAAAAAAACAGAACATTGATTCCTTGGCACAGAAGAGATTTTTTCAAATTAATTGGCGGTGGATTATACGTTTTTTTTCAGGTTGGAAATCCGTTTAAAATTTTCGGTGCCGAAGCAGATCAGAGGAGGACACTTTCCGATGATTATAACGCTTTCCTCAGGATTGCCGAAAACGGTGAAGTTTCGTGCCTTACCGGAAAAATTGAAATGGGGCAGGGTATTATCACATCCCTACCTCAGATGTTGGCTGATGAGTTGGATGTGCCCGTGAACCGGGTTAAAATGATTATGGGTGATACTGACCTTTGTCCTTACGACAGAGGTACTTTTGGCTCCTTAACAACCCGGTCGTTTTCTCATCCCATGCGGAAGGCAGCAGCCGAAGCCAGGGCAGTTTTACTAAAAATGGCAGCGGAAAAACTAAAAACACCAGTCGGACAACTGAAAGTGGAGGATGGTGTTATATTTATTAAAAACAGGGAAAATAAAAAAGTTTCCTATGGCGAATTGACCAAAGGACAAAAGATAAATAAATTCCTCGACATTAAACCGGATTATAAAGACTATTCCGAGTTTAAAATAATGGGGAAACCTTTCCTTCACAGCGATGCTATCATCAAAGTGAAAGGTGAGGCAAAATATGGTGCTGATATCCGCCTTCCCGGAATGTTATATGCAAGTATTCTTCGACCACCTTCTCATGGCGCAACTCTTTTTTCATCCGATGTTTCAGAAGCAGAAAAAATGGAAGGTGTCCGGGTGGTAAAAAAAGGTGATTTTATTGCGGTTTTGCATGAACATCCCGAAAAAGCACAACAAGCGCTGCAAAAAATTAAAGCAGAATACACTTTCGATGAAAAGGAAGTTAATGAAAAATCTGTTTTTAAATATTTGCTTGATTCAAACCCCGAAGGAAAAGTTGTCAAAAGTGAAGGTGATATTTTAACGGGGAAAAAACTTTCGTCAGAAATATTTGAAAGTGAATTTCATGACGGTTACGTAGCACACGCTACCATGGAACCACACGCTGCTGTAGCCACGATAGAAGAAGATAAAGTTACAGCCTGGGTATCTACGCAAACTCCTTTTCCGGCGCAGGAATCCATAGCAAAAGAACTCGGATTGCCGCTTGAGAATGTTCGTGTAATAGCTACTTTTGTAGGAGGTGGGTTTGGTGGTAAGTCGCCTCATCGACAAGCTGTTGAAGCAGCACGGTTAGCAAGTATAACGGGCAAACCAGTGATGGTTGCCTGGGACAGAAAAGAAGAATTCTTTTATGATACTTTCCGACCGGCGGCAGTGGTAAAAATTTCTTCAGGAGTGGACAAAGAAGGAAATATTAAACTCTGGGACTACCAGCAGTATTTTGCGGGCAACCGTGGTTCGGATACTATTTACGATGTTCCAAACCAACGAACAACGGGTTATTCTGCTCACGGAGTTCAGCCTTTTGGAACAGGTGCCTGGAGGGCTCCGGGAAACAATACCAATACTTTTGCTCGTGAATCGCAAATAGATATAATGGCTTCAAAAGCAGGAATCGATCCGGTTGAATTCAGGCTTAAAAATTTGAAAGATCCGCGCATGCTTGCTGTTGTAGAAGCTTTGAAGGAGAAAACAGGATGGAAGCCACAAATATCGCCCAGCGGAAATGGATATGGAATTGCCTGCGGTTTTGATGCCGGATCGTATGTTGCTCACATGGCAGAGGTAAAAGTTGATATACAAACCGGGCATGTTCAGGTAATCCGTGTTTTTTGCGCACAGGAAATGGGATTTTGTGTGAATCCTGAAGGAGCTAAAATACAGATTGAAGGATGTATTACAATGGGGATGGGTTACGCATTGACCGAAGATGTTGAATTTACCGGTGGTGATATCAAAACGGAAAATTTCGATACATATAATATTCCTACATTCTCCTGGATCCCCAAAATTGAAACTTATATCCTCGACAGGAACGAACCACCACAAGGCGGGGGAGAACCTGCCATAATTTGTATGGGTGGTGTAATTGCTAACGCTATTTTTGATGCAACCGGTGGTAGGCTTTATCAAATGCCCATGACAACGGAAAGGGTATTGGAAGCTATTGAAAAGGCGCATTAAATTATAATATATTTGAGACATTCACAATGCTAAGGGTTTGTGAAGAAATAACATGACTGGAATTGACGAAGTTATTTTGTGCGATAACAAGGCAAAAAACATAGCTATAGCAATAGTTACAGCGAGGCTTTTTAACGAAGTTAGCGTGCAAAAGAACGAGTTAAAACGGTCAGGTTATTTCATTACAATCCCTAAGTGACAACAGTGCAATAGCAACAAAATAGTAAAACCCTTAACAGATAAAAAATGTAATGCAGATAAATTTGTTTCCTATAAATATTGAGTTTAATCTGTCGCGCAACGAAGTGGTTGACCTATTTAAAAAAGCAAGGATAAATTAAAACCGATTTTATGCAAGAAAAAACAACGGTAACAAAAAGTAAACGCCTGCTCTCCATCGATGCACTTCGGGGTTTCGACATGCTGCTTATTTCGGGCGGCGGGGCATTTTTGTATTATTTGCATGGCAAAACAAGCCTGCATTGGGTTGATGTGTTGGCCATTCAAATGGAACACACTACCTGGAACGGATTCCATTTCTACGATTTTATATTCCCACTATTCCTTTTTATTTCGGGAGTTTCGCTGAGTTTTTCACTTAAACGAAACAGAGAAAACGGAGTTCAAAAACCACAGCTTTACAAAAAGACATTTAAACGAATGGTTGTGTTAATGTTGCTGGGTTTAATTTATAAAAATTCACCGGTACATATTTTCGAGCCCTCATCAATACGTTATGTTAGCGTGCTTGGACGAATTGGAATTGCCACTTTTGCAACCGCCGTCCTCTACCTTAATTTTTCGGCAACAAAACGGCTATTTTGGGTGATTGGGATTTTACTTGCCTACTACGCAGTAATGTTTCTCATTCCAGTTCCCGGATATGGTGCGGGAAATCTATCCTTCGAAGGAAATCTGGTTGGTTGGATCGACCGAAGTTTAATGCCCGGCATTTTGCATCAAAAAATTTACGACGAAAATGGAATTCTCACCCAATTACCAGCACTCTGTTTAACAATTCTGGGAGCGTGGGCCGGCGATATTTTAAACAATAAAAAATTAACCGAAAACAGAAAAGTTATCAACTTGGTAATTATTGGAGTATCGTCAATTGTTATTGGCCTTATTTGGAATTTGCATTTCCCTATCAATAAACGGTTGTGGAGCAGCTCGTTTATTGCACTAACCGGAGGAATGGCATTTCTGGCAATGGCACTTTTTTATTGGATAATCGATATTTTGAAATATCAAAAATGGGCATTCTTTTTTAAAGTTATAGGAATGAATTCGTTGGTCATCTATTTTGCCAACCAATTTATCGACTTTCGATATACGGCGGCAAGATTGTTTGATGGGGTTTTAGTAATATTCGATGAAAGATTTCATCAATCGATTATCGCTCTTTTGGCCCTCGGGTTAGTTTGGTTGTTCTTGTATTTTTTATACCGGAACAAATTATTTCTTAAAATTTAGAGACAACTTTAAATAAAAGTAGGTTCAAACTGATTTCAGAAAGTCTAAGGTTTATGTAGCCTTTCTGATGCGTTCCTGCTGGCTGTATTCTTTTAACAACATAGGAACTGTCAAGTAATAACCTAATCGTTTGTGCTTGTTCTTTCGCCCTTTAACTTCCTTGAAAAAATCCTTAAATAGCACGCTATTCGCTAATTTTTCAAGTTGTTAAAGAACAAAATACCTTCGCTCAAATTGATCATCTTATTACGTAGTACCTGCAAGAAAACTCCACTTTTTCAAGTCTTTGATAAGAAAACGTCAAAGACAAGGCTTTCGAAGTTTTGAAAATCAAGGAGTCCCGATGTATCGGGATGACTGTTTTCAAAACGAGAGTAACGCAGTATTTGGTATTTTCTTGCAAAGACTATTTAGAGTCTGTCCATAAAGTCAGTGTTTGATTCAGAAAGTTCGAATTCGAGGCTTGCGAAGTCAGAAAATAAAGGAGTTTACTCTTGTAAATGACTATTTTTCTAACAAGCATAACAGCCTGTCCCGAATGTCGGGAAAGAAGTCGGACTTTATAGACGGACACTATTTATGAATAAATTCATATACCAAAGATTATGGAACTTGTATTAAAACTCAATAAAAAGCAATTAAAAAATTTTGCTGATTTAGCGCAGATGCTTAAAATCCAACACTATACTATTAATGAAGAAATGGAAGATGAAGCTTTATCTAAAGCAATGAGCGAGGGTGAACAAACAGTGATTAACAAAAAAAAATTGCCAAATTTGAGAATTGGTTAAAAGAATGATTATAACTTACACAAAGGGTTTGTGAAGAAATAACATGACTGGAATTGACGAAGCCATTTTGTGCGATAACAAGGCAAAAAACGTAGTTATAGTCATAGCTACAGCGAGGCTTTTTAACGAAGTTAGCGTGCAAAAGAACGAGTTAAAACGCTTAGGTTATTTCATTGCAATCCCTAAGGCTATTTCTGCGGGCCTCAACTCTACGCTTCCC
>JAKIST010000091.1 GCA_021648495.1 Draconibacterium sp.
TTGGTAATATTTTCATTTTTCTCAATTAGCTGATGCTCAGGCATCACCAAATATCGAAAAATAAAAATCTCATCCAAAATCTTTCTTTTTATGAAAATCCTCTGTTTTTAGACTGGACTCATAGATAGTTGAAAAAGCACAAAGTAATAGTGATCAGGCATTTAACCGAATCGACGTTTGTTGTTCGATTGGGAAGAAATAATTTACAATTTCAAACAGGGCAGTTTATTTTGCTGAATTATGTTGGTTTGGCCGATCAGCGTGAATATTCGGTATATAGTGGAGAAAATGATGATTACCTCGAAGTTCTGGTCCGTGAAGTGGAAGGTGGAAAAGTTTCAGGAAAACTGAAGCAATTGAAAGTGGGCCAAGAGATTGGAGTGGACGGGCCATTTGGATTTTTTCGTTTTGATCCTCAAAAATTTTCATCGCAAAAATTCCTGTTCATTGCAACTGGAACGGGAGTTAGTCCATTTCACAGTTTTGTACGGACTTATCCTGAATTGGATTACCAATTAATTCACGGTGTACGTTTTGGAAACGAGGCGTATGATCTTGCAGATTTTGAAAAAGAGAAGGTAAAGCTTTGCACATCCGGCGATGAAAAGGGCGATTTTATGGGAAGGGTATCCGATTATTTGTTTGGTCAAAAGATTGATGCAGGTACCAACTGTTTTTTGTGTGGAAATAGCGAAATGATATTCGAAGTGTTTGATATTTTAACGGGCAAAGGAGTCCCGGTTTCAAATATTTATTCGGAGGTTTATTTTTGAAGAGCTTTGATTTCTCAAAAAAAGAGGGGCCGATGAAAATCAGCGTTAAGATGATAAAAGGCAAATTTTTCGTTTTATGAAAGAACCTAAGAAAACAGACGGCGGTTTGAAGATAGAAAAAGTAGGAACAAGTTTGAAATTATATTAAAGTGAAATACCACGTAATAACATTAGGTTGCCAGATGAATTTGTCGGATAGCGAGCGTGTAATATCCGTGCTCGACGAGGCAGGATATACCTGGACGGACAATGAGGAGGAGGCTGGATTGATTGGGATTTTAGCATGTTCGGTGCGGCAAAAAGCAATCGACAAAGTGTATTCACGTATTTATAAATGGAATAAATGGAAAAACCACAAAAACCTGGTTACATTTATTTCGGGGTGTTTATTACCCAGCGATCACGAAAAATTCCTGAAACTTTTTGATATTACTTTTCAAATGAAGGATTTGCCTAAACTTCCGGAAATAATAAGTCAATACGGGGTAACAACACCCACTCACCTGAAAACCGGTATCGATCCCCACAACGAAAACATTGAAAAATTCTGGGATGTAAAGCCGGCTTACAAATCGGAATTCGAGGCTTTTATTCCCATTCAAAACGGGTGTGATAAATTCTGTACTTTTTGTGCTGTTCCTTATACCCGCGGGCGTGAAGTTTCGCGGCCATCAAAAGACATTCTTACCGAAGTGGCACTTTTGGTTGCACAGGGATATAAAACCATTACACTGCTTGGGCAAAATGTAAATTCGTATGGCCTTGACAAAAAAGGGAATGAAATAAACTTTGCACAATTGCTGCGCGAAATTGGAGAAATGGGCAAGCGGCTTGAAAAAGAATTTTGGGTTTATTTTACATCGCCGCATCCGCGCGATATGAACGATGAAGTGATTGAGGTTATTTCGCAATACAGCGTACTGGGGAAACAGATTCATATACCCATGCAAAGTGGCGATGATAAAGTGTTGATGCACATGAACCGCAAACACAACATGGAAAAATACCGGAGTATAATTCATTCGATTCGAAGAATACTTCCGCAGGCTACTTTGTTTACCGATATAATTGTAGGATTTACAGGTGAAACCGAAGAGCAATTTGAAAATACGCGCTTGGCAATGGAAGAGTTTAAGTTTAACATGTCATACACAGCCATTTATTCGCCCCGCCCCGGAGCAACCAGCCACCGTTGGGCCGATGACATCCCACAAAACGAAAAAAAGCGGCGTTTACATATTTTAACAGACGAACTGCGGAAACACAGTTTACCGTACAACAACAAACTTATTGGAAAAACGGTACGCGTTTTGGTTCGTAATACCGATCGGAAAGAGGGATTTCTAACTTCTCACACCGAAGGGAAATTAATAATTCGTTTTGCTTCGGATGATAAGAATTTAATCGGACAATTTGCTGATGTAAAAGTTACTTCGGCTACCGATTTTTCGATGGAAGGCGAGTTGGCGAAGGTGAAAAAATTGAGTGTATAAATCGCACTAATCTTTAAAAGTCTGTATCCGCTTTGTTTAAATTCAACTCCTGAATCCAAATATTCCGATAAAGTACGTTGTGACCCTCGGCTTGCAATTTTATTCCACCGGGGCGGTCGGTAATTCCTTTACCGCCATCGTTTCCACCATCGAGGCCGGAGTTTTTGCCGCCCCAAACCTGATTGATTTTTACATTTGTATGTGCTTTTTCTCCATTAAAATAAACCGTTACCAAAGCTTTTTCTGAAAGTTGTCCATTAGCAAACCGTGCTGCACGAAATTTGATATCATACGAATTCCATTTCATAATTCCTTTG
This sequence comes from Draconibacterium sp., assembly GCA_021648495.1. Lineage (GTDB taxonomy): Bacteria > Bacteroidota > Bacteroidia > Bacteroidales > Prolixibacteraceae > Draconibacterium. The sequence continues at coordinate 2,584 of JAKIST010000091.1, forward strand.
TAAAGATGGTAAGGCGATTCTGTTTCGTTGATTACCGCGCCCATTCCGTGTTTGGTTGTGTCGCCATCCAATACTTGAATCTCGTATCTATTCTGCAAATAAACACCGCTGTTTCCTCCCTTTTTTTCAACAAGGAATTCAACATGCAACCTAAAATCGCGGTATTTCTTTTTGGTAACCATATCGGCAGTGCCATATTTACCTCCCAAAGCATTTGGGTCGTTGCTGTTTACAACGGTTCCTTTATCCACAGGGTCGTTAACAATTTCCCATTTAAGGGGAAGTTCAGAAGAAAATCTTGGCCCTTCCCAATAGGTCCATTTTTCATCGAGCATTTTACGCGATCCGTCGAAAATTACTTCCGCATTTTTTGGTGCTTTTGTTCCAACTCCGGTTTTTTGGGTGGTACACGAAAATGTGGTAATAAATAGAATAATTGCTGAAATTGAAAGTAATGATCTGGTGTAATTTTTCATTTTGAATTTGCTTTTTAGTTTAGCCTGAATAATTCACAAATATTTCTATTCCGAAACCAAACTACTTTGAATAAAGGTAATGCTCGGAATCCAATTCTCAAAATAGCAACTGCTATTCCTGCGAGTTGAATTCCTGCGCTCACCTTTATTCTTTGTATTTTGGCTTCTCATAACGAAAATTCATGAATTAATCAGGTTAGTTCCGAAAGGTATAAAAAGTGAAGAAATAAATAGTTTTTTATTCAAACTCTTTGAATTTCTGTTCCTTCATTGGTATTTCAATTTTCCACTGGAAACGATCAAGGTTTATTGCAAAATACCTATTAGTCAACAAACTAATTATATTTTAATACATTAGTGTCAGGTAAAAGATTTGAGATTGCTTCATTACCCTGCCAATTACAGGTTTCCCCAGGACTTCGACTTTCCCAAGTCGAAGAAAATATGTCGGACTTAAAAAGTCCGGCTCCCGGTACTGTCATAAACTCAGTATGCCCAATAAAATTTGGATGCCCACTCGGAATGACGTCATTTTGAAGACGAGGTACGAGAAAGAAGCAACTCTAACCCAAATGTTAACACTTGATGTGATACAAGTTCTCGCAGCTCACCGTTTACTACTTCTTTTCCCTGTATTTCATTTGCATACCGCGCAAGAAATTACGTAAAATCTGGTCTTTACATTCGCGGTATTGGCTTTGTCCGGGTTTGCGGAAAAAGGCACTTAATTCGTGTTTGCTAATTTTTAAACCCACCAAATTTAACAATTCAAGAATATCGTTATCTTTTAAGTTCAATGCAATTCTAAGCTTTCTGAAAATAATATTGTTGTTCAACTTGTTTTCAGGAATTGGTTTTGGTCCCTCTTTTTTTCCGCGTTTTTCAATTATTAAACCATTAAGGAAAATGGCGAGCTGAAAATCTGATAAAGTAACGTAGCCGGGATCAAGGTCTTTTTTCAACCAGCTGCTAATTTGTGTACGGGTTACTTTTGACTCGCCCAATGCAAAAACCTCAATCATTTTATTATCGTCAAAATCAAACGAATATCTAATACGGCGGATTATGTCGTTGTTTTCCATTTTGTTTATCTTTTATGTCACGATTTATTTTAACGGGTGAATGTCTTTTTCGGTTTTGCTGAATTTAATTCAATATTTTTGAAATGTTCTGAACGCAGGTTTCCGCTTGCGCGGGAATGATGTTCCAAACAATACAATGAGTATTTTATTTTGCCATTTCAATTTTTAAGTTTTGTTTTGGGTTACAGTTTAATTCCTTTTTATCTGTCCATTTTAAAAGAATGTTTTTTCCAAGAACACCATCGGAAAATGTATTGTTTGCGATGGAAATATTTTTGCAGGCCTCAAACGAAAAAGTATATTTTCTGTGGTGGTAGGGTTCAAAAGCAAAACTCCGGGCAATCGTATTGTTTTCGAATACAATTTTATCAACCGACTTTGCAAAAAGTACAGGGTAGTCGAACGGGTGAAATTCGTTGCCAACAATTTTAATGTTTTTATGAAACCGGGGAATGTTTAAATCCAATTTAGGGATAATTGGAAAGATTGAAATAATCCCTTCGCAGAATTGGTACGAGCTGGAGTTGCACAGCTCGGTAAAAATATTATTTTTTATCAAAACATCGTTTACAGCACCCGATTCGAACCAACCATTTGCATCTCCGGCAATGAGGATTGCACTTCCACTCGATTCAAAAATATTGTTTTCGATAACTACTTTGCCGGGTGTTGAAACCAGTATTCCGCGCGCCCTGCAACTTTTAAAATGACTGTTGGCAACATAAAAGTTGGGGCTCCAGGTAAGGTTCTCAAGCGCATCTTCTATTTTTAACTCTTTCGGAACAGGTTTTTTAAAGGTGATTATGAAATTTTCAAGATCCAACGATTTAAAATTTTCCACCTCTCCAATTGCAATAGAATTCATTGCCGTATTTTCAATAAAACTTATTTTGTCGCCGGGATGCCCCCAGTTTAAACCCACACTTTGTTGATGCATAAATTTACATCTCAACTGAGTTTCAGAAATAATCTCTTCCACCCGAACGCTTGTTCCGTGCACGTTAATCGGGTCGTCCATTAATCCGGCAAATTCGCAGTTCGTTACCGTAACACTTCCTTTGCAGTTCGAAACCTGAAGGCCATCGTCGCCACCACCAAAATACCTGTTTTTCTTTAGGTTGGGAATGGCGCGGTAACTGTTGAATGTAAGATCTTCGCTAAACTGGGCCAAAATCCCCAGTCCGGTTGCATGATATAAATTTACATTTTCGATTGTAATATTCTTCGATTCATAAATAAAAATACCGGAATGAATTCGTTCTGCATGTCTCATAATTAGAAAATTGCCAAGTGCTGGTTTCCGCAGAAATGGATAATATAAACGAACAATTCCAGGAATAATATTTTCTGTTAAATAATTCTCCCAACCTCTTCCGAGGCAAGCCAAATCGCCTGTTTGCGGAACAACAAAACGTCCTTTTCTGTCGAATTCTATTGTGCCTTTCCATTGCTCTTTTCCCCATTTGCCATGGGTGAAAAATAGTTTGCCCTCTTCTACACGGTATGGAAATTCTTTCAAATTAATTCCAAGTTCAATATATTCATCGGTTACTTTTAGTACTTCACCTTGTGCAGTTAGTGGGTGATCCCAATCTATATTTACATTTTTCAGGGTAACATTTTCGCAATTGTCGAAAGTAAAGGGTTGCATCTGTTCATGAAAAATCAGCCTGCTGCCATTTCCATCAATAACAAGGTTTTTAACCTGCTCAAAAAGGAACGCGCATTTTTTTGGGTTTTCGTCAGTGGTATTCGATTCGTAGTAATATTTCCGCTGTGTGTGTTCCGGATAAAAATGATATTCACCTCTTGGAAAAATAAGCTTTTTAGGACTTGTACCCTGAATACTTTCCAAGGCTTTTTTAATTATTTTAACACAATCTCTTTTACGGGTTTTTTCTAATCCGAAATCTTTCAAATAAATGGTTGTCGTATCCGATTTCTCTATCTTATTTACCTCGGTTTTAATTTGAGAGGAAACTCCTGTTACATTTAAAACAAGAAAAAATAATGGTGAAACAAGAATAGAAATTAGTTTCATTGTTGTACTCTTTTTATAAAGGCGAAAGATAAAAAAAGGAAGTGAGTATTTTTGGGCAAGTGGTAAAAGAAAATAAGTTAGGGCATGTTAGCAAATAAACTTTACATTTTGACTTGTTCTTTTGCTCTTTTTCTGCGTTGTAAAACCTTTAAATAGCTTTGGCTATTCACAGATTTTACGCCTTGAAAAAGAACAAAATTACTACGTCAATTATGTAAACATTATTTCCCAACAAGCCCTTAGTTGTTTTTTTAAACGCCAGATATTGTGAAACGTTTAAGGATGGAATCTCTTCAAGGGATGCCATCCTTTCATAAATTATGTTTTGTGGTTCATTAAAAAAATACTTTTTAATATTTTTTTCTCATATTTGCACGCTAATATTTAAAACGAGAAAATTATGGAGAAAGTTTGTGTATTCTGTAAACGAGATCAGGAAGAAGTTCCGTTGGTGCATATTGAATTTAAAAACAACGACTTTTGGATTTGCCCGCAACATATCCCAATTTTAATTCACGAGCCCGGCAAATTAGTTGGTCATTTGCCCAATGCCGATGAACTTCAGGCAGGTTAAATCCTTTTAAACATAAGTAGCCGAAAATCGATCGCTTGCTTTCCGGGAATTTCTGGTGCGGTCAACGTTAATGTACCTGTCCCTTTTTTCAAGTGTATAGTCCCCAATTTTGTAGGGATAAAATCTTTTACGTATGATTCGGTCCGTAAATATCGGTCGTTTTCCATTCCTTTTAATGGCGGGTTATTTTCGGTGGTAATTTTGCCTGTTATTTTTGCGTTGTTGAACGAAAGTTGGAGGACAGTGCCAATATCTTCAGCGGGGCAAGTGTAATATACTTCAACTTCGAAATCCCCGTCAGCCAACACTTCTGCATTCCAGGTAATGCTGTCGGTGGTGCTAATCCAGTTGGTAAAAAAAGTACAGTTTGGAAAATGGTTCGAACGTTTAATATTTCCATGCGCAATCCCGTCGCGGGCGGGAATTTGGGTGAAATTAAAATTGGGATCACCAATCGGGAACGTGCGCTTATCTGTTTCCGGAAGTTCAGCAATAACCTCCTTTTCAAACTTATTTTTTGCATCAAGCAGCTTCGAGTACATTGCAGGGAAATCAGTAGAAACATCTTTTGTTTGGCCGTGATCTTTGTCCATGTCGAAAAGTTGGTTTTTTGCACCGAGCCTGAATTCTTGGCTTCTGACACTCACTTTTTGTTTCCACGAATTAAGTATAAATCGTTCTTTCCATTTCGCATTTTCATTAAAAAGTAACGGTTTTAAACTCACACCATCAAGTGGTTTTGTGTTACTTTTATTTATTCCCGCCAAGTCGGCAAGCGTTGGCAATAAATCAATTGCACCTGCAATTTGAGTTACATTTTGTCCGCCGGCAATTTTTCCTTTCCAGTTTAAAAACATGGGCGATCGCACACCACCTTCGTCTGTAGAACCTTTGCGGCCTTTCATTCCGCCATTCCATCGCCAACTATTTGGGCCGTTATCCGACAAGTAAATAATAATTGTATTTTCGGTGAGATGAAGTTCTTCAATTTTTGCTGTAATCCGCCCCACATTCCAGTCGATGTTTTCGCACATGGCAAGTGCTGCTTTTGTAAACTCAATATTTTCGAGCAAAGGTTTACGGTTCCGCATCTCCAGCTTTTTATCTTTGAATTTATTCCACCATTTTTCGGGTACTTGCATGGGTGCATGTGGCGTATTAAAAGGTAAGTACAAAAAAAATGGCTTCCCCGATTTTTCAGGATTATTTTTTTCTATGAAATCAATTCCGTGGTCGGTAAGATCGTCGATTATAAATCCATTTCCTTTTACAATTTCACCGTTGTGTTCCAGCATCGGACTAAAGTAATTCCCCCAGTGGCCGGAGCAGAACCCATAAAAATCGTCGAATCCACGCGCGTTAGGGTGGTAGGGTGGTTGCATGCCGTTGTGCCATTTTCCGTAGGCGGCAGTGGCGTAACCTGCATTTTTAAAAACTTCGGCAATTGTGGTTTCGTCTAAATCGAGACGTTCGCCACCGGAACTTGTGGAGTACACACCTCCCCGCGAGTGGTAGCGGCCGGTAAGCAATTCGGCGCGCGTTGGAGAACAAACTGCACACACATAAAAATTGTCGAAAATTACTCCGGTTTCTGCCAACTTATCAATATTTGGTGTCGAAATATTGGTATTGCCGCTGATACTTAAATCGCCCCATCCTTGATCATCCGAAAGAATGACAACGATATTGGGTTTTGTTTCGATTTTTTTATTCGTACACGAAAATATAATCAAGGATAAAATTGAGATAAAAATAATTTTGTACATGATAGAGTGGATTAAAGTTGATTTTAAGAGTAAAAAAACCATCCGTCAAGTGATGGATGGTTTTGAATTTAAAAATTAATTTTTACTTTTTTTGATTAGGGATTGTAATGAAATAACCTAAGCGTTTTAACTCGTTCTTTTGCACGCTAACTTCGTTAAAAAGCCTCGCTGTAACTATGGGCTTGTTCAAAAATAACTTCCGGTTTTTATGAACATCTTTTGCACACATACTTTGTTAAAAATACTCACCGTAACCCTGCTATGCTTGTGTTTTTTGCCGCGTCTGTGCACAAAATATTGTCCCTAAATTCCCGGACTTATTTCTGAGTAAGCCCTATGGCTATAGCAACGTTTTTTGCCTTGTTATCGCACAAAATAATTTCGTCAATTCCAGTCATGTTATTTCTTTACAAAGCCTTAGCTAATCTTCTTTGCCTCCCTTTTTTCTGCCAATCGAGATACGATTTTAGGTATTTCTGGTTGTTTTCGTCGCTGTCGCCGTAATGATTGCGAACTTCTTCTAATTTCTTGTGCATCATTTTTTGCACATCGGCATATTCCGGGTCGTCGTACACACTTTTCATTTCATTGGGGTCTTTTTCTAAATCGTACATTTCCCATTCATCAATATCGTAATAAAAGTGCATTAATTTATATCGTTTCGTTGCCACGCCATAATGTCGTTTTACCATGTGCACCGAAGGATATTCGTAATAAGTGTAATAGGCGTAATCGCGGAAATCAGAAGATTCGCCACTTACCAGTTTTCTGAACGATTCGCCCTGAATGTCGGCAGGTATCTGAACGCCTGCATAATCGAGGAAGGTTGGTGCAAAGTCGATATTCTGAACTAAACTATCGATTCTTGTACCGGGTTTAATTTCTTTAGGGTATCGCATTAACAGCGGTGTGCGGAACGATTCTTTGTACATAAAACGTTTGTCGAACCAACCGTGCTCACCAAGGTAAAATCCCTGATCCGAAGTGTAAACAACAATCGTATTTTCAGCCAGGCCGGCTTCATCGAGGTAATCCAGCAGTTCGCCAACACCATCGTCAACTGATTTTATGCAGCGCAGGTAATCTTTAATAAAACGGTTAAATTTCCACAGCGCAAGATCTTTTCCTTCAAGGTGCGCTTTCAAAAAATCCTGATTTTCACTTTCGTAAGCGGCCATCCAATTATCCCGTTGCGCTTTGTTCATCCTTTTCAAATCGCGAATAAAATTGGTTGAATCGCCGTTGGGGTCAATTATCAGTTTAAAATCAGGGCCCCAAGTGGCATCTCTGGCAATTTCCATTTCCTGTGTATGTGCTGCCGTTCCGCGGCCCGAGTAATCGTCGAAATAATTAGCAGGAGGATCGAAAGTTTTGTCATCATAAAGATTAACATATTTTGGTGCCGGCAGCCAGTTGCGGTGCGGTGCTTTTTGGTGGTACAACATGCAGAACGGTTTGTTTGGGTCGCGTTTGTTTTTCAACCAATCGAGTGCCTGTTCTGTAACAATCTCGGTGCAATATCCTTCGAAACGTGTTTTTTTACCGTTTACCAAAAAATCAGGATTGTAGTATTGCCCCTGCCCCTGGAGTACCATTGAGTAGTCGAAACCCTGCGGTAATCCGTTCAGGTGAATTTTTCCGATGAGGGCAGTTTGATAACCTGCTTTTTGTAACTCTTTGGGGAAGTTGTCCTGATCCCAGTTAAACGGCATGGCATTATCCACTTTACCGTTTACAAAACTGTGTTTTCCGGTAAGCATGGCTGCACGACTTGGAGCACAAAGCGAATTGGATACACAGGCACGCGAGAAAATGGCTCCTTCTTTTGCCAGTCTGTCGATGTTTGGTGTTTTGTTTAACCCGTAACCATAGGCGCTGACTGCCTGATAGGCGTGGTCGTCACTCATAATATAAATGATGTTGGGTTTTTCAGTTTCCTTTTTTTGAGGAGTTCCACAGGCAAAAAATAGCAGCCCCAAAACTAACAGGGCAATTGAATTTAGTTGATTTTGTTTCATAATAATTTTATTTTTATTTGATTAAGATAATATAAATAGGATGGTTTACCACAATAATTCAATTTAATTTTCCTTTGTGTAGATAAACGAGTCGGGGAAACCGGCAGGTTTCGACCTTGCAGGATTGCGCAAAGGAAATACGTTCCCTTTATCGGGAAGCAACGGCATTGTTTTACCTTGTGTTTCTTCCAGTAGTTTAAATAAGTCCTTCCGGTATTTAGCTATTATCTCCTGATATTGATCTTCATTTATCAGGTTTGTTGTTTCATTGGGGTCTGATTCCAGATCGTAAAATTCATCAAGATCCCAGATGCCGTGGTAACGGATAAATTTATACCGATTGGTAAGCAGTGCATGGGTAGTAGGTGTGTATGGATAATTTCGCTCCCAGTAATATTCGTATAATAACTCCTTGCGCCAATTGGTTTTCACTCCTTCCATTAGCGGCTTAAAACTTTCACCGTCCATGTTTTCAGGAATCGAAATTCCTGCAATATCGAGCAACGTAGGTGCGATATCAATATTGGCAACCATCTCGTTAATGGTCATAGGTTTTTTAACTTTACCTGGCCACCAAACCAATAGAGGTACTTTTACAGATGCCTCATAAGCGGTTCGTTTGTCGATAAGTCCCTGCTCTCCAAATTGAAATCCGTTGTCGCCCATGTAAACGATAATTGTGTTTTCGAGCTGACCACTTTCCTCTACCCACTGCATAACCCTGCCAAGATTTTCATCGACGGCCAACAAGGTTTCGCAGTAGCGTTGATAATATTTGTTGAGATCAAAATCAGGAAGATTGTAAGCAAATTCAACCCCGTGCCTACTGTTTCGTTGATTGGTAAGCCACATAGGTTTGCCTTTTTGAATATCCATAGTTTCAGGATATTTCAGTTGTTGATTTTTGTATCTTCCGATGTGCCGGTCGGCTGCAACAAAATCGGAATGAACACCTTTGTGCGAAAGATAGAGCATAAATGGTTTTTCTGCTGAATTACCCTTCAGCCAGTCGAGAGCATAATCGGTAAGTTCATCTGTTATGTAACCTTTTTGAGGAACACGCTTGCCATTAATGTTGTAGCCATCCATACTTGTTTGAGGCACTTCCCTGCTTGTTCCATGACCATCGGCCCAATAGGTTCCCTGGCCCTTAAAACTCAACCAATAATCAAACCCCTTTCGGGGCGAATCGCTTTCACCACCCATGTGCCATTTCCCAACAAATGCAGTATTATACCCTGCTTCGTGTAAGTATTCGGGAAAAAATTTCAAACCTGAATCTACCGGATTGTAATTATCAACAACTCCATGATTATGCGCATAACATACCCGAGAGTATTGAAGCCCTGCTTGGGGAACACAAAGATGTTGTTACAACGGCATTTTTAAAATAGATACCTTCGTTTGCCATTCTGTCCATATTGGGAGTTTCCAGAAAAGGATGCCCCAAAAAACCCATGGCATCGAACCGATGATCGTCGGTTAAAAAAAAGATTATATTTGGTTTGGTTATTGTCTCTTGCTTTATAACTGATTGTTGGCTACAGCTTAACAAAAAACTGCCAAGCAGGAAAATAAAACAGATCGGATATTTCATAATTATTGTACAAGTTTACTAAAAAGAAAGCTTTCAGGAAAACCTGAAAGCCATTCTTTTATTAACTAATTAACTAAACTAATATCCCGGGTTCTGTTGCATCGCCGGGTTGAGATCAATTTCGTGTTGTGGAATTGGCATTAAAATATGAAAATCTTTAATGTTATTGGCTATCGATATTTTCTCGGGTTCAGCAAGTTTAGACTCAATTAAAGCATGCTCTTTCATTCGTTTAATAAGTCTGCCTGTCCGTATCAAATCGAACCACCGATGCCCTTCATGAACCAGTTCGAGCCTTCTCTCTTTATAGATTGCAGTTCGCATTTCATCCTGTCCCATGCTTGGCAGGTTATGATCCGAATCGTTAAAAGCACGTTCACGGATCCGGTTAATAAGAGGGCGAGCCATCTCTGGTTTTCCGGTTTCGTTTAAAGCTTCAGCAAGCATAAGCAGCACATCGGCATAACGGAGAACCTGAACATTGTTATCGCTGTTTTTACATATCGCTTCACCTTCCTCGTAGTATTTAAAAAACAAGGGAATGCTTGAAGTGTAGATTTTACCATCTTTCGGGCTTATAAAATCGGTTCTGAAAGTTGCATCTTTTCGTTCATCTCCTTTTTCGAACAGGTTATAAATTTCCACTGTTGGAATATCGGCTTCCCAAGCAGTAGAAAGCCCCGGTAACTTACCTCCCGGCATCGAATATTTAGGTCCAATACCTTGCATCATT
>JAKIST010000092.1 GCA_021648495.1 Draconibacterium sp.
GGGAGATAGGCCGGGGTGAAAATTTTCTGGTCCAGGCTATCCGGGAACAACTCGGGATGCTCGTTCATAAGGATGCCCACGGCGATGCTGGTAAACGATTTACCACAGGATCCCAGGTTCGGGGCAGCCTCACGTTGCCCTTTTCCAAAGTAACTTTCATACACAAGGTACCCATGGCGAACGACAAGTAATCCTCCGTTTTTAGTTGTGCTTTTGATAAATTCAAAGGTATCGTCCAGCTTTGTTTTATCCATGCCGGCAATTTGCTTTATGTCTTTTGTATTTGTTAGCGTCCTCCACCCGCCAAGCGAATCCGATAAGGGAAAATATTCTTTGGTGCCATTTGTTGGCTTTGTTGGTTTTTGAGCACTGACACAAAAAACAGAAGTGGTAAAAAATAGTAAAATAAAAAATATTGGTTTCATCTCATTAAAATTGTAAGTTTTCAAATGCATTTGATGCTCCAAAGGAATTCCTTCGGAATAACTCCCTTTTTAATTATGCTTGTTTGTGAATCCGGCTGACGGATGCATGGTCGTTTCTTAGGGTTCACGAAATAATTAAATCCGATTTTCAGTAGGTGAAATTGTGTAATTCCATTGAGGTAACATATTGTGATATTTGATATTAATCTTGTCCATTTTGGTATCAGATATTTTAATTCCTTTTTCATATACTGTTTGATCTATATCTGCTTTCACCTTTAATCCAGTTTTTGTTTTGGTTGTACAAATATAGTTTAAAATTGTCTCATAATCTTTGAGTGGTCCGCCAGCCCAATTTTTGCTTATTTCACTGAATAACCTATGTTCAATAGGATTGTATTTTGAAGTCCCCGGAGGATAATGGCAAACAGTTACAGTTATTCCATACTTATCACACAGTAATTTCTGAAGACATATCTTCCATAATCTGTTCCTTGAACCATTACTCCCCCCTCCATCAGCAAGAATTAGTAATGATTTTTGTTTTGTAACCGTGTTGCTTAATTTGTTTTTCCACCATTTAACAATAGAGTTTACTGCAAATTCGGCTGTATTGTAAGAAATGCCCCCAACAACGAAGCCATTATTTCGATCCATATCATAAATACCGTAAGGGATAAATACCCCAGATGCCATTGACCGAAAATCATACGCATTTACTTCGTTAGGTTTTTTACACCATTTAGCACCTTGGTTTTTAAAATTTCCGACTAACTCTTTCTTTTTGGCATCTACGCTTATCCTTGGGGTATTTTGTTTCCGCGACGTTTCACGCATTTGATCAATGTAGTTAAATTGCTGATTTCTTTTTTCTCGTGATTCGGGTGTTGATTTCTTAGGGTCTGATTCTATTTTTTTATAATTAATTTTCAAGGAGTAACCCATATCCTTTAATAATTTTCCTATTGTATTGGAGCTTACAAATATATTCTCTCCCGCAAGTGCATCTGCAATTTTTTGAGTCGTTGTTTTCGTCCATTTTATACCTGTTATAGGATCACCGGCAGTATCATATTTCAAGAGTTGTTCAATTTTTGAAATTATTTCAGGAGTTTTTTTTTATTTCCGGCCTTCCTGCCCCTTGTTTTCGAATTCGACCTTTTTCAAAATTACCACTTATCAGTTCTTTACGCCCTTTGCTAACTGTTTCGGGGTCAATATTTAATAATCCAGAAACCAGGGTATCGCCTCCCCGGCCTGTTTTCAATGACTCCAAACCTGCATATAATCTTCTTTGTTTTTCATTTAAAACACTGTAAAACAAAATGATCGCAGCTTTTAACTCATCTGTAATAACATGACTTGATAGCTTGTTGATATTAAAAATGGCTGTGTCATTTTGCGAGTGGCGTATGAGTAATTGTTGCTTTCTACGTGGAAAATACTTGTTAAAATACACATATTCTCCTTTGCATTTTTCCCTGTATAAATCTTGTCGGTTATATAATTCAATTAACGATAGTTTTACATTTACATGCAATCTGCGCTGTAGCTCTTTAACGGAATAGCCCGATTCTGAAATGTTCACAAAATGACTGCAGGTATTAATTAGGGTGTCGAATTTTGAAAAATGAATGGAGTTATAACTCCATAATCCATCTCCGGAAAACTCTGGTATTGAACGTAGCGTATAATATGTTCCATTATGTGAGTAACTGGATAAATAAGACAACTCTCTCAATCGACGTATTATTGTCATCCGCGATGTGTTGAGACACTCTTTAATTTCATTGAAAGTTACAATATTTTTCAACACAATTAATTCTTTAATCTTCTGTATATCAGTCATTAGAGTAAATTTATTTGGTACAGTTATACTTTTGTGCACAAATATAAGTATAATAGTATCAATATCAAAATGTGAATATATTTACGCTTATTACTGTTATACAGTAAATTATGAGTCAATTGAAAAGTACAAATAATTAGTAGATTCATATTATTATACTTAAATATCGGATATTATATTTGAGTGAGCCCTTAATCGGAATTGATGAACTTGGAAATACGGTTGTAATTGAATTAAAAAGAGACAAAACACCAAGAGAAACACTCGCACAATTAATTGAATATGCTTCATTTATCGACAATTTGGATTACGAACAACTAAATGGCATTTTTCAAGATTATTCCGGAGAAGAAGTTGGATTGGAAGAATACCACCAACAATATTATGAAGACGGGGCAAATCAAAGTGTTTCGTGGAATAAAAATTCAAAATTAGTCATTGTTGCACAAGATATTTCCAAAGAAATCAAACAGACTTCATTGTATTTACGAAAAAAAGGAATTGATGTTTATTGTGTAGAATTTAAGTACTTTGTGAATAATTCAAACATAAAAATGATTTCAAGTGATTTTGTTGTTGGAGACGAAGAGTTTATCAGACAAAATGTAAAATCAGAAACACAATTACCAAAAACAACGCAGGACAAGTTTATTGAAACTCTAAATGAAAACGGAAAATTTGTTTTCAATAGACTTTTTGACTTTGCAAACAAAGAGAATTTATTGTTAAGATGGGGGTCAAAAGGATTTTCATTAAATTTACCTTTTGACAATGGATTTGTTGGTCTTTGTTTTGGATACCCACCGACTTCGGTTTTTAAACAAAGTATTTATACTGGATTTGAAGAAATAACCAAAAAAGTAAACAATCCTGAAAAAGTAATTTTTGATTTTATAGCCGAATTAAAAAAGCAAAAGAATTTTGAAAAAGCAAGAACAAATTTGAAATGGATAATTATAAAAAAATCTGAAACAGAGATAAATAATTTCATTGAAACGATAAAAATATTAGTAGAAAAAATAAGAATAGAAGGGTTGAGAAAATGAAGCCCAGCCCATAATCGAGTAGCCCGCCCCGCCAGCAGACGCTGACAGGGAGAGGCTCTCACACCACCCAGCGTACGGGTCTTCCCGAATTAAATTCGGGACAGGCAGTACTGGGCGGTTCGCTAAGTCATCAGGAAACCGAGTGTCCAAGCATCATCCCATTTTACTGGTCTGTTTTGCTTGTAGAGTCCCAACATAGGGACGTAGCCGCGTTTTTTCAATCTATCAACAGTAATCGTAGTCCCAAGAATTGGGCTTTGTGCAATTGCCCATCCTCCCATCCGCGAGCGGCTCCATGCGTAGGCTTGTCCCTGTTCAATTCCCAGTCTGATTAGGCTGCGCCTTTTCTTTTCGGGCTTTTTCTCCCATAGGGATTCCTTCGGAGCAGTGGTGCCATATACAATAACGGAGACGGTTTCTGAGCCATCCATCCAATTCGCCCAGTTTGTTCTGGATACTTGCCATACGGAAAGCATTCACCCAACCTCTCTGAACTTCTTTGAGTTTTTGAATACGTTCATCAAAACTCATTGGAGTGGTTTTTCGGGTAAGGATTTTGAGCTTTTGCTTTAGCTTCTTCTTCCATAGGAATCCCTTTGGGGCAACTCTTTTTGGATACTACCAATTGATATTTGCCTTTTTCTCCTTTCACAAAAGTAGGCACAAAACCAAACCCCAAACAGGTAAAATGTACAGGTCGGCGGATGCCGCTTTTCTCCCGGTTGATTGTCAGCTTCAACTTATTTTTAAGAAACTTAAAAATAGTGTTGCCAACTTTTCGGGCTGTTGCCTTGGTTTTGGTATAAATACTAAAATCGTCGGCGTAGCGGACAAATCGCAAGCCCTGCCTTTCCAGTTCCCTGTCCAATTCATGTAACATGATGTTGGACAGCAACGGGCTTAGTGGGCTACCCTGTGGCACGCCTTTTCTGCGCTTGACCAGTTTCCCGTTTATTTGAATCGGGGAACGCAGCCATTTTCGGGTTAGGCGTAAGGTTTCACGGCATTTTACCTTGCGGTAAATTAATTGCAGCAGATAGCGGTGGTCAACTTCATCGAAGAAAGTTTTCAAGTCAATATCTACGATATGCTGAAAACCTTCGTTGATGTATCCCTGTGCTTTCATTACTGCCTGTTGCACGTTCTTGTTTGGGCGGAATCCAAAACTGGAACCCGAAAACTCAAACTCGAACCGTGCCATCATAATTTGCAAGACTGCCTGTTGAAGCAGGCGGTCGGTTACAGTAGGGATACCAAGTAATCTGGTTTTCCCTTCTCCTTTCGAAATCTCTACCCCTAAAATGGCTTGTGGCAAATAATTCCCCGAGAGAACTTTCGCTGTCAGTCCTTCTTTGTCAATCGACATTAGTTCCGACAATTTAGTTACAGGCATGTGGTCAACTCCAGCCGAACCGTGGTTCTTCTGGACTTTTCGCATTGCCTGCAACAGGTTCTTCCGTGTTAGAATTTGTTCAATCATTTTAGTTTCAATTTCTTGTTTCCCTGTCCCGCCTAACGCAAGGCTATATTCCGCGCAAACGGAAAGATTCCTTGCAACATTTGGGACAACTCAAGCGTTCAGCCCTTCCCTAACTTGTGAGACCTCCGTATTTATTACAGCTCGTTACTATTAGGTACTATGGCCTATGCTGACTTCTCAACTATCCTTTCGGAAAATTGAGACCTCCCCAGGTAATAGCATGTTCCTTCCGTCTATTCCTGTCGCATCTACATATTTGCCCTTTTGGTATTCTTTGGGCTTTACAAAGATGTGCTTGCTTACCCGAACAAATATGCCTCATATGCGCCGGATTGGTAATACCAAAAAGTATCCGCCAATCCTTCCTGTTCGTCAGTACAGACTTTTGCCGTTTAGCTTCCTTCACTGCTGCCGTTGCCAACAACCAGCTTGCCACTTGCTAACGGTTCGGAGCGTTACCCCCGCCCGTAAGGGACTTACACCCTCTGGAAATATTTCATGCATCACTTATGTTTAATTCTCACGAATCTCACGAAAAATTTGTATTTTACGAATTTATTCAGAGCTTTTAAACAAGTGCGCACATGCTCATGCTGGGCACACACAAAGTGTAAATTTAAAACGGGTCCGGTGGTATTCGAGCAGCAGGTTTCCGCTCAATTATCCTATATTCGTGGAAAGATAACCGCACGCAATCCGTTTCAAAACTTACACTTAACGTTATGGGGCATAAAAATTTCACAATTAGCAATGTTGCAAAATTGAAAATATAATCAAGAAAAAAATTTGATTATGTTATCTTTTAAGATAACTTTGTATTATGAATAGACAAATAGTATTTCATGGAGAATACTTTATTGACTTCTATAAAAAACTTGATTTAGGTGTAAAGTCAAAGTTCAAATATGTATTTGAGCTAATAAAACAAGTTGAAATGGTTCCTAAAAAGTTCTTGGCTCAGATGACAGGTTATGAGGGACTTTTTGAAATTAGAATTGAATATCAATCAAATATTTATCGAGTTTTTTGTTGTTTCGACAAAGGAAAATTTGTGGTACTATTTAATGGATTTCAAAAGAAAACACAAAAGACTCCCAAAAAAGAGATTGAGAAAGCGATGAAATTGAAAGAAGAGTATTTTAAACAGAAAAAAATGAAGTCATGACAGATTATAGTGGAATAAAAACGTTTGATGAGTTAGTTGAACGTGAACATGGAAAAATTGGGACAGAAAGCCGAAATGAATTTGAAGAAAAGGCTCAAATGTTTATTGTTAGTGAGATGTTGAAAGAAGCTAGAAAAGAAGCAAAATTGACACAACAGCAATTAGCTGAAAAAGCCGGCACTAAGAAAAGTTATATTTCAAAAATCGAAAATGCGAAAGGTAATATACAATTGTCTACATTAATCAGGATTTTTGAAACTGGTCTTAACCGGAAAATTGGACTTACCTTTTTATAAACTTGGGGACAATTTACGCCCCATAACAAAGTGTCATATGTAATGCGGGTTTCAGCGGTTTTTCGGACTGCGGCTCGTTGTTGCAACACCGCCAATTCGTCTTTGACGATTAGTCTAAAAAATTGAAATATTGATAAACGAATTGGCTCAGTGCAGGTTTGAAAATGAATTGTTTCGAAATCCCACATCTCACTTATACAAACCGTTCAAAAAAAAAATATGGAACCAATAAAATGCCTCGATTGCGGCGAACCTTTAAAAGGCCGCGCCGACCAGAAGTTTTGCAACGGTCTTTGCCGGAATTCGTAACAAAATAAAACTCTGCAAAATGGAACAAAATTCAGAAATAATCATTTATCAAACAGATAAAAACGAAACCCGTATTCAGGCTCGTTTGCAAGACGAAACGGTTTGGCTAAACCGTCATCAAATAGCAGATTTATTTGCCAGAGATATAAAAACCATTGGAAAACATATTAACAATACTTTTAACGAAGGAGAACTGGTTAAAAATTCAGTTGTCGCAAATTTTGCGACAATTGCTGAAGATGGTAAAATATATCAAGTAGAATACTACAATCTCGATGTAATTATATCATCCGACTTTGACAGTGAAATGAAAAAACTTATAAAAAGAGATAAATAGAATGATGGCTGCACTAAAATCTGCAATTTAAAACAAATATTATGGAACAAAGAAAATGCCTCGATTGCGGCGAACCCCTAAAAGGACGAGCCGACCAGAAATTTTGCAACGACCTGTGCCGGAATTCATTCAACAATAAAAAGCTGAGCGGCTCAACCAATTTTATGCGAAAAATAAACCGTATTTTGAAAAAGAACCACGCGATACTGGAAGGTTTAAATCCGAATGAAAAGTCAATAACGTTTAAAGGTACACTGGAAAAGCAAGATTTTAATTTTAAATATTACACCAATGTTTACACAACCAAAACCGGGCGTGTTTATTATTTTTGTTACGATCAAGGTTACTCGCAACTGGAGAACAACAAATATATGTTGGTAAAAAATGAAGACTTCTAATCATCTGGATTTTAGAGAAAATAGTTCATTTGCAACATTGAACAAAAACCTCGTATTCTTTCGTTAGCTGCTAATATGGAAGATTTGCACCTGTCAGAGTTGAGTTCTAAATCTCACTCACCCGAACCTTTTTCTTTTTGAGTTTGCTGTTGTTTACCAATTGAATTAGCGCATCCGTTTTTGTTGCATGAACCCCAACAAATGCGCAATCCTGCTTAATTTCAATGACACCCAATTCGTCATTGTTGAGCTTTCCTTTTTTGAAAAACAACCCGGCAATGTCGCCTTTTGAGATTTTGTCTTTTCGCCCGCCTGAAATATAAAGTGTTTTCCATTCAACAGTTTTTGGTGTAGGAATTTCCTGTATTTCACGGGGGCTAAAACATTCAGCATTTAACTCTTCAATAAAATCGGGCAATTCCTCCTTTTCCCATTTCAAAACATAAGCAACACCATCTCTTTTCATCCGTGCAGTTCTACCATTTCGGTGGATAAATTCTTTATTTTTTATTGGAAGGTGGTAATGAACAATAAATTTAATCTCTGGAATATCGATTCCACGTGCAGCCAAATCGGTGGCAATTAAAAGCTGGTGTGTTCCATTACGGAATTTAATAAGTGCCCGTTCGCGCTCAACTTGTTCCATTCCACCATGAAAGCAGCCGTGGCTAATTTTGTTCTCCGCAAGGAATTCACTCACACGATTTATTGTCTCTTTGAAACTGCAAAATACAATTCCGGGTTTATTTTCAAGTTTATGAAGTGCGTCGACCAGTGTTTCCAGTTTATCTTTATCGGGAGAAATTATCACTTTTACTTGAAGGTTTGCAAGCCCTTCATCTAAATAATTTACGAAAATAGGTTTTTCCAATCCCACAAATTCGGGGATTTTTACTTTATAAGTAGCTGAAGTTAAAATTCGTTTTTCGAGCATGGGCAATAAATCTATTATTTCACTCATTTCAGCTTCAAAACCAATTTCCAACGATTTATCAAATTCGTCGAGTACCAGCGTTTTAATAAAATAACTTGTGAAATTGTTGCGGCGTAAATGGTCGGCAATCCTGCCCGGTGTGCCAATTAAAATGGCTGGCCGGTGTTTTATGTCAATTTTGTCGAGTGTACCCGGGCGTCCACCATAAACACAATTAACTTTAAACCCTGTTCCCATTTGACGCGCCACTTGTTCAATTTGAATGGCGAGTTCTCTCGAAGGTACAATTATTAAAGCTTGGATTTCAGTACAATTTTTGTCCATCTCTTTAATTATCGGCAACAGGAATGCCAGGGTTTTGCCCGTTCCTGTGGGAGAAAGCAACACCACTTCCGCATTGGAACGAATGGCCATCCGTGCCTCCTCTTGCATGGGATTGAGCTTTTCAATACTAAATTTATCGAGAATATTCTTTTGATTTTTAATACTTTTTGCCATTTGGCAAAGGTACTTTTAATTCAGAATAGATATGAGACTAATAGATATAAGATCTGAGACAAAACCGAATCTGCTTAAATACGAACAATTCAGTTCATTACTGTTTTTGTAAATATTTTGATGATTATTAAAATGAAACAAAAAATTTACTACCGAGGAAGCCACTTTTTCCGTACCGCTGCATTAAGAAAAGTCCATGCTACAATTCGGCTCATTTTATTCCCCTGCCCCATCGAAATAGTTTTTATATCGGCGGCACCAACAATTTTAAGTGCCTTATACACACTATTTAGGTTCGACTGCTTTGAAATGAGACAAGTGAACCACAAGCAAGAAGCGGCAAATTGTTTACTCTGAACAAGCATGTCAGTAACAAATTTTTCTTCGCCACCATCGCACCACAATTCATTGTTCTGCCCCCCAAAATTCAATTTTGGATGGGTAACTTCTTTTTGCTTCAAATTTTTCAATTTGCGCATTGTAAGCGATTGAGCTTCGGCTGCCGAAGCATGAAAAGGAGGATTGCAAATCGTCACATCGAAACGTTCGTTTGGCTGAATTATCCCAATAAAAATATTTTTTGGATTTTGCTGCAAGCGCAATTCTATATTTCCTTTTAGCTGAGGATTTAATTCAACTATTTTGTTTGCTGATTCAATGGCAACTAAATCGATATCGGTGCCTACAAACGACCAACCGTATTCTGTGTTTCCAATAATTGGATAAACACAATTTGCACCAACACCAATATCGAGACATTTTATTTGGCTTTCCCCCTGAATTTTTCCAGTGTTGCCCTCCCCTATCAAATCGGCTACGTAATGAATGTAATCAGCTCTTCCAGGAATTGGAGGGCACAAATAATTATCAGGAATGTTCCAAAACGTGATTCCGTAAAAATGCGACAACAATGCAGTATTCAACATTTTAACCGCTTCAGGATTAAAAAAATCAATGGATTCATCGTGGTAATCATTCAATTTTACAAATGGAATTAACTCAGGACAAGCCCTGCAAAGCAATCTAAAATTATACCGCTCGCGATGTTTGTTCCGCGGGTGCAACTTTACTTTTACTTTCGGATGTTCTCTCTTTTTATCCATAAAATTATTTTAGGGAATCATTTTCCTCATAAAAATTAGATACGCTACCAATTTGTTGTTTTTCAATAAAGATAATTCTTGAAGTTGACTATCTCCGTGGCAGAGCCAATAAATATTTCACCAACTTTAAGAATTATTTGATTCAACCAAAGTTTTGAAATTGTGAAGTTACCACGTTCCTCCTGGTGAAAATAATAAATCGGTGGGTGAATCTACATCGTATAAATACTGATACCCCGTTGTCTCTCTTTTACAAAAAGGGTCCAGTAGCGAAACCATCTTTTTGTACCCTTCCCGGGTCAGGTCACAGAAAAAATTTATTTTGTCATCCGTTGTAATTCCGTCGTCTTCCTCCGAAATACGAAAGATAAGTTTGCAATTGCGCGGTTCAATAAAGTCGATTGTTGCGAAATTGAGTTGTTCTTCCCCTGAATCAAGAAAATCCTGAATCAACTGTCGAAATTCAAGCGATTGAGCTTGGTTGAATTCAAACAAGCGAACAACATCGTCTCCATATTCATTTATATTATCAATGTAATCAAGTCTCATTTTTTTATTCGCATTATTAGATTTAAACAGATTAACTAAGGGATTGTAATGAAATAACCTGACCGTTTTAACTCGTTCTTTTGTACGCTAACTTCGTTAAAAAGCCTCGCTGTAACTATGGCTATAGCTACGTTTTTTGCCTTGTTATCGCACAAAATAACATCGCCAGCTTTGTCCAACTTATTTCGCAATAATGCCTAAGTTATTATTTTGTCCAATCCGAATCGGGCCTTTTAAACGGCTCGGATAGAAATCGATTTGCTATTTCGTTAAATAATGCAGGGTTTGACGCAGGTGTAAAATGCGTTTCGCCGGGCATAATACAAAGTTGTGCGTTTGGGATATTTTGATAAATTTCTACACTATGTTCTTCTCTAATTATATCTTTATCGCCCGAAATGATAAGTACCGGTGCTTTGATTTTCGATAAGTCGGAAACCGGAATGGTGGGTTGATCGCCCAAAAGGGCAAGACGTTGTTTTAGTAAATCCCAATTTTTATCTGTGTTATGCTCTTTTATTTTTGAAGCCACAAATTGTCTTTGCTTTTTCACATCGTTAACTGCCCAGGAATAAACTGCTGTTGAATCGGGCCTTAAATTAGCACCCATCGCAACAATCTTCTTCACATTTACCTCGTTACCAATTCCAATTAACAAACCTACAATTCCCCCATCGCTCCATCCAATAATATTTATAGAATCTAATTTAAGGTGTTTTGCCAATTTAGTCCAATCATTTGCAATTTGAACGTAGGTCAACGAATCAGTTTTTAGCTCCGACTTTCCATGTCCTCTGTTATCTGCAATAATCACCCGATACTTTGTCTTAAAATAATCAATTTGGTTACCCATCACTTTTATGTCAGCACCATTTCCATGAATCAAAAACAGGGGTTCTCCCTGTCCATATTCCTCGAAATAAATTTTAGCTCCATTTATTTTTACATATTTCCCAACTGCCTTATTGTTTCCATACGGCGTATCAAAGTCAAAATTCATATAAACCTGAGCATGGACAGTTCCGGCAACTAATAAAGCAAAAATTAGAATAATTTGTTTTATGAAATTTTTCATATGGTTTTATTTAAATCTATTTAAATGTAAGTAATTTAATAAATAATGTTGTGAATTTTTTGAGTATAAAAAAAACACTTTTTAAAATGAAGCTCCTCTCAAACTTACGAGGTATCTCAATGAAAAATGCTTTCAATTCATTAAAAGAAATAGGGGAATATAAACCAAAAGAGATACATCTGCATTGTGCGGAATTCCTACCTGACCGGACAAACAGGAGTTCAGCCAATCAATTTTGAGCAACAAAATTGATTGACCGAACTTATTAAACCCAGTTTGTTAAACTTCTGCTTTTTTATTTTTGACAATAATGTAAAGTGCAGTAAATGTAAAGATCAATATAATTGGCAATACCATCATATTTCGCAGTGTAATTTGTGGTCCGGCAGTTTCTATTGATTTGCCCATAATTGGTAATACCATAGATGTAGCTACGAATCCTGCCCCGCCCAAAATAGACATTCCCAATGCCCCACTTTTGGGTACATACTCCGAAGCAACTCCAATCATTGTAGGCCAGAAATAACACACACCAACGGCAAAAACGGCAGCCGATGCCAAAGTCGTTGCAGGCCCATTCGAAATACTAAGTAAAAACAAACCAGCAACTGCAATTACTGAAGATCCCAACAAAACCCCTGTTGGGTTTAAACGATGGATTAAACCACCAGCAAAAAAACGGCCGACTGCCATAATGCCGGTTACAACAACCAGAATAATCATTGGGTTAATTCCATTCGTTTCCAACAAAGCATTAATCCACTGTGTGGTCCCCAACTCTGTAGAAGCAGTTAATAACATGGCAAAAAATATCAGCGGAAACAGGAGGCTAATCCGATTAATTGCCCTTCCTTCAATAACAATAAGTACAGCAATTGCACCAATAATTATAAATGGCAATGTTTTGTGCACAAACAGTATTAACAAAAACAATAAATACAGCAAATACTATATACTTCATAGTTCATTTGTTTAGAAATTGAATGATCTTATACGTTAGAAAGATTGCAGAAGCAATCCACAATGCGTTTACTTTTGCAATCTTAAATTTCTGCTTGATTTCTAAATTCTATTAAGGACATCACTCCCAAAGCCTAAATCCCAGCCCAAATGCATAAGTAAATGACGTACCATTGCCAATAAATTCTGCCGTAGGCTGCTCTACTTCTAAGTCTGTATATTCAAATTCTAGACGAGAATGTGCTACAAAACCATGTGAATAAAATGCTTCTGCATGGAGTACTACCTTCCAAAAAGGACGGTAGGATAGACTCAATCCCACAGAAGGGAGGAGCTGCCATTTGTCGTAGGTAGTGAGAAAGGTTTCTCCACGGTCTGGACCTGAGTAATTAGTTTTTATATCTCTCACTTTATA
>JAKIST010000093.1 GCA_021648495.1 Draconibacterium sp.
TTCATTTGCTTTTGGTTATTATCACCGGCAAGAAGATTACCCCAAAGTAAATATTCTCATTAGTGATAACGCTCCGGAATATAAGCTCATTGGAAACCGGCAAGGTTTATGCTGGGTCCATGATGCTCGAAATTATAATAAAATCACTCCTTTTGTCAAATATCACCAACAACTTGTAGAAGATTTTCAGCGTACTTATTGGAAATTCTATAAAAAATTGTTAGACTACAAAGACAAGCCAGATAAAGAATTAAAACATAAAATTGAAACTAATTTTGACAAATGGTTTATCCCCAATACCGGGTATTTCGATTTAGGTAAGCAAATTAAAAGGACATTAAAAAATAAAAATGAATTATTAACCATCAATTGTGGATATTTGTCGTGCACCCTTTGTATTTTGTGTCGTGATTTATAAACTAATTCGTTTTGAAATTATATTTCACTTTCGAAATATCCTGATTTGCCTTTACAATTTTTTGTTTTAGATCCTCTTTGTATTCAATTAACTTTTGCATTAGGATTTTGTCGCCGGTTGCCATCATCTGAACGGCTAAAATAGCTGCGTTTAATGCCCCGTTAACTGCAACCGTTGCAACCGGTATTCCGGGGGGCATTTGAAGGATTGCCAAAATTGAATCGAACCCGGAAAGGCTCGCGTCAATTGGAACTCCAATAACCGGGAGTGGTGTTGTTGCAGCAATTACGCCCGGCAAATGAGCCGCCATTCCCGCGCCGGCAATAATTACCTGAATACCACGCGCTTTTGCACCTTTGGCAAAAACTTCCACTGCCTCGGGTGTGCGATGTGCTGAAAGGGCGTTCATCTCAAAAGGAACTTCAAACTCATCCAGCAACTTTGCAGCTTTTGCCATAATATCCAGATCGGAGGTGCTGCCCATAATAATACTCACTCTTGGTTTCATGTTTTGTATTTTATATTTTCAGTTAATCGATTTGTTTTGTTATTTTGTGCCTTTTATTTTTCGAAGGCGAAATTACAGTATTTTAGCAACTTTTAAAAATCAATTCATTTAATAAATAATGAAACAAGTTAAAGTCCACGATAAAACTTTTGAGCTTTATATTCCACACGAAAAACTTTGCTCCGTTGTTGAAAAAATGGCTGATAAAATGAATATTGAACTGGCTAATGAAATTCCATTGTTCATTTGTATTTTGAATGGCTCGTTTATGTTTGCTGCAGAGTTGTTTAAACGGATCGATTTGGTTGAAACCGAAATTTCGTTTGTTAAACTGGCATCGTACGAGGGCGATCGAACAACAGGCAAAGTAAAACAGTTGATTGGGTTAAACGAGGATATTGAAGGCAGAACAGTTGTGATTTTGGAAGATATTGTTGATACAGGGATTACAATCGTTAATATTTTAGACCAATTGGCTAAATTGAATCCAAAAGTGGTGAAAATTGCAACGATGCTGTTAAAACCCGATTCGTTGCAAAAAGAGGTACAATTGGATTACGTGGGTTTGGAAATTCCAAACGATTTTATTGTTGGGTTTGGTTTGGATTACAATGGCTACGGCCGGAATTTGATAGATATTTACACCGTTATTAACGAATAAAAAACAAAAACAAAATGTTAAATCTCGTTTTATTTGGCCCTCCCGGAGCAGGGAAAGGTACACAAGCAGAATTCTTAATTAAATCGTTTGGGTTGGATCATTTATCAACCGGAGATTTATTGCGCAGCGAATTTGCTGCCGGAACAAAATTGGGGCTGGAAGCCAAAAGTTATATGGAAAAAGGCGAATTGGTTCCCGATGAAGTGGTAATAGGAATGATTAAAAGTAAACTCGAAAGTAATAAAGATACCAAAGGTTTTATTTTCGATGGATTTCCAAGAACCGTTGATCAGGCCAAAGCGTTGGATGAAGTATTAAATGAAAATGCGACACCAATTTCAGGGATGCTTAGTTTGGAAGTAGATAAACAGGAATTGATAAATCGCTTGTTAAGCCGTGGAAAAGTTTCGGGACGTGCCGATGATCAGGATCAATCTATAATTGAAAACCGGATTAATGTGTATAATGAAAAAACATTGCCATTAATTGAATATTACAAACCACAGGGTAAACATTTTGGAATTAATGGAATGGGTAGCATTGAAGATATTGCAGGAAAATTAATTGGAATTGTAGAAAAGTTGTAAATCGAAAATATAAGTTTTGTACACTAAATGTCATTCCCGCGTAAGCGGGAATCTCGTTTTAATTGAGATAATTTCCGGGAAAATTAGAAGTAATGTAATTCGTAAAGTAAAATGGCTGAAACAAATTTTGTAGATTACGTAAAGGTTCATTGTACGGCGGGAAGCGGAGGAGCTGGTTCAGCACATTTCAGGAGAGAGAAATTTGAAGCTTTTGGAGGTCCCGATGGCGGGGACGGAGGTCGTGGCGGGCATATTATCATAAGGGGCAATCAACAAATGTGGACTCTATTACATCTAAAATTCAAAAAACATATTAAAGCAGGATTTGGCGATAGTGGTGGGAAATCACGAAGTACGGGAGCTGACGGTGAAGATGTAATATTGGATGTACCTTTGGGAACCATTGCAAAAGATGTTGAAACCGGCGAAATTCTTTTTGAAATTACTGAACACGGCGACAGTCAGATTCTTGCGCAAGGAGGAAGAGGCGGTTTGGGAAACGATCATTTTAAAACGCCAACAAACCGGGCTCCCCGATATGCACAACCCGGTGAGGAGGGTGTTGTAGGATGGAAAATTTTGGAGTTAAAAGTACTCGCCGATGTTGGTTTAGTTGGTTTCCCAAGTTCAGGTAAATCAACACTTTTATCGGTTGTTTCGGCAGCAAAACCTAAAATCGCAGAATATCATTTTACAACACTTGTCCCCAATCTCGGTATCGTTGGGCACCGCGAGCAGCACTCGTTTGTAATGGCCGACATTCCGGGAATTATTGAAGGTGCCCACGAAGGGAAAGGTTTGGGATTGAGGTTTTTACGACATATTGAACGAAACTCGATGTTATTCTTTATGATTCCTGCCGACAGCGAAAATTATTTGAAAGAATATAAAACTTTGTTAAACGAACTGGAGAAATACAACCCCGAATTACTGGATAAACAACGTTTCCTTGGCATCAGTAAATCCGACATGCTCGATGAAGAGTTGATGACAGAAATTAGTGCCGAATTGAAAGGAATCCCGCATCTGTTTTTTTCATCGGTAAGCGGGTTGAATATTCCACAGCTAAAAGATAAGATCTGGGAAATACTTAATTCTTAATGGAGTGGCTTCACAATATATTGAGTTTTGACAAAGAGCTGTTTTTGTACCTGAACAGTTTTTATAATGGTTTTTTTGATACCATTATGTTAATGGTAACCCGCAAAGAAACGTGGATCCCTCTTTACCTGATAATCATTTTCTTTTTCATAAAAAACTATAGGAGCAAGGCGGTTTTAATCCTGTTTTTTTTGGCTTTGACAATTTTTGCCAGCGACCAAATTTCGGTGTTCATTAAAGAAACCGTTCAACGTTTACGCCCGGTGCATGAGCCTGAAATAGAATATTTTGTGCACAATGTGTTACGAAAGGGTGGGTTGTACGGCTTTGTCTCTTCTCATGCTACCAATTCGTTTGCTATATTAATTTTTACATCAAAGATTTTTAAAAACAGAAGGTATTTTTTGTTGCTTTTATTTTGGGCGCTTATCATCTCTTATTCTCGTATTTATTCAGGGGTACATTATCCTCTCGATGTTTTGGGCGGTGCAGTTTTAGGTTGGTTTTTGGCCGTGGTTTTCTATAAAATCCTAATGTTTGTCGAGAATCATTTTTTTATTGCACGCTCGCCAAAAATTGAAAGGACAAATTTAACTGACAAACAGGCCGGAATAGTTTTTCTGGTTTTTGGGGTGCTATTTCTAACTGTGTTTATTACAACCTACATACTTCATCATTATAATTATTTATAAATGAATAAGCCGGCACTTTTATTTTATACGGAAAAACACAATAAATATTCAAGCGAATTAAAGTCAGTGTCCAAAAAAATACGACGATTTGCCTGGTACCGGTTTTTTGCTTTTACGCTCATCTTTGTCCCGCTATTTATTTTTGGGATTAAAAGCTGGACAACACTCGTGATTTCGCTTACAGCGGCTGTGGTTTTTTTCTTTTTGATTAAAAAAAATGTTCAGCTTGAAAAAAGGAAGAGTAAATTCATTGAATTGAAAAAGCTGGTTGAAGATGAATTGTTGGCCTTAAAACATTCATTTTCTCATTTTCAAAATGGCAAAGAATTTTTAGACACCGATCATTTTTTTTCGTACGATTTAGATCTGTTTGGCGAAGGTTCTCTTTTTCAGTTTTTAAACCGGACCTCAACAGTTGGCGGCCGTTTGAAGTTGGCTGATTGGTTGATAAAACCACCACTTGATAAGAAGAATATTGAGAAACGGCAGGATGCAATTCAGGAGTTGGCCGAAATCCCGACCTGGCGTTTGTATTTTCTTGCCAATGGTAATTTATTTAATGAAACAGAGGAACTTAATCACGAAATTAAAGCCTGGTCACAATTAAATTTGAAGCTAAACCGGACTTCGAAAGTAAAATGGTTGATTCGTCTTATTCCATTAATAACAGTTGTTTCTGCTATCCCCGCATTTCTTGGGATTTCGAATTTGTTTATCGCTTTAACCGTTTTGTTGCAATGGTTTTTAATGTACTTTTTTTGGCAACGGATTACCCAGTATTTTGGCTATTTCGGTAGAAAATCGAAGTTGCTTTCAAAATATATGCAGTTGCTTCAATTTGTTGAAGAGCGCGAATTTCAAGCTGAATATTTGGTTAAATTGCAAAAAAAGGTGCGAAAGCCGGAATTGGCGAGTAAGGTATTTAAGCAGTTAAAAAGTTTAGTGAAAGAGTTGGAATATCGACAGAATATTATAGTTGGTATTTTTTTGAATTCTGTTTTTCTGTGGGATATCCGCTGTGTTTATAAACTGTGGGATTGGCACCGCAGAAATCATAAAAAACTAAGGGATTGGTTAAATGTGGTTGCTGAAATAGATGCGCTGATCAGCTTAGCAAATTATTCGAATAACCATCCCCAATTTATTTTCCCCGAAATACACGAAGGCGGATTTAAATTTCATGCAATAAAGCTTGGGCATCCTTTGTTAAATCCGGAAAAACGGGTTTCTAACGACATCGAAATCAATGGCTGGTCGAAGGTGTTGATTGTAACCGGGGCAAACATGGCAGGTAAAAGCACATTTCTTCGAACAGTTGGTGTAAATTTAATTTTGGGACGAATGGGAGCACCGGTTTGTGCGGAGAATATGATTTTGACACCCACCGCTATTTATACAAATATGCGCACCACCGACTCGCTTTTAAAAGATGAATCATACTTTTTTGCCGAACTTAAACGCTTAAAAGGAGTGCTGGACCGATTGCAAAACGGGGAACGTATTTTTGTTATTCTCGACGAAATGCTAAAAGGGACAAATTCTGTTGACAAATTGAACGGCTCAAAAGAACTAATCCGTAAATTGGTAGAATTCAAATCCATT
The DNA here is from genome assembly GCA_021648495.1 of Draconibacterium sp. GTDB lineage: Bacteria > Bacteroidota > Bacteroidia > Bacteroidales > Prolixibacteraceae > Draconibacterium. The sequence continues at coordinate 5,570 of JAKIST010000093.1, forward strand.
TCGTTGATTGCAACGCACGATCTTAAACTCAGCGAAATGGAGAACGAATTTCCACAAAGAGTTTTCAATAAGTGTTTCGAAATAAAGATTGAAAATGATGAAATGGTTTTTGATTACCTGCTGTCTGATGGTGTTACAAAAACTATGAATGCCACTTTCCTTATGAAAAAAATGGGGATTATTTAACAGGATTCATTGTTGTTCGGTAAAGATGAGAATATTGAAACAGATTGCTTTACTGTGTTCGCAATGACCTAAAACTAAAGTTTTTATGATTTGAGAGGGGCTTGGTTTGCACCTTCGCCGCCAAGCCCCTCTCAAATTAATTATATATGAAATACCCGTCATTGCGAGTGTAACGAAGCAATCTCAAAACTTTTACCAGATACTAATGAAAAAGATCCATGTTTGTGAAAATAAATTTATTTCAAAGTTTTCCAATATTTTTCAACTGCAAATTGTTAGTTACTGGCTGGCGATAACCATCGAAATCAACCTTTGTTTCGTTATATTTGCCCCAAATTGTGAAAAATGATTGTTGATGGTTGATAAATCAAAAGGTTTTTAATCGGTATTTTTAACGTATCAGAAACAGTTGGGAATAAACAATTTTGTTTTAAGTGCAATTTGTTGATAAAATGTAATATATGACTGCAACGTACGACGAAGGAACAATTATAACATTAAATTGGCAGGAACATATTCGGAAAAGACCGGGTATGTACATTGGAAAACTTGGCGATGGAACTGCTGCCGATGATGGGATTTATGTACTACTGAAAGAAGTGCTTGATAATTCTGTTGATGAATTTATGATGGGTTTCGGGAAAAGAATAAGCGTAGAAATCGATCAGGATAAAGTTTTTGTGCGCGATTATGGCCGCGGAATCCCGCTTGGTAAATTAGACGATGTAGTTAGCAAAATGAACACCGGGGCAAAATACGATTCTAAAGTATTTAAAAAATCGGTTGGTTTGAATGGGGTTGGTATCAAAGCTGTAAATGCACTTTCTGTCGAGTTTACTATTAAAGCAGTTCGGGAAGGAGTTGCAAAAGCAGTTTTTTTTAGTAAAGGAATAAAAACCGGAGAGAAAGATTACACCGGGCTGGAGGAACAAAACGGGACCATCGTTACTTTTGTCCCCGATCCGGAAATATTTAAAAAATATCATTACATAAACGATTATGTGGTGAATATGTTGAAAAATTACACCTTTTTGAATTCTGGGTTAACCATTGAATTTAATGGTGAAAAATACTTCTCCCGAAACGGGTTACGTGATTTACTGGAGGAAAACATGGCCCACGATCCAATTTACCCAATTGTTCATTTAAAGGGAGAAGACATTGAAGTTGCTTTAACGCACGGAAACCAATATGGCGAAGATTATTATTCGTTTGTAAACGGGCAGCACACTTCTCAGGGAGGATCGCATTTACAAGCCTTTCGTGAGGTGTTGGTGAAAACGATCCGCGATTTTTATAAGAAAGACTTCGACCCATCTGATATCAGGGCTTCTATTGTTGCAGCCATTAGCATAAAAGTTGAAGAACCGGTTTTCGAGTCGCAAACTAAAACAAAGTTAGGTTCAAAAGATATTGGGCCAAATGGTCCATCGGTCCGGACGCATGTTGCTAATTTTATGCAAAAAGAGTTGAATAATTATTTGCATAAAAATCATGAAGTAGCCGAAGTCCTTTTGCGAAGGATTGTTGAGTCGGAACGGGAGCGAAAAGCGATCTCAGGAATTAAAAAACTAGCTAAACAACGGGCAAAAAAGTCCGATCTCCACAATAAAAAATTACGCGATTGCCGCATTCACTTTAACCAAAAGAATGAACGGAATGAAGAGTCGAGTATTTTTATCACCGAGGGCGACTCGGCAAGTGGGTCCATTACAAAATCGCGCGATGTAAATACGCAGGCAGTTTTTAGTTTGAAAGGGAAACCCTTGAATACTTTTGGCTTGACTAAAAAAGTGGTGTATGAAAACGAAGAGTTTAATTTACTTCAAGCTGCATTGAATATCGAAGATAGCCTTGACGGTTTGCGTTACAATAAGGTAATAATTGCAACCGATGCCGATGTTGACGGAATGCATATCCGTTTATTGTTGATTACCTTTTTCCTTCAATTTTTTCCCGATTTAATTCGGAAAGGACATGTTTATATCTTGCAAACCCCGCTTTTTAGAGTACGCAACAAACAAAAAACTTTTTACTGTTATTCAAATGAAGAGAAAGAAAAAGCCATTCATAAATTGAAAGGAAATCCTGAAATTACCCGATTTAAAGGGTTGGGTGAAATCTCGCCTGATGAGTTTAAACATTTTATTGGCGAAAAAATACGCCTTGACCCGGTGGTGATGAAAAAGCATGAATCTATATTTCAAATGTTGGAATTTTATATGGGTAAAAATACACCAACCCGGCAAGAGTTTATTATTGAAAACCTGTATGTTGAGAAGGACGAAGTGGCTTAGGAAGAGGATATTTTGTATCTTTGAAAAAAAGGAAATTATGGATACGCTTGAATTGAAAAGAAGGCTAATAAAAAAAATAAAAAATATTAATAATAATATGCTTCTGGAAGAGATGTGCAGGTTGGCAGGAATAGGAGACAATAAAAATGATATTTATTATTTGTCGAAGGAACAGCTTAAGGCAGTTGAAGAGGCCGAGCAAGAATATAAAAATGGTCAATTCATAAGTAACGAAGAAGCAAATAAAGAAATCGAAGAATGGCTCGGAGAGTAGTTTGGATCAATCTAGCTCAAAAGGATAGATTTCAGATTTTCTCGTACTGGAATAATAGGAACAAATCAAAAGTCTTCAGTAAAAAATTAAATAAACTAATTAATGATTCTTTACAGGCTATTTGCGAACTGCCGCATATTGGAAAGCCAACTCAAAGAGTAAATATTAGAATAAAAATTATTAGAGATTATTTAGTTATTTATAAAATAACGCAAAACGAAATAATTGTATTGCGGATTTGGGATTCAAGACAAAATCCTAAAGAATTAAAATATTAATAAAAAGATCAAAAGACAGTAAAAGGTTAGAATGTCAGAGGAGAATATAAATAAGGAAGAGATTCAAGAGGGGAACATGAAAGACGAAGTTGTCTATTTGTCTGGAATGTATCGGGAATGGTTTCTCGATTACGCATCGTATGTAATTTTGGAACGTGCTGTGCCCTATATTAACGATGGGTTAAAACCGGTTCAACGCCGGATTATGCATGCCATGCGCGAGATGGACGATGGACGGTACAACAAAGTTGCAAATATTATTGGGCAAACCATGCAGTACCATCCTCATGGCGATGCATCTATTGGCGATGCTACCGTTCAGCTTGGTCAAAAAGAATTGCTAATTGACACCCAGGGAAACTGGGGAAATATATTGACCGGTGACAGTTCTGCCGCTCCCCGTTACATCGAGGCACGTCTTTCAAAATTTGCATTGGAGGTTTTGTTCAACCCCAAAACTACGGAATGGAAACTTTCGTACGATGGCCGTAAAAAGGAGCCGGTAACACTTCCAGTTAAATTCCCATTATTGTTGGCCCAGGGTGTTGATGGAATTGCTGTAGGTTTAGCTTCGAAATTATTCCCGCATAATTTTGTAGAGTTAATCGATGCTTCAATTGCCCATCTGAAAAATAAAGATTTCGAGTTGACCCCGGATTTCCCTACCGGCGGTTCGGCAGATTTCAGTAAATACAATGATGGATTACGTGGAGGTTCAGTTAAAGTGCGTGCAAAAGTTGAAAAGCGCGACAACAAAACACTTGTAATTACCGAGGTTCCTTACGGTAAAACTACCACTTCGTTAATCGACTCGATTATTAAAGCCAATGACAGGGGAAAAATAAAAATTAAAAAAATTGACGATAACACCGCCGAACATGTCGAGATTTTAATCCATTTGGCACCTGGAGTTTCTTCAGACAAAACCATTGACGCACTGTACGCCTTTACCGATTGCGAAATGTCTTTGTCGCCAAACTCGGTAATTATTGAAAACGACAAACCAATTTTTATTGGTGTTAAAGAGATTCTGAGGCGTTCGACCGACAGCACCTTGCAGTTGCTTAAATTAGAATTGGAGATTAAAAAATCGGAACTGGAAGAAGCCTGGCATTTTTCTTCACTTGAAAAGATATTTATTGAAGAGCGGATTTACAAAGACAAAAAATTCGAGGATTCGGAAAATATGGACGTGGCCGTTGAACACATCGATAAACGGCTCGGCCCATGGAAACCAAAATTGAAACGCGAAATTACCCGCGAAGATATTTTGAAACTGATGGAAATCAGAATGGCCCGGATCCTGAAATTCAATAAAGATAAAGCGAACGACCATTTACAGGCCATTGAAGACGAAATTGCAGTGGTAGTTGGCAACATCAACAATATTGTTCCTTTCACCATTAAATGGTTCGCCCATTTGAAAACCAAATATGGAAAAGGGCGCGACCGTAAAACGGAAATTCGCAGTTTCGAAAATATTGTGGCTTCAAAAGTGGTTGTGCGGAACGAAAAACTTTACATCGACCGCAAAGAGGGTTTTATCGGAACTGGGTTAAAAAAAGCAGAGTTCATTACCGATTGCTCCGATATCGACGATGTTATTATTTTCAGGCGCAATGGATCCTATTTTATAACCAAAGTTTCTGACAAAGCATTTATCGAGAAAAACCCACTTTACGTTGCCGTGTTCAAAAAGAACGACAAACGCACCATTTACAACGTGGTTTATAAAGATGGCAAATCGGGATTTTCTTACATGAAACGTTTCTTTGTTACCGGTGTTACCCGCGATAAAGAATATAATTTAACGAAAGGGACAAAAGGGTCGAGGATTGTCTATTTTTCGGCAAACCCAAATGGCGAAGCGGAGGTTTTAAAGGTAATTCTCAAACCAAAACCGCGAATTAAAAATTTAATTTTTGAAGAGGATTTGGGTGAATTGGCGATTAAAGGGCGGCAGTCGATGGGGAATATTTTAACCAAATACGAAGTTCATAGAATCTCCTTGAAGGAAAAAGGTGTTTCTACATTGGGTGGGCGCAAAATCTGGTTCGATGAAGATGTATTGCGATTAAATGCCGATTCGAGAGGTGAATTTTTAGGCGAATTTTCGGGCGAAGAAAAAATACTTGTATTGTACAAAAAGGGAGAATTTCAATTGTATAATTACGATTTGAGCAACCATTTTGAAAAAGATATTTTAACCATTGAAAAGTTCGATAAAAGTAAGGTTTTATCGGTAGTTTACTACGATGCCGAGCAGGCGTATTATTACGTAAAACGTTTCGAAATTGATGAAGTTGATGGTAAATCGTTCAGCTTTATTGGCGAAAACCCTGATAATAAATTGGTGAGCGTAACGTGGGTGCGTTATCCAAGATTAGAATTGGAATTTGGGGGAAAGAACGCAGAACGGGAAAACGAGATTATTGAAATATCAGAGTTTATCGGGGTAAAATCGTGGAAAGCAAAAGGTAAACGAATTTCGAATTATGAACTTGAAAATATAAAAGAGATTCAGCCGGTGATAAAAGACGAGGATGTTAAAACGGAAACTGAAATAACCGAGGCTAAAGAATTAAAAGAGATTGACGATATTCCTTTTGAAATCAATCGTACTAAAAAAGACGAAAATCCAAATCAAATGTCGTTATTTTAGCGTTTAATGTGCCATATTTAACGTTCAAACTAAATCTTTACCTTGAACGTTAAACTAAAAAGAATGAGAATTTACTTAATTGGATATATGGGATGTGGAAAATCCACACTTGGCAGAAAACTCTCGAAGCACCTTAATTTACAGTTTGTGGACATGGACCACTACATTGAAGAACGAAACTGCAAAACCATTCCACAGATTTTTGCTGAAGAAGGAGAAGTTGAATTCAGAAAAAAAGAGAGAAAAGCTTTGGAGGAACTTTCAGGATTTAACGACATTGTAATTGCCACTGGCGGCGGGGCTCCCTGCTTTTTCGACAATATTGAATTAATGAACAATTCGGGAAAAACAATTTATCTGAATATCGATCCAACAATTTTAGCCGACAGGTTATTAAATTCAAAAACCGTACGACCACTTATTCATGGAAAATCGAGAGAAGAATTAGTCGCTTTTATCGATGAAACTTTGGAAAAACGTGATGAGTTTTATAAGAAAGCAGAATTTCAAATCACCAAGTCGAATATCAATTTGGATGAATTGAAAGAGATGATTTCATAGATATTGCCAATGCTAAAAAAGAGCTCCAAACGAAAGTTCGAGTTAAAATCAATTTGAGTATATTCGCATTTAATGGTTAAATGAAATGAATAGAAACCTTTATTTTGATTACATAGACGAAAAACTTCATGTTCTATCAAGCAGGATTGAAACTAGGGGAAAACTAAATCTACTTGATATTCATTTGCATTCTGAGAATTTTTATCTTCATTTCTTTAACCTATTATACGGGTATAAGTTTGAGAATTTAAATTCAAAACTCCAAAATGTTGAAGCAATTGACTTAATTGACCATACGAATAAAATAGTAATTCAAGTATCTGCAACTTGCACAAAACAAAAGGTTGAATCTGCACTGGATAAGCAAATTTTAGATGGCTACAAAAACTATTCATTCAAATTTATTTCTATTTCAAAGGATGCTTCAGAATTAAGAAAAAAAATCTTTAAAAATCCTTATTCTCTTTCTTTTTCACCTACAAATGACATTTATGATATCGTATCTGTATTAAATGATATTCTTAGCAAACCAACTCACGAACAAAAAGATATCTATAAATTTATAAAGAGTGAATTAGGAAATGAAATTGATATAGTAAAGTTAGATTCAAATTTAGCCTCTGTAATAAACATTCTATCAAAAGAAATATGGGATGAGTCTAATAAAAGTGAATCTGTAAACAGCTTTGAAATTGACAGGAAAATATCATTTAATGAACTAATTGATTCAAAAGGAATAATTGATGAATATTGTGTTTATTATAAAAAAGTTGACGAAAAATATTTTGAATTTGATCTTTTAGGTTCAAATAAGAGTAATTCAGTATTGGCAACAATAAAAAGAGAATATCTTAAATTAAAAAATATTGGAACATCTGATTTAGGGATTGTAATGAAATAACCTGACCGTTTTAACTCGTTCTTTTGCACGCTAACTTCGTTAAAAAGCCTCGCTGTAACTATGGCTATAGCTACGTTTTTTGCCTTGTTATCGCACAAAATAACTT
>JAKIST010000094.1 GCA_021648495.1 Draconibacterium sp.
TCGAAATGGACATTAAAAGCGGTGGTGTCAAATTTATCAACTTCGAAACCCAACCCCGGCGTGGGCGCAGGACGCGTAACAGCGCCGTTGTTCCTTTTTCCAAATCGCATAATTGTCCAGTTGCCTTCCGGGACTTTCCAGATTAGCTGTCCGTCAGCTTGCAATTTATCAGTCAGATCAATAATTTTTGAAGTATCGATTGCAGCACCCGGAATCGATTCGAACCTCGCCGGCGCAGGCAAATAGGGCTTGACTCCTTTTCGAGAAGTATAAGGAGCACGGTAAACCAGTGCTTTTTCATCTGCATCCGCAATCTGTCTTTTCACTTTTGGCGTGGGAAAAGCCAGTACAAAAACATCTTCGTAATAATCCTTCCATTGTTTTTTTAACGAAGCTGTTAAAGCCCCTTCCCCAAAATAGGGTTTTCGGGGATCCGGTTTTTGAAGTTTTTCGTTGAATTCAGCAGGGCCTCTCACATTGGTAGAAGAAGCCACGAGGTGGCGCATCGACTGTTCCGGTTTTACCCAGGGGCCACCGCTGCCAGCCCACCCCGGACCTGAACCCAAGGTAAATTCGATACCCAGCCGTTCACATTCTTTTACGGCGTGTTTAAACAATTCCTGCCACTCATCACTTAAAAAATCGACTTTGCCACGCGGAACTCCAACATTCACTTCCAGAAAAAGTACATTTCCAATTCCTGCCGCTTTCATCGATTCCAAATCTTTGGTCATTCCTTCGCGCGATAAATTACCATCCATAAAATACCAATAAACACCGGGGCGGGCAGAATCTGGTGGATTTTTAAAGTTTTTCTTTAAATTATCGATTTGATAGTTTGTGCAAGCAACAACAAACAGGCAAAGTATTGCCAGGGAAATGATTGGTTTAATTCCGATTCTGAAAAACTTATTTTTCGGTAAAATCATGCTTATTCAGGTTTTATTTATTCATTGCAACATCCAGTTCAGTTTTGTTAAAGTTAGATTGCCACGCCAGCCAACATCGATTTCCAAATAATTATTTATTCACCGGGTGGACTTAAAGCCACCCGGTGAAGTAGCAGTATTGAAGCAATATATTATTTGCTTTCCAGATAATACCTACCTGATATTTTCACCCCTTGGCTCCAAGTCACCGGGTGAATAATTTGCACCATTGATTTTATTTTATTTCCAACTTCCCAAACTCTGGTATTGCCGGGAATTTAGCGTGCGGTTCGCTTTGATACCAATAAGCAACCGATGACAAATCATCTTCGAGATGTTTGTAACGCCCCCCGCTTTTCCATCCCAAACTTTGAATCGTAATTTTCAGGTCTTTTTTAAACCGGACCGGATCCATAATATGCCAGCGATACTGGCCAATCATACTCCTGTATTTTGCCCTTTTTTCCAAATCTCGGAAATAATGAAAACCGGTGTAAGGTCCGCTAAAAGGTGTAAAAACTTCGTAGCCATCGTCACCTGTGTGGTCGTTATAACCATAAGAACCGTTAAAATAATCTTCCTCGCCGGTGCCACAAATTGTTGGGAATTTATCATCCCCATCAATATAAAATTTCACTTCACCTTCGCCCCACCAACCTTTGGCAAATGTTCCCCGCGCCAAATAAGTTCCAACATATTGACCAACACCTTTAATACCGTCCACAATTGTAAAAACTTCTCCTTCGGGCAAGGCTTGAACCTTTCTGAACTGCGCGTGAAAGTAGGCTGCATCATCGGGTACATCAGTCAAAGCATAATCAATCTGATAGTAAAGCGTTAACCCTTTCTGATCGATATTCTCCATGGTAATCTTACATTTTTTACGGAAAGGCATTTGCCAGTAAGAATTAAAGCCACTGCGTGGATTTACACAAACGGCCTGAGAATTTATTTGAGGTTCGAAACCACGTCCCCAGCCGGATGCAAAGAAGTCGCCAACTGGAACTTCAACTGAAGGAGTTTCTTCATCGTCCCAATAAAAACGGATTATATTTCCCCGGTAAACACCGGAGGGTGTCATCCAAATGTGCTGGATTACGCCTTCGCCTTCTATTTCAGCAAGAACAAAAGTTTCGCCCGGTTTAATATTGATGTACGGATTTACTTTCCAACCCTGACCCAATTCGCGGGCAGCTTTTGCAGCACTGCCCTCTTCAAGGGTTGCCATTCCGCCTTTCCCTTTTTCGCCTGTAAAATTTTCAGGACCGATAGAACGTGATTCTGCATTCGACAGACGGTACAAATTTCCCATTCCCATGTCCATTCCATTAAAATCACCAGCTTTTTGAGCGGTAACAGAAACAACAAGTGCAAGTAAAAAAATAGATAATAGTAGTTTCATAATTATTCGTTTAAGTTTTAAAATTCCACAGGTTTTCAATTTAAATTCACATTCTCCCATTCCATATTTTTCACATTAATGATTTCCGACGGTTCGCTTGTGTTTTTAATTGAAATATCTTTAAGCACGACATTTGTAATTGGCATTTCGGGCAAACCTATAATACTGATTGCACGATTTGACGCAACCTTGCAATTTATGTTTTCGATTGTAATGTTTTTGAATTCCGATGGACTGTTTCCACCTTCGTAACTATGATATTGATTTGTAAAGGAAATAGCATCCCCGACAGAATCGATTTGAATATTTTTGATCAGGATATTTTTGATGTACCCACCGCGATCTTTGTTCGATTTAAACTGAATTCCCATTTGGCGAATTTTTCCAAATGTCAGATTTTCCACAAAAACATTATCAATTCCGCCCGACATTTCGCTCCCGAAAGAAATTCCATGTAAACAAATCTCCGATTTACAGTTTCTGATTACGATATTTTTGCTGGGTTTATTTACCCTCCAGGCATCCTGATCGCGACCCGATTTTATGGCAATAAAGTCGTCGCCGGTGTTGAAAAAACAATCTTCTACCAACACATTTGTATCCGAATCGATATCAATTCCATCGTTGTTAATAAAAGTGCTTTCAACCCGCACTCCACGAAAAATTACATTATTGCAATAAGTTGGCTGCATTAACCAAAAAGCACCATCAATCAGTTTAAAATCTTCAAAAAGAACATTCTCGCAATTCAACAAATGAACAAGTTGAGGCCGCAAAAAATGCCCTTCACCAAAAATTCTGTTTTCAACGGGAATTCCGTTTCGCCCCATTTCACGCAACTTTTCTTGATCTTTTTTTTGCATCGATCTCCATTTTCTAAAACTATCTTCAGCAGAACCATTTCCATCGATCGTTCCTTTACCGCTTATTGCAATATTTTTCTGGTTTTTTGCATAAATAAAAGGTGAATAATTGTACGCCTCTGTACCTTCCCAACGAACCAAAACTACCGGCAAATAGTATTTGGGATCTTGACTGAAAGTAAGAACAGTCCCTTCCTCTAAATGTAAATTAACATTGCTCTTTAGAATTATTGATCCTTTGCAGAACAAATTACCACTTGGCAAAATTACTTTGCCACCGCCACTTTCAGAACATTCTGTAATTTTATTGTTGATTAAAGTTTTGTAATCAAACAACGAATCATTGTTGTTATTTTGAATATCTACCCGAAAAATCCGATCAGCAAATTCAGGAGCAGAAATATTTTGAAGGATCGATTCAACATCAACAATTGATTCATTAATCTCCAGTTTTTTCTGATTACAACTCGATAGAAATAAAATGATTAAGATAAAAGGTACAATATTTTTCATATTGTTTTTTTATCAAATATATAAACAAAAGAAGACGAATAAACCAAAATACATTTTTTTTATACGTCTTCTTTTGCAACAACAATATTATTAGCCTGCCAAGATTTGAAATTGTGATTACTTTTCAGGTTCACCAATTACATTCAAATAGCGACCAATCCAGTATGGCAACAACCAAATATCACCGGCACTTGATTCACCGCGCCCTCCATTTCCACCATCCAAATCAAATCGGTTTGCATTGTGCCTCGAAATCCGAAGTTCGCTTGCTGGCAGTACCTCTGTAATTGTTTGTTTTCTGAAGTTTGGTTCAATCTTTACAATGTCTTTCCGATGGCTGTTTGTAATTGTCCATTCAATTAAATCCAAGGGATATTTCTGAAGGTACCAAACCGCTTCACCGAGGTCTATTTTTTCAGCTCCAACCAAAGCAGTCATAATATTCCACAAGCCTTCTTTTTCATTACGTTCATATTTCCAATGGTCGATAATTGCTTCCTTGTATTTGGCTTTCAATTCATCGTTAAAAGCGTAACGGTACAAACCCCAATAACCACAGAAATACATCTCATCGTCGGAGTGGTTCCAGCCATCAGAAAGTTCACGGCTTAATTTGTCGGCATCGGCAGGCGCCATTCCAATTTCATTCATTGGCCGCATCAAATTTTCGAGGTAGCCATGCTCATTCATAAGATAGAATGCTGCTTCTTTGTACTTTTCTTTTTTGGTAAAATGATAAGCCGTTTGCAACATTGCAATAATATTGGATGAATTAATTTTACGATCGCCAACCATTTTGGGACGGGCATTTACATATTCTGGGTTCCAGCGTCCCCAACGAGTTGGTTCACCGTTCCAGTCAATCATATAAAAATCGTTTTTTACAATTGTTGCCATTAAAGTATCAATCAACATGATTGCTTTTTCACGCAATTCCGGCACATCCACGAGTTCGGCAATGGCACCAAAAGCAAAAATATGCCCGATGGCTTCGTCGCTGCTGGTTGTCGATTTCCAGTCCCACTCCGGGTCTTCAGCTCGTCTCCAGGGTTTATCGTAGTATTTATAACCGCGCCTTTCGAACGATCGCGAAGGAAATCCTGGGATATTATTAATGGTATATAAACGTTCCAATGCATCCAACGATTCAGTAATATTTTGTAAAGCCTCCACCGATTTTGTTACAGAATAGCGAAAAACTTCACCCGCCAAATACATGCTTGTCCAAAGTCCATCGTTATCAGATGTACGCACACTTCCGCTTGTTATATCGCCATCTGTCATCGATACAATGCCGGCATTAAAACCAAAACGGATGTGGCGGTTACGAACTTGTTTATCGTAAAACATAGCTTTGTCGTACAAAGTCATCTTTTTTGAAAAGATTTGCCCCAAACCTTTGTCTGTCAGAATTAATATTGAATTCTCGGGACCTTTGGCAATGTCGTTAACTTTATCGGAAGGCAACCAACGTTTCGATGCGTAGTAGTTATATTTTCCGGCATCGTTCAACATAAATGCTCCTCGCGTAGAGCCAAACCAGATGTTGCCATCAATTTCTGAAATTGTGGTAATTTCTGTCCAGGGTAATTTCTTTTGAATTTCGCCAACTTGTTTTTTCGTTTTTGTGTTTATTTCGAAATAACCATTGTTTGTTCCGGCAAATAATTTATCCCCGGCAATTTCGATGCAGGTTAGATTTGAATTTTCGCTTACTTTTTCAACTTTCTTTTTTGCTGGAGAAAAAGTGCTGATTGATTTTTTTCCTAAAACCCAAAATAAGTTGTTTGCCTCGTCGTACTTTATATCTTTTATACCGCCATTAATTTCACCTTCCCATAAGGTTTTCGAGTCTTTTAAAAGGTTAAGTTTTACCCCGTCGGAAATAAGAAATGTAAAGTTTTTATCGGCGGCAAATATTTTTGCTTCCGGCAATTGATGCCTTGAATAAAGCGTTCCGGCCCACGCATTGCTCAGTACAGCTTTGTCGTCAATATAAACCAATTGGTTTTCAATCACTTCAATGTCTTTAATTCCTTTATCGGAAGTAGGAATATTCTGAACATCTTTTACCAAAGTTCCCGGAAACAAAAACTGCCCGGCACGGGTCCTCAATAATCCGTTAGAGGAAAGTACCTGAATGTACCCATTCCGGTCGGCACGAACTTTTTGCAACTCAATATTGGCATTTTCAAAATTGAATTTTACACTGTATTCCTGAGCAAAAGGTTTATCGGCATGAAACTGTTTTGTTTGCTGTGCCTGAACCTGATTAGGTTTGTACGCACAAAAAGCAATTAAAACTGCCAACATAAAGAGTAATCTTCGTTTTCCTGTTTTCTTTGTTTTCATCTTATTTTTTATGGTTTAATGAGTCCAGTCCAAAAACACATAAAATCAAAAAAGTATCTTTTGGTAATATTTTCATTTTTCTCAATTAGCTGATGCTCAGGCATCACCAAATATCGAAAAATAAAAATCTCATCCAAAATCTTTCTTTTTATGAAAATCCTCTGTTTTTAGACTGGACTCTTTAATAATTAATTTACATTAGTGTCTAAATAAATATTTTTTAATGGATAGAGCCATTTTTGTCGTTTTTTATGTTTTGCCCCGGGCTTGAGCCCGGAGTAAAAAAGATTTAGAAATTAATTGGCTTTGGCCATTAATTCTATGTGTTATCAATTGAGTACTTTTTAAAATTAAAATCCTACTTTATTATAAAATTACCCGGATATTAAAGGTTGTTTTTTATCTAACTTCTATTTTATCCCAATCCAATTTCAGTACAAAGATTTGCCTGAATGCTTTGGGATATTCGTTTTTTGATTTGTCTTTTACCGAAGTAAAAATGTTGTACGCCAAAACGTTTCCATCGGGCGAAACAACCAAATTATTGCGTTGCTGTTCGTCGTTTGTTAACAGTATCGTTTTACCAAAATTTTTGCCCGGTTTAGCAACGGTGGCAGCTACATTACCATTAACAATCGAGAAAATCAAATCGTTTGAAGGATGCCAGCGCAGCGATGAAGCATCGGAACTGAAATGGGTAACTTGCTGTGGTTGTTTTGCTGTATCGACAGACAAGTCAGAACCATCGGAAGCAATAACAAATACCTGTTTCACATCGGCTTTGTCTTTGGCAAGATAGACAATTCTATTGCCATCGAAAGACCCCCGAACAATTCCTCCAGCCCAAGCGTTGTGTGTTAAACGCCGAATTACAATCCCTTTTGGTGGGCGCGGGTATTCATCCTTATTTCCAGAGAAAGCGGTAGTGATATCCACATCATCCGCAATGTCGGCAACAAACAATGATGTGTCGTAATCGACACCATTTTCAGCCCTGACTTCACCAATAAAAGCACGCATTTTACCTGCGGAACCGACCCATGAATCTCCGTACGCTTTTTCAATTTCCCCGGCTTTTGATTTCCCTTTTTCGGCAGGTTTTACCAATACTGCGAAATAGTGAGTGTAACCTTTGGGAGCTTTCTCGTTTGCTTCCATATAACCAATGGTGCGGCCGTATTTTTGTTGAATAAAATCATCGTAAGTAAACCCAATCCTATTTCCGTTTCGTGAATATTCATGTCGGTGGGTCCCTCCCCTTTGTGCGCCGGGAGTTGTTGGTTTATCGGTGGCAACATCGCGCATGTCAACCTTTGTAATTGTTCCTTTTCCGTCTGCACTTACCTCAACGCCCGTGCGGTTTCTAATTCCATAATAACCGCGTTGTGCAACTTCTTCCAATAAGGGACCGTGAATAAATATCACTTTATTTTCCGATGGGTGCCATGAAACAGCGGCAACACCGGGAGCAGCTTCTTCGCCGGTAACATACTCGGGTTCCCACAGAACAGTTTCGTTACCTCTTGCAATTTCTATTTTTTCTATCGACTTACAATTCGCCAAATTGACATTGTAAACTGTGCCCCGCGTATCGTAGCACAAAAATTCTCCATCGGGGGAAAAATTATCGTTATTATCTAAGGCGTGATTTTTTTCGGAAAACGAAATCTGTTTCTCTTTCATAACGATTATTCTATTTTTCTGATTATTTCTTTCGTTAGGTTTACATCCGGGCAAACTAAAAATTAAACTTACGATTGCCCAGGAGAGGAAAATTTGAAATTGTCTATTAAATTTTGTTTCCATTGTATAGTGGTTTATTCTAATTCACCGTTTTCCGGTAAAATTATATCTCGTCCCGACTTTAATTCAATTGTGCAATTTGTGGGACAGTTCCGTTAGGAACGATATATGGGTAGAAATAAAATCAACCTCCTTTATTTAAAAGTTCCGTAGGAACGTAATAGAATAAGGGGGTTCAATGAATTTTTCATTTTTTTATCGGTCACCAATAATTCTAATTTTCGAAGTTGAATACAAGTTGAAATGAAAATAAGAATTTTCATTCATTTTTCCACTCAAAATAACGGAAAAGAATATTTTTAAAATCCCAGATTAGCCCAGAAATTAAAAAGAAAGGACAAGAAATAAATTCTTGCCCTCTCCAAACTAACTAAACTTTATAACTATCTACCAAATCTATCGGTTTATTGTAGTAGCCAGAATTTAGACCATGAACTGTCTTTTCCATCTTGTGATGTAAACGGAGTTTCAACGAGTTTAGAAATTGCATCACTGTAATTCGCGCTGTTCCTATTTTTCTCATTCGCATCATAACGCAAACGTAACGGCATTGCATCACGTTTCCCCCTTGCTCCGAATTTAAGGTCTGGAAGGCCAGTCCTTCTCCAATCGCACCCCGACTCAGTAGCATTGGTCCAGTTGCCAATCCATTTTTGGGTCATTATCTGTTCCTGAGAACCATCGTAAGCAACTCCTGAACCTGAAATATATGAAGAATAATCTCCACCAACACCCCATGTTTCAAGTGATGCTTTTACCCCTTTTTCATACCATGTTTGTTGTGAACCTACTGTCCATCCTTTTTTAGCAGCTTCAGCTAAAATAAAACATACTTCAGCGTATGAAATCAATCTGGCTTTTTGCAGATCTCCCGTTGCATTTTTATACATATCGGCAAGTGCAGAAATATGGTCGTTGTAACCACCTTGGGTAGGTTTTGGATTTAGGTTATAATTGTATGGTTCATATCCAACAACTGCAGTAGGAATTGCAGCATAATCCATCGTATCAATTATTGTTTTTCCATCAGCCGAAGCAGCCTGCCAAGTATTTTTGTTGTACACAACATAACCTTGAGAAGCTACATAAGAAGGAAGCAGGTATCTTACACCATCAACTTTAATATCCACTTCAGGATCATATTTAGTTGAAATTTTAATTGGAACTTTTGTTTTCTTAAACCAAACAGCAAGCCTTGGATCGTTAAAATCAACAAGTACATCCCTAAAGCCGGCACAAAGTTGAATTCTGCTAAAATTACTTTGGCTGTTATCATACGTAGTATTTGCCGGCCATGAGTCGCTATTGGAAGTACCAACGTAATCCATTGTTGCATCATCTTCATTTCCTGTAAAAACCGGATAGGTACCTGCATTGGAAATAATCTCTTCAATACCCGATTTTGCATAATCAGGTAATTTAGTAGAAACCCTCATGTAATATCTCAACATTAATGAGTTGGCCAATTTCCTCCATTTCAATGGACTTCCGTTGTACATAACATCCGCATCCTGACTGATACCAATATATGCATCATTCGTTTTTGACAACAGCGTGTTTGCCATTTTCAGGTCTTCGATAATGCCTTTGTAAATTGTTTCCTGAGAATCGAATACCGGGAACAAATCTTCCTGAGCACCAATAGGAGCATTTAATGCAGCAGTGTATGGAGCATCGCCCCAGCTGTCAGTAATAATACCAAAGTTGAAAGCCCTTAAAACAAGTGCCAAACCTTGTTGAAATTCCATACCTTCGTCCATCGATCGATCGTATAACTGCTTTATATTACGAAGATTACCGTAATAACCTGACCAAGAAACTTCATTAACCCAGTCGAAATTGTTCAATCCTGAACTCCAACCGCTTTTTTGAACATATTGCATTACACCGGCTACATTTCCATTGTATCCATTACTCAAATATGGTTGTGCTGTTGCAACGATAACTGTAGGAACCAAAAGGTTTGGGTTTACAGTTGACGGATCCACCCCATTCGGGTTCACGTTCATTTCGGTAAGGTCTTTGCACGATGCAAAAACTACCACTATCAGAACCAGTAATATTTTAAATTGTGTTTTCATAAATTTCATAATTTATATATTTTTTGATGTTAGAAACTTACATTTAGCTTGATACCAACAGGAATTGTCCATGGAGCAACATTGAAACGTTCAATACCTTGCTTAAACTGGATACCACTTTGTCCCTGCACTCCACTCTCCGGCTGGAAAGCCATTTCCGGGTCGATTCCAACTTTGGCTTTTGTCCATAAAATAATATTACGACTATACAAAGAAACAGAAGCACCCTGTATTCCCCTGATTTTAGGCAATTTATAAGCTACAGAGATTTCCCTGAGTTTAATAAAATCAGCATCGAAAGTAGCATTACGGGTATAAGACCAACCGTAGAAATCCTGATATCTGATTAAAGGTGTGCCAGTATCACCGAGGTGTTCTTTAGTCGCAACAAAATTTCCATTATCATCATAATCTCCCTCAACACCCGGCATAAACACACCATCGTTAAGGGTAATACCACCTTCAGTATGTGGCAGGCCACCTGTTTCTTTTGTTGGGCCACCAACAACCACAAAGAATTCGCCATCAGGTGATAGGTACTGATCGGCATGATCCTTTAGGTATTGTGCCATTTCAGCACCACTCATATCGTTAATTTTAACCGTTCGGTCAATCCAACGTTGCGAGTGTAAATCTGATTCACCATAACGTAAGGTTTGAGAAACAAACTGTCCACCATTTCTCCAATCGAAACTGGCACTTACACTCCATTTTTTATACGACAGGGAAGTTTGCATACCCAGCGTAAAATTAGGATTGAAGTTGCCAATTACAGGGGCAACCCTCTTGCCATCTTTTTCCCATGTTCCATCGTCACTGTCCCAACCTTCGTCGTCCATAATTGGCCAACCGTAATAGGGTGAATTTTTATCTTCAACCCGTACCAATTTTTTATCGATTATTTGTCCAATTTCTTCACCAACCCAGGTTACAGCACCACCTTTAGCATCTTTCCAAAGTTTTATGTAATTGAATCCTTCCGATAATTCCTCAACTTTAGTTCTGTTTTTTGAATAAACAAAATTAATATCCCATGTTAAGTCATTGGTTTTAATTGGTGTACCTCCAAGTGAAAGTTCAATACCTTTACTTGAGATTAAACCGGCATTAATTTGTTTTCCGTTATAACCTGATGAGGGTGGAAGGCCAATACTTAAAACCTGGTTTTTGTTTTTAGCAGCATAATAAGTTCCTTCGAACCTCAAACGGTTGTCATATAATCCAAAGTCGGCACCGAGTTCCCATGAAGTTTGGATCTCAGGTTTCAAATTGGGAAGTAACAATGTACCTGAGGTTGTCAAACGAGTTTCGTCGCCCCATGGACCAACATTGCCCATTGAAACCAACAAACGATAAGGGTCGGTATCGTTACCAACCATTGCAACTCCACCTCTTATCTTCGCTAGAGAAACTTTGTCACCCATGTCGAACATATTATTCAGCAACATGCTCAACGATGCGGATGGATAGAAATAAGAACGGTTTTCAGCAGGTAGCGTACTCGACCAATCGTTTCTTGCTGTTAGGTCAAGATAAATAGCATCTTTATATCCAACTGAAGCTAATGCATAAAGACTGTAAACAGCTTTTTGGCTCCATGCTGAACTGTACTGAATATTACTAAGGGCGATATTGCTAATTGAATAGATACCAGGAATTACTAAACCCGAACCGCCATCTTTTGCTTTAGTCGTGCTATTTGCCGCATACTGATACCTAAAATTACCACCAACAGAACCGGACACGCTAAAATCACCAACATGCTTATTGTATGAAAACAGGAAATCAGCATTTTGCTCTCTTCGGTAAAGATTTGCCAAACCATAATAACCATTAGGTTCCTTACTGTAACTTGCAGCTATTTTGGTATCACGGAATTCGTGGAACTGGTCGTGAGTATAACGCAACATCAACGACAATTCTGAAGTAATATCATAGTCAAGTTTAAGATTTCCGTAAACCCTGTCCCTTTTAAAACCATTGTTTACCTCATTTGCAAGGAAGTAAGGGTTATTTGCAAAATCGCCTGTTCTTTCATAAGTTCCATCAGGATTTATTTCGAGAGTATAAGGACCATTCTGTTGAATACCTTCTTTTCCAGGTTCCCAGTAATTTTTCATATCCAAAACATTAATTGATGGATTGGTTTCATAAAGTGCCTGAATTGGGTTGGCACCACGGTTACCGGCTGGACGATTATCAGCACCTGAGATAGTAAAGTTAATATTTGAACTTACTTTAATTTTATCGGTGAGTTTTATCGAAGAATTTAAGGATATTGAATTTTTATTCAAATCGCTATTGGGTATAATACCCTTATTTTGCATATTACTATACGATAACCTGTAGTTAATCTTGTCAGTTGCATCACTAATGGAGAAGGAATTGTCAGTAGTAATTCCTGTTCCAAAAAAATTCTTATAGTTGTCAGGGTGCGATACCAACGGGGTTGCCTGAAGGGCACCATTTGCATCGAAGTATGGCCATTGATAAGACATCATACCTTTATCAAGCTCAGGACCAACCCATGCCGATTCCGTTGGATCGGATACAATATACGGCAATCCATTATTAGGCCTGTTGTCCTGAGTATAAGGACGTGCACCATAACCCATCAGGTTATGCATGGGCAAATATTTGTAAGGATTTTCAATAACTGTATTCGAGCTAATTGAAATACCGAGTCCTTTCTTTTTCTTGCCGGTTTTTGTAGTAATCAAAACTACACCATTACCAGCTCTCGAACCGTAAAGTGCAGCAGCACTTGGTCCTTTCAATATCGAAACGCTTTCAATATCCTCCGAGTTAAGGTCGGACATAGCGTTCCCGTAGTCAGCTTGATTATCGCACCCCATCTGTGAAACGTTGTTAACGTGGTTGTTCA
>JAKIST010000095.1 GCA_021648495.1 Draconibacterium sp.
GATTTAGGCACAGTTTATGTGATCGAAACGCTAAATTCGCGCGTGCAGGTATTTAATAAGGATGGGGGATTAATAAGCATTTTTGGAGAAGCGGGTGATGCCCTTGGTAGTTTTGCTCGGCCAAAAGGAATTGTTACCGATTCATACGGACATATTTACGTTGCGGATGCACTGTTTAATAATGTTCAGGTATTTGACAAAACAGGTAAATTGTTATCTGTATTTGGGGCGAAAGGAAGTGACAGTGAAGAATTTTTAATGCCCATAGGTTTATACATTGACAGGAACAATTATATTTATGTAGCAGACAGTTATAATTCACGAATCCAAATTTTCAAATTAGAAATTTCTGAATAAAATATTAACATTGTTATTCGCTTTTATGAGAAATTTAAAAATATTTAAAATACCCGCGATGAAATTATACTTTATTGTTCTTTTATATATTTTCGCTGGAACCCCCGGCTATGTTACCGCACAGTCGATAATTAGCTCCAAACACAACTTATCAGTAAGTGGCCCGGGATCAGTAAAATCAACCAGCAAATCTGAGATTTGTATATTTTGTCATACTCCGCACAACAGCAACCCGCAGGTCCCTTTATGGAACAGGAACAATAGCAACACAATTTATACTATTTACGACAATTCCGTTAGCAGCTCTATCAACGCCACTACCGGGCAACCCGATGGTTCTTCACTGGTTTGTCTTTCATGTCACGATGGAACCGTTGCTTTGGGAAATGTATTAAATTCAGCAACCGATATTTTTGACGGTGCAGGCACAAAAATGCCAGTTGGCAGCAGGGGGTTTCTTGGGACAAATTTATCTGATGATCACCCGATTTCATTTGTTTATAATTCTGCGCTTTCTGTTAGCGATGGTAATTTGAAATTTCCCCCTGAATATCCAGCCACGCTTGATGAGAACAGTAAAATGCAATGTACCTCGTGCCATAATGCCCACAACAATATGTATGGTAATTTTTTGGTTGCTTCAAACGAGTTTTCGGGATTATGTATTAAATGCCACGATAATAATTACTGGGATTTTTCAAGCCACAGCACTTCGCCCGCCATCTGGAATGGCTCTGGAACAAACCCGTGGATTCATGTTGAAACTCCATTTGCCAGTGTTTCGCAAAACGCTTGTGCAAATTGCCACAAGCCGCACAACGCCCCGGGGAAAGCACAACTCTTAAAATCAACACTGGAAGAAAACAACTGCTTGGATTGTCACAATGGTAACGTTGCCCAAGCATCAAAAAATATAGCCAGCGAATTAACGAAGTTGTACAAACACAATGTTTCGGGATACAACTTACTTCATTCTCCCAATGAAAATACTGCGGGTGTAAACCATGTTGAGTGTGAAGATTGCCATAATCCACACGCAGCCAATAGCACAACAGCCAGTGCACCAAATGCAAATGGGGCATTAAAGGGTGTCGCAGGTATCAATCAGGATGGGGTTGTCGTTAATCCTGTTTCATATGAATACGAACTTTGTTACCGCTGTCATGCAGACAATTCACTTTTTGCAAGTACCACCACAAGACAAATTGAACAAAACAATACCCGGTTAGAATTTGACATTAGTAACCCCTCTTTTCATCCGGTTGCAGGAACGGGGAAAAATACTAATTCTCCAAGTTTAATTGCTCCATTAACCGAATCAAGTATTATTTATTGTACTGATTGCCATGCCAGCAATGGCACAAATGCCCCTGCTGGCCCACATGGTTCTATTTATCCTTCAATATTAAAATACCAGTATGTAAAAGCCGATAATACTGTAGAATCATCTTCAAATTATGCGCTTTGTTACAGCTGCCACAGCCGAACATCTATTCTCAATGACGAGTCATTCAAAGAACACGATACACATATAAGAGAAGAAAATACACCCTGCAACGCTTGCCACGACCCGCATGGGATTAATAATGCCCAGGGAAATTCTATAAACAATTCAAACCTTATTAATTTCGATTTAAATATAGTATTCCCCAACAAAGGGAAACTCAGGTTTGAAGATCGGGGAAATTTTAGAGGGCGGTGTTTTTTAACCTGCCATGGTAAAAGACATAATAATTTAAGTTATTGAAAAATTAATTAGAAATGAAAATTCAGCTAAACTCATTTCGTTCCAAAATAACAATTTCGTTAATCGTTGTTGTTGCTTCGGTTTCATTGATTGCATTTTATGTTTTCAATTATTCTCTAAATATGATTATTCATAAAGAAAATAAAAAAAATATTGTTTCGGTATTAAGCCTGTTCAAAGATCAGTTTTATTATACCCTTGGAAATAACGAAGGAAAAATTATATATTCTTTATTGGATACCACAATAAAAAACACGAATATAAAGAACGCATATTTGTTTGATTCAAAAAATGAGTTGATCTATCCCCTGGGGGTAAAAATGAATTCATTTGATACTCTTAATATGAGAGATCAATTGAATTCAACAAAATCTATTGAATTAAGATCGTTTACATATAAAAATGATCATTTTACAAGAGCTTTTATATCGTTGCCAAATTCACAAACTTGTTACAAGTGTCACGATCCTTCGGTCAAAAACATTGGTACAATTGTGGTTGATTTTTCATTTCAGAATACAAAGAAAAGTTCAATATTTGCAAAGAGATACAGTTTTCTTTTTACAACTCTAATGCTTTTGGTACTTGGTAGCGTAATCCTATTTATTCATTACAAATTTATTAGAACTGCACTTGCCGACTTTTATTCAACTATTAATGCCGTAAATAATGGCGACTTGTACAAACGGCTATCGATACCCGAAACAAAAGAACTGGGCAAACTTGGATTAAGTTTTAATAAAATGCTGGATAACTTTCAAAACACCCAAAAAGAGTTACAAATTTTTCATAAAGAAGAATTAAGGAACAATTACAAATTAGCGACCATCGGCGAAATGTCTTCACGTTTAGCACATGAAATTAGAAACCCCATTACAGGAATTGCCAATGCAATTGAAATTATTAATTCGGAAAATACAGATAAAAAAAACCAACCTATTTTAGTTGAAATCCAACGCCAGGCAAACCGCGTAAATAATACCATAACTGAATTGCTAAATTACTCGCGGCAAAAAGATATTAATCTTCAGGAAAACAACATCAATGATTTATTAAAATCACTTGTATTTTTTCTTGAAAACCAATCGCATAACAAAGAAATTGTTTTTAAACTCGAACTTCAGAAAGACATCCCGGTATTTGAATTCGACTATTCTCAAATGGAAGATGTATTTCTCAATCTTGGTTTAAATGCCATTCAGGCAACTCCAAAAAAAGGAACAATTACATTCAATACAAATTATATTGCACCTAAAAAATCAGTGAAGATTTCAGTTTGCGATACAGGAAAAGGAATCCCGAACAATATCAAAACAAAAATTTTTCATCCATTTTTTACCACCCGTAATGAAGGTACGGGGTTAGGGCTGGCAATTGTAAAAGAAATTATCGACAAACATAACGGCGAAATTTGGGTTGAAGACAATTCAAAAACAGGTAGCACGTTCTTTATTTTATTGCCTGTGGAAAATATTTAGTTTTTTTAATTATCACAATTAATAAAGAATAAGTATTTTGCAACCAACTTATGATAAAATTGCTTTATAGAAGTTTTTAACAGTCAGGATATTCAAGAAATATGACAACAAAGCCATTGAAAATATTGATAATCGATGATGAAAAGCTTATTTGCTGGTCGTTCGAAAAAAAGCTTTCCGCAAAAGGTTATGCTGTTATTACTGCCGCATCAGGCGAAGAAGGGCTAAGTTTATTTAAAGAGCACTACCCCGATATTGTATTTCTTGATAATCATTTACCTGGAATTCAGGGCCTGGAATTAATTCCAATATTTAAAAGAATTAACGGGGAAGTTAACATAATTTTTATGACCGCCTTTGAATCGGTAGATGTGGCAGTTGAAGCAATGAAAAGGGGAGCTTCGGAATACATTCGGAAACCATTCTTATTTGATGAAATATATGTAATTATTGACAACATTACAGAAGATATAAATATAAGAAACGAACTTATTCTTTTGCGAAGACAAAAAAAAGAGGATCTTACGTTTGATAATATTATCCACGATTCACTGATTTCCAAACAACTTATTCAAGTAGCAAAGAAGATTTCCAGAACAGAAGCCACAACCATTTTATTGTTAGGTGAAAGTGGCACAGGGAAAGATATTTTTGCACGTGCAATCCATAACGAAAGTAATCGGAAAGCCCGGCCATTTGTAACGATAATTTGTTCTTCGCTGCCCGACACCTTATTGGAAAGTGAATTATTTGGGCACGAGAAAGGTGCTTTTACTGATGCCAAAAATTTAAAAAAAGGTTTTTTTGAAATTGCTGAAGGGGGAACGGTTTTCCTCGATGAAATAGGCGAAATAAACCAAACAACCCAGGTGAAACTGTTAGGAGTTTTAGAAAACAGGGTTATCAGGCGACTGGGGGGAACAAAGGATATTGAAATTAATGTGCGAATTATTGCTGCTACAAATAAAAACCTGAAAGAATCAATTGAAAACAAGGTTTTTAGAGAAGATCTTTATTACAGATTACAGATTTTTCAAATAGACATTCCACCTCTGCGCGAAAGAAAGGAAGATATATTGCCATTGTTAAATTATTATCTCTCATTTTTCAATAAACTTTTCCTTAAAAATGTTACTGCAATTGATCAAAAAGTGATAGAAATACTATTGAATTATAACTGGCCAGGCAATGTCAGAGAATTACGAAATGTATTGGAACGGGCTGTAATTCTTGAATCGTTGGATACATTGCAGATAAATAGTTTACCCGCTGAAATTGTCGGGCTTTATGATAAAAACAATCAAAAAGAATTAAAACCGTCAAAAAGTCCTTCTCATTTGTTTACATTTCCAGATGATGGAATTTCGCTTAATGAGCTTGAAAAAGAGGCCATTCAAATGGCACTTTCAAAAGCAGGTGCTAATCAAACTTTAGCTGCCAAACTTTTAGGAATATCAAGAGACACCTTGCGCTATAAACAAAAGAAACACAATTTATAATGAATTTAAAATAGTAAATATTTCAAGTAGACTTCATTTGTATTTATATTTTCCACTTCTTTTTATAAGAATGGGGCATTCAACCCAGCTATGCAGGGGCATTTAACCCATTTTAAAAAACAACACATTTTAGAACATATTTCCAATTTTTATTTAACCAGAATTTCAAATCTACCTTTATTACTGTATTCCAGTCCTTTAAAAACAAAACCACTTTAAAACGATAAAAGGCAGTTATTTAAAGGCAAAGAGATCGTAATTTATACCTTAAAATTTTATTTGACAAAATCCTTAATATTGAACATAAATACCTGTTATTAATACACTTGCAAATAAAGGCACGATAATTGCTACTACTAATATTATTAATATTATTACAAACTGTATAAAAACAACTTAATATTTTAATTTACAACTTTAAATTACTCAATTATGAAATCGATTCGCATTTATCTAATTCTTTTTTTTGTAGCCTGTCTATCTCAATTTAGCTTTGGGCAAATTAGTGGCTCAGCACATGACTTTAATAATGAAAACTGGAACAGCTCGGGAGAAATTTGTATTGTTTGCCACACGCCACACAACTCAAACACAACTGTAGCCGGAGCCCCTTTATGGAATCATCAAGTTACAAGTTCCACTTTTACCCCTTATACTTCGGCTACCCTCGATGCAACTGCGGGACAACCTGGCGCCAGTTCAAAACTATGCTTAAGTTGCCACGATGGAACTATTGCTGTCGAAAATTATGGAGGTCGTACAAATGGAAGTGAAATAATTTCGGGCAATGATTTAGTAGGTACCGATTTAAGCAACGACCATCCCATTTCTATTGCATACAACACAGCCTTGGCCACAACAGATGGCGGATTGAATGACCCTTCAACTGCTAATTCCGGACTTGGATCGACTATTGCAAACGACTTATTATTTGCAGGACAAATGGAATGTGCGTCGTGCCATGATGTGCACAATGGAGGCGGCAATAGCAATTTACTTAGGATATCGAATGCGTCAAGTGGCCTGTGTTTGACTTGCCACAATAAATAATATTTTAATCTATTGTTCATAACAATAAATTGATTAAGTTAAGGGCGATTGTTCAATCGCCTTTTTTTTATGGGAATTTGGTAACGAACTGTTAATTAGTTTTTGCAAAAAAACACCAGGTACTGCGTTACCCTCGTTTTTGAAACAGTTATTTACAAGAAGTAAACTCCTTGGTTTCAAAAACTTCGAAAGCCTTATCTTTGATGCTTTCTTATCAAAACTGTGAAAATAGATAGTTTTTTTGCAGGCACTAATTGAAAATTTAATGATTCAGCCTTCCTTAAACTACAAAAAATATATATAATTGTACAAAACATTTCAATTGAATAATTTAAGTGCTCAAAAAATATGAATATTTACCGTATAAACCTATTAAATATAAATCTCAGGTTGTTGTTTTATACTCTCATTTTAGCTGGCGGAATATTTTATCTTAATTCCTGTTCAACAACAAAACACCGTTCTTCAAAAAGAAAAACACTTGTTATTTATCCTGCCCCACCCGATACAGCAAGAATTCAATATCTAACCAGTTTCAGTAGTTCAGTTGACATAACCGGTAAACAATCAAAAATTCTAAAATCAATTTTAGGAGAAGAAATAGCCCAATTTATTTCCAAACCTTTTGGCATAGAAATAAATAAAGGTAAAATCTTTATCTGCGATATTGATATTGGTGGATTGGAAATTATTGATTTGGAAAAAAATA
The DNA here is from genome assembly GCA_021648495.1 of Draconibacterium sp. Classification (GTDB taxonomy): domain Bacteria; phylum Bacteroidota; class Bacteroidia; order Bacteroidales; family Prolixibacteraceae; genus Draconibacterium. Next base: position 6,841 of record JAKIST010000095.1, read on the forward strand.
AGTTTGATTATTTTGTCCCCAAAGGAAAAGGAGCTCTAAAATTACCATTAAATTGTTTCGTTGACGAAAAAGGTTTTTTATATATTGCCGATGGAAACCGGCACCAGATTGTAATTTTTGATAAACAAGGTAATTATGTAAATGCTTTTGGAGAAGGAGGCGATTATAAACCAACCGATGTATTTGTGTATAATGATAAAATATGGGTTACCAATATAAAAAATAACAAGATTGATGTTTACGAAAAAAATCAGAAAAATAAGTTCCTATTTTCATTCCCAAAAATAACTGAAGGCGAAGAAGGGAACTTATATCAACCCACCAACATATTTATATCAGACGATAAGGTTTATGTGACCGACTTTGGTGATTTCAAAATAAAAACATACACTCTTGAGGGGGAATTTATAAATTCGATAGGAAGTTACGGTAAAAATATTGGGCAATTTGTACGGCCAAAAGGAATTGCAGTTGATAAAGAATCGAATTTATATGTGGTGGATGCCGGTTTTGAAAATTGCCAGATTTTCAATAAAGAGGGTGATCTGCTGATGTTTTTTGGTGGCACTTACACTGGCCCCGGAGGAATGTACCTTCCTGCAGGAATAACAATCGATTATGAGCATTTAAAATATTTTGAAAAATTTGTTGATCCGGATTATCGGCTGAAATATGTGATTTTAATAACAAATCAGTATGGACCCGATAAAGTTAGTGTATATGGAGCGATAGAACCTAAATAAATTATCAGGTGAAATGCATCGATTAAATAAATATATTTTTCTGCTAATTGTCGTATTTGTAATTATTACCTGTTCAACACAAAAACATTATAAAACTTTATCCTTTTTTTTTGATGGAGTTCCAGAACCATTGAGCGACAGTTTAAAGGTTCAAAATGACACTTTAGATATCGATAGTTTACATATCCTTGCCCTTTTAAAGCAAAATTCAATTCCTGAGATTTTTTATCATGTTCCTTTTAAAGAGAAAGAATGTGCAAGTTGTCATGACCAAGCAACCATGGGAAGTTTTATTCAGCCACAACCCGGGCTTTGTTATCAATGCCACGATGATTTTAATACTAACTATAAAACATTACACGGTCCGGTAGCAGCAGGATTTTGTACCGAGTGTCATAATCCGCATCAATCAAAGGAAAAATATTTACTGATAGAAAATGGAGAGAAGCTATGTTTTACATGCCACGATTCTGAAGAAGTTAAAGAAAACCAGTTTCATAATATTGCGGAAGAAACAAATTGTGTAAACTGCCATAATCCGCATGGTGGCGAAAACCAGTTTGTTCTGCAAAAAGGAGCCTGCTTTAAGTGCCACGACGATTTTAAAAATCAATATAAATATCTACATGGTCCCGTAGCAGGAGGTTTTTGTATGGAATGTCATACACCACATATTGAGGGAACGGGGAACTTAATCCGAAAAGGTCAGGATTTGTGCCTGTATTGTCACGATAAAGAACTTGTATTTAAAAACGAAAATCATCAGGATATTGACGATGCCAGCTGCACAGAATGTCATAATCCTCATGGCGGTGAAAACAGATTTATTTTATATTAAAGCGTATTACATTGCTTAAAAGAGGAATAACATATTTAATAATAGTTCTGTTTGCGATGCAAGGATTAGCACAGAATACGAGTTATCCGCGAAGATTATGGAAATTAACCGATGTTACCGGTGAATTAAAACTAAAAGGCCAATACAGAAAGCAGCATACAACGATTAATGATTTTTCTGAGTTTCAAAAAAGCAAATATTTTACAGGCAGTATTATTTTAAACACAAAAAATTATATATGGCACCCTAATTTTATGACTCTTGACATTGGGGGAGAATATAGTCCGGAATCAAATATCGAAGATTATATTGTAACACCCGATCAGGCTGAGATTAGGACCTTAAAAGGATTAAATATAAAATCAACATTCTTTAGCAATAGCCTGGTTACCATTTCAACACTTTTTAGCTTTAATGAAAATTACAGTAACAGGGAGAATCTGACAAATTTAAAATCGAATGGGAAAAGATGGGGGAGTTCACTTTTACTAAAATTAAAAAACCTGCCAGTTACCATTAATTACGAAGATCTGAAGTTCAATCAAAAAGAAATTGAAACTGGTTTTTCCTATAAAATGGAGCAAAAAAACCTTAACGTTAATGCAATAAAATCTTTCGGGAAAAACGACAGGACAGAAATGAGGTACACAAACAGTGATTACATCAGGAAAGAATACAATAATTCCCAATTAAGAAACCACAACAATAATATAAGTTTACAAAGTCAAATTTATTTTGATCCAGAAAAAAAATACCTGTTCAATTCATATCTGTACAACAACAACCAAGCAGGCAATAACAACTATAACATTTTTAATGTTACTGAAAGTTTATTGTTAAAACTACCACATCATCTACAATTCAATTCTGATTATAATTTATATAACCTCAATATAGAAGCCCAAAAATCCAATCTTTCTAAAATATCTTCAACTCTAATTCATACTCTTTTTAAAAGTCTGACTACTAATATAGGTTATGAATATTCAAACAAAAATCACACGTTTTATCGTGAGGTACGAAATACAAAAAAGTTTAACATAAACTACACAAAAAAAATACCTACTGGGCTTTTAAACTTATCGTATCAATTTATGCACCTTAACGACCAAATGAATAGTGAGTCGATACTTTTGCCTGTATTAAATGAACAATATGTTTTAACTGATGGTAATATTGTATTAATTGAACGGCCATTTATTGATTTGAGGACAGTAGTTGTAAAGGACGAAACAGGAACCATTCCCTATCGGCTTGATTTTGATTACATTTTAATAAAACAAGGAGAATTCACGGAAATCCAAAGGATGCCCGGCGGGCAAATTGCAAATGGTGCTTCAATTTTTGTAGATTATGTTGCCATACAATCGGGGTCTTATAAATACGATGCTATTTCAAACCGGATAAATGTTAATATTAGTGTTTTAAAAGGATTGATAAACGCATATTCACATATTACTATCCAGAATTACAAAAACGTTGAATTTACCGATTTTTTGACATTGAATTACCTTGAGCAATATTTTTACGGAAGTAACATTGATGTTGGTTTTGCAGATGGAGGAATTGAATTCGATCATTATTTAAGTACAATCACACCATATAAAATGACAAGGTTTTTTCTTAATTTACAAGGCAATATTAAAGAAAGGTTGATGCTTTCTTTAAACGGAAACATTCGGGATTATGATATGCTTAATGAAGATATCAAACGGAAATTCTCTGATATCTCCGGCAATATTTCCTATCGATTTAGCCAAAATTCAAATATCAATTTAAACCTTATTTACCGAAAACAGATAGGTGAAGGAGTTGATCTGGACTTACTTACCGGCCGTTCGGAGTTCAAGACAGTTTATCGAAAATTATTTGTTACGCTAGGGTTAGAAATCTATAACCGAAATTATTTAAACGATAAGATCAAATTTAACGGTGCTTATGTACAATTCTCCCGAAAATTTTAAACGGATTAGATCATGAAAAAGTCATCTTTTTTGCTTGTTATACTAATTTATTCCCTCTATTTCGGTGCTTTTGGTCAAACAGAAAACGCCGAAAAAAGTTGCATCGACTGCCACTCAGGTTTATTAAACCAGCCTTTTATACACGTTGCGGCAGAAGACGACTGCGCAAACTGTCATTTGCGAAATGAAAATAAACATCCGCAAGCCAATGTCAAAGGATTTTCGTTACAAGATGAATTACCTCAACTTTGTTTCATCTGTCACGAAGAATACACAAAAAGCCACATCCATCCACCAGCAGAAGAGGGCGAGTGTTTAATGTGCCATTCACCACACGCTTCGGGCAATAAATCGCTTTTATTGAACAACCAGCCATATCTATGCTCGCAATGCCACGATTTAGATATCGATGATAAAAAATTCAAACATATTCCTGTTTTCGATGGGAATTGCCAAACCTGTCACGATCCGCACCAATCCAACTTTCCTTCATTTTTAAAAAAAGAAAAATCAAAAATATGCGCAGATTGTCATGAAAATATAAAAACCGAATTCGGTTTAAAAAACATACATCCACCTTTTGAAAATGATTGTGCCAATTGCCATGCTTCGCATGCTTCAAATAACGAAAAATTATTGATAGAAAGAACCCCCGATTTATGTTTTAATTGCCATACCGACATACAGTCCGGCATTGAAAGTTCTTTGGTTGTGCACAAAGTAATAAACGATTCTAAAAATTGTGCCAATTGCCATGCTTCGCATGCTTCAAACCAATACAAATTATTGATTCAGGAAGAAAAACAACTCTGCTTAAGCTGTCATAACAAAACTATTATTACAAAAACCGACAGCATTAAAAATATAAAACAGATGTTAAAAAAAGGAAATCATATTCACAGTGTAATTGAAAGCGATGGATGTGTAATTTGCCATAATCCCCACTATTCAGATAATCAACAATTATTAGTGGGAAAGTTCCCTTCCGGAAATTATACAAATGGGGAAAGTGAAAATTTTGAACTTTGTTTTTTTTGCCATGATTCAGGATTGATGGAAAATAAAATAGATTCAACAGTAACAAATTTTAGAAACGGAAGTAAAAACCTACACTTTGTACATTTAAAAGGGCCAAAAGGACGTAATTGCAATTTATGCCATAACGTTCATGGCTCGGTTAATGAATATCACCTTATGGATAAAATAAAATTTGGTAATTGGGAAATGCCTTTGCAATTTAAATCAGTACAAAATGGTGGAACTTGTAACACTGGTTGCCATGAGAAAAAAAGCTACTTTAGACAATCTCTAAATTAAGTTTTTTACTTTAAAAGATAAAAATTTTTATGCAATTTTAGCGTGTAAAACAGGATGTAATTTTGTTTCTATATCGTTTTAAACACAAGTTCATAAACATTGATATTTATATAAATCTATTTTAAAAACAAAAACAATGAATTACAAAAAATTATTTTTTTTATTGGGGTTAGCTGTTATTTTCAGCTCGGTTGCATTTGCACAAAACAATAAATACATTGGAGCAACCAAATGTAAAATGTGCCACAACAAAGCTACTACGGGAGAGCAATATAAAAAATGGGCTGCCAGTCCCCACGCTAAGGCAATGGAAAGCCTGAAAGGTGCCGATGCCACAAATCCAAAATGTTTAAAGTGCCATTCAACAGCAGCTGCTGCCGATCCAAAATTGGTTGGTTCATTAAAAGTTTCAGAGGGTGTATCGTGCGAATCTTGTCATGGAGCAGGTAGTGCGTACAAAACATCTAGTATTATGAAAAAACGGGAATTGTCGGTTGCAAAAGGGTTGATTATTCCAGACGAAAAAGTTTGCAAAAAATGCCATAACGAGGAAAGTCCCAATTATAAAGGATTCAACTTTAAAGAATATTATGCTAAAATTGCTCATAATAATCCAGCAAAGAAGTAAACTCTTTTAAGCCTGATTAATTCATCAGTTTTCGTTATGAAAAGGCAAAATGCAAAGAGTAAAGGTGAGCGCAAATTTCTGATTCGCAGGAATAGCCTTAGCTATTTCGAAAATCAGAAAATGAGCATCGCCTTTAATCACAGTAGTTTGGCTTTGCAATAGAACAATTTATGAATTATTCAGGCAAGAACAATCAATAAAAAAATTCCTTCGCTTTTTAATAGAGTAAAGGAATTTTTTTGAATAGGGAAATAAATGATAAAATGGTTCTCTTTATTGATAGACCAACATCATTTCGGGCACCAACCAACCGGGTGCAAAATATTTTAAGTAGTGCCTGCAAGAAAACTCTACTTTTTTAAGTCTTTGATAAGAAAACGTCAAAGACAAGGCTTTCGAAGTTTTGAAAATCAAGGAGTCCCGATGTATCGGGATGACTGTTTTCAAAACGAGGGTAAC
>JAKIST010000096.1 GCA_021648495.1 Draconibacterium sp.
TTATTTTGTTAATTTATAGATTATCAGGATATTAAAGAAATGACATTTATTTATTAGTAAATTTTTCGAGAATTTAAATAGCTATAAGTATTTTATATTCAATCTATTAAACCTGCTGAGTAGTAACAAATAATTAAATAAGAACCTAAAAAAGAATACAAATATAACTTTCAAAAATCACAACAATGTAAATTAATATTCCTTATAATGTTGATTGTCAATTGTTTTTGTTTTGAATGTAAAATTTTACGAAATTGAAATTTATGAAAAGCCATATCTATTTATCAAAATTATAGTTAAATGCAATTCACAATAAAACAACCTTTCTGCCTCAATTCTAAAATGGTGGAGATTTTAACAAAACTAAATACCCTAAGCTTGAAAAAACACAAGACTTCGATTTCATCTATATTTTCAGCATAGTTTTAATCATTAGTGTCCGGTAAAAGTTTTGAGCTTGCTTCGTTACACTGCCAATGATAGATTGTATCCCCTCAAAAAACAAGGGTAAATGATTTGAATTAACATCAGAAAGTTAATAAAAATGTTTCGTTAATATGTTTTGATATTTAATTAACACGGATTATCACTGTAAATAATCATGTGTATTTCAGCTATAAGTTGCACCTGTGAAAATTAATTTTTTGTTTCCAAGCCATCTGTAATTTTCTTCTTTATATTTTCCCATTATTTCCAAACATAATGGCAGCATCCTTTTCTTTTTTAGTGCTACAGTAATTTCTTTTTCATCAACAGTTATATCTGCTGAATTGAGAAGGATGCTTTCATAGAGTTTTGTGGATGTACTTTTTTTATATCTGTTGGTTTAGTACATGACAAAAAATGTGATTTTAAGGAACAATAGATACTGATAAATTTGAATAAGATATTGAATTTCAGTATATTAGAAGAATAAAAACATTTATTTTTCCTAATGAAGAAAACCAATATCTCATACGGAAACAGTGGTTTAATTTCGATTTTAAACACTCATTTTGAAGGTAAATTAAACATGGCAAGGGTAAAGTTCATCTCAATGTTTATTGTTGCTTTATGTAAGGTTCAAACAGTTAATTTTGATAAGCTTTCCAAAGCTTTTGACAGCACATCTTTGGCAGAATCATCGCTAAGGGCTTACTCAGAAATAAGTCCGGGAATTTAGGGACAATATTTTTGTGCACAGACGCGGCAAAAAACACAAGCATAGCAGGGTTACGGTGAGTATTTTTAACAAAGTATGTGTGCAAAAGATGTTCATAAAAACCGGAAGTTATTTTTGAGCAAACCCTAAGGCGTATCCAACGCTTTATTTCCAAGTTTAGTTTTGATTCTGATATTATTGCCAAACTTATATTCAGCTTGTTGCCATCAAAAGAAAAATTAATTTTATCTATTGACAGGACCAACTGGAAATCTGGCAGCATTGACATAAACATATTCATGTTAGGGGTTGTTTATAAAGGTGTTGCATTCCCGTTAATGTTTACGATGTTGCCAAAGCGTGGCAATTCAAATTCTCAGGAACGTATTGATCTGATTGGCAGGTACATTGGATTGTTCGGGAAAAGAACGGTTGATTGTATTGTTGCAGACCGGGAGTTTGTTGGAAAAAAATGGATTGCATTCTTAAATGAAAACCGCTTGCAGTACTACATTCGTATCCGCAACAATTTCAAAGTGTTCTTGCCCCACAAAAATAAAGAGGTTAAGGCATTTTGGCTGTTTAATGCTTACCGGGCCAAGCAATTTGTTTACTACCCAAAAATTGTGGGCATCAATGGGCAATTATGTTATTTATCAGGCAGTAAACTTTCCGGGAATGAATTCTTTATTATAGTTTCTTTTAACAAACCAGAAGGTTCGGTTGAATATTACAAACAACGATGACAAATTGAAATGACCTTTAAAGCCATGAAATCCAGTGGGTTTGATATTGAAAAAACTCATCTGCGAGATATTGAAAGGATAGAAAAACTGATACTCCTGGTTATGGTTGCATTTGTTTGGTGTTATAAAGTTGGGATATATTTACATGAAAACGTTAAACAGGTTATCGTAAAAAAACATGGGAGAAAAGCAATCAGTATTTTTAAATATGGCTTGGCATACATAGCTAATTGCCTATTGAACAGTAAAATGAAAAGCAAATTCAGTATATTTAATTTTTTGTCATGTACTTAGCCCGAAGAATTATTAATCGCTGTTTACTTTTTCAGCAAACCCTAATTAAAAAACGTTTGTGGTTTTTGTTATTGCAACTTAAAGTGGAACACCAAAGGAAATCATTAGAGATCTATTTTTTATTGTTCTTCCCGGCTGATTGTTTTGATCCAATAATCCATGCATGTATCTTAAATTGATGTCGATTTTTGCAATTTTAACACCTACCTTAGAAATAAGTCCAAAATCAAAAGGAGGCAATCCTGAAAGTTTATTCATGCTAAACTTCAGTTTTTTCGACTTTGTGATCCACGTTTCATTTTCCCAACTTGGATATGTGTCGTTGCCAAAAAGCCCATAGCCACCGTATGCGCCTAGTTCGAAGAAACAATTTAATTTATTTATTTTAACATATTGTTTATAACTCACGGGGAGCTTTAAATACCATAATTTGACCGTTCTATCCAGGTTGGTCACCTTTGTTCCTTCTCCCAAGGAAATGATTTCTTTCCTCCCATTTTTTTCAAATATCAAACCTGTTCTAATAAAAGAGTTTTTTTGTATTTCAAATTCATTTGTCAAACCTACTGAGTAATTGAACATAAATTTCTGATCGGAAATGTCAGTTTCATTATGTTTATCTAATTGATAAGTGTGCCCTATTCCAATTTCAAACTTTAAGTTTTGAGCATTTGTTATTTCAATAAAAAAGAATAACAATATCAAACTACTACTTATAATTCTTATCATCTTTTATCTATTTTTTGATACTACTAATTTGGATTTTATAAAATGCTCTTTGTATTTGGCTATAACAAAATAAATACCTTCTTTCCACGATGAAGTATTTAATTTGGTTTTTGTCGCCTTCAACTTACCTTTTTTATATTTCAAATTTTGGCTTTGGTCTCTTATCTCCAATTCCCAAGAATCATTTAAATCTATTGTTCTTGTCTTTGATGTACTTTCTAAAGTAATGGTTACTTCACCATTGGAAGGATTAGGAGACAAACTCATAAAATAACCACCGCACATTCCTTCAACAAGGTCGAAAACATAGAATTCGGCAAGCGAACTACATGCTTCAACGTCAACTAATCCTGTTGATTCCTGATCAAAACTATTTACATAAACATACGCCCAGCCATCACCTTCATCAACAATTTCGTAGTCGAAATCAAAATAAAAAGAAGTACTGGTTATTCCATATTTATGGTGAGTTGATGGCAAATTATAAAACGGATATAAATAAAAAGTGTAACACTCTCCTTCACAAACCTCAAAGGAACCTCCGACATCAATATCATTACTATATATATCAACAGCCTCAATATAAAAATCAGCGGGGTCGGGGTTTCCAACCCAAGCATTATAATCAGAGATACCATAATTGGTTCCACATGTTGTTGAAACCGTAGCCCCTACATTAGAAAGGCCGCTGCTACTTCCGTTTTTTGAAAAGGTACACGGATTTGAGCCCTGAGAGGAAGATCGGGTTAATTCTACTCCACTGTACCAATTAATTGTTGCATTATTTGGTAAATTATTTAAAGTGTATTGTTTTGAACTGCAAACTACATTGTCTCCAGTAATGTAAGAGTTTGGCCATGGTCTGTTAAATGTTATTACCAGACTGTTTGAATTGGATTTATTTGAACACTGGTCATTTTCCCCGTAAACAGTTACATTTTTTGATTAAAATGGGGTAGGAAAATAATTTACAAAAGGTTTAAACGGAAAGAAGGAGGCTCAACAGCCTCCTTCCTAAATGTTAACCCCCAAACACACAATATGGGATGAATCCCAAATGCCCTACAAAAATAGTGAAATTTTGGAACAAAAAAATAATATTGAACTTTTTTTTACAATTTTAACTAATGAAGGTGTTTAATTTAGAATTGTTTTAAATCAGTAAGACCTCAATTTTGAGTAATAAAATTGATAAACAAAGTTTCTGGCTGTCTGGTCAGGCGGGGATCCAGGATATCCGCAAGAGGGATCTCTTGAGTTAAATCCTCCGCTTCTTGAAGCCATTAGAAAACAATTTCCATTGAGATACCGCACCAGCTTGCTGCAAGGAGCTTCTTATAATTTATAATACTTTCCTAACAAAAACTATTTTTCAAGCGTAATCAATATTTCGATTTAAAATTTTTGTTTTACCTTTAAATCGTTCAAACAGCGATACAAGATGAGTATAAATAAATTAGTTTTGGTAATAGCGGTTTTACTTATTTCATACCCGGTTTTTGCTCAATTTCCTATAATTGAGAACGACCTGGATAAAAAAGTAAAATCATTTTTGGAAGAAAATGCCGATAATTGGCGAGATATGAATATTCCTCTTTCCGATGGTAAAATAATGTACGATATTATTATTAAAAACAACTATAAAAATGCGGTTGAAATTGGAACATCGACTGGACATTCAGCCATTTGGATTGCATGGGCATTGAGCAAAACGGGGGGAAAGCTTATTACAATTGAAATTGATAAAAAAAGATACATGCAGGCAAAAGCTAATTTTAAAAAAGCCGGTGTGTCTAAATTTATTCAAACACGACTTGCCGATGCACATGAATTAGTTCCCAAATTACCCGGCGAATACGATTTCGTTTTTAGCGATGCTGACCTATTCTGGTATAAAAACTATTTTATGGCAATGGATCCAAAACTAAAACCGGGAGGCTGTTTTATTGCTCATAATACTTTAATGCAGTCAAAAGGAATTAAAGAGTTCCTCGATTATATCGAAGGCCTTCAGAATTATAAAACTACCTTGGATTCCTCAGATCCTTCAGGATTATCTATAAGTTATAAAAAAAGGAAAAGCCAATAAAATATCAGCTTTTCTCTTGAGGTCTCTGGCGGATTCGAACCGCCGTACGCGGTTTTGCAGACCGCTGCCTAGCCACTCGGCCAAGAGACCTTTTTCTTTCGGACTGCAAATCTAAGAAATTTTGAAGTTTTAGCAATACAATTTTAAGAAACTATTTTCGCAGGTTTTGCCACATTGAGTTTACATGTGCACCTTTTTTTGCCGATTGCCAACTGCAATAATTTGCTTTGGGAGTTTTAGCTTTTGGATTTTCCCCTTCCAATAATTCTTTATTTCTATTCTCTGAACGGTTTCCATTTAAACTGCCTTCGTTCAAGTTGTTATTTCCAAAAAACATCTTTTTACTGATTATGAAATTACATTTGAAATTTTAGAATAAAACATTTGAAAAATTTGATTACTAATTATATTTGACAGTTCCTGCGTTAAATATTTAATAATGAGTCCACTCCGAAAAGCCAGAAAGTACTTTTCGGAGCAGACTCAAAAATATAACCAAAGTTATTTATTCATCTAATGTTTTGTTTTACATCGTTTAAAAGCGAAAGGATTTCTCTAAATGACCAATTCCTAATAACTTTTCTTCTTCTTTGAAAGCGTAATGCTCACTTTCTCAATTTCCCCTCCCATTGGAGGATTCATTTTCGAAACTTTTATTTTTGCATTTTCAAGATTAGGAAATTCAGCGAACAAAGTATCTAAAATTCGTTGGGCAACATTTTCAAGTAAACGCGATTTAGTTGTCATCTCTTTTTGAACGAGGGAGTAAACTGTCTGATAATTTAGTGCATCTTTTAAATCGTCAGAAAGGGCAGCTTTACTGTAATCTGTCTCCATTTGTAAATCAACGATAAATTCATTTCCAACAATCTGCTCTGCTTCAAAATGCCCGTGATAAGCGTAAAAATGCATCCCTTCAATTTCAATTACTCCCATTATTTTTTCTGCGAAATTAAGAATAAGTGACTAAAGGCGATAATAATTAGGGGTGTTAATCGTTCTCACAAATCATTTTTTAATTTTGTGATTTATTATATGCGGTTAAAAACTGAAAAATGACGGATAAAAATAATACGATCGAGAGTTCTGAGGTTCAAAAAAAGGCAAATTTTATCGATCTTCAAATTGAAGAAGATTTAAAGCAGGGGAAAAATAATAATTGTGTACATACTCGGTTTCCACCCGAACCCAACGGATATTTGCACATTGGCCATGCAAAATCTATTTGCCTGAATTTTGGAATTGGTGAAAAATTTAATGGAAAAACCAATTTGCGTTTCGACGATACAAATCCCTCGAAAGAAGAGACCGAATATGTGGAGTCGATAATGGAAGATGTGCATTGGTTGGGCTTCGATTGGGAAGACCGCCTTTTTTATACATCCGATTATTTTGGAAAGCTGCACAAGTTTGCTTTAAAGTTGATAAGAGATGGTAAAGCGTATGTTGACGACCAGGATGCGGAAACCATAAGCAAGCAGAAAGGGACACCAACTCGCCCGGGAATTGAGAGCCCGCATAGAAATTGTACAATTGAAGAAAATGTTGACCTTTTTAATCGAATGACTGCCGGGGAATTTGACGAAGGGGCTAAAGTTTTACGGGCAAAAATTGACATGTCGTCGCCAAATATGCACATGCGCGACCCTATTATTTATCGAATTATGAAAGCGCACCACCACCGGACTGGTGATAAATGGTGTATCTATCCGATGTACGATTTTGCGCATGGACAGTGTGATTATTGGGAAGGAATTACCCATTCGATTTGTACTTTGGAGTTTGAAGTCCATCGCCCATTGTACGACTGGTTTGTTGATCAATTGCAGGAAACCGCTTACAGGCCGCGCCAAATAGAATTCGCCCGTTTGAATTTAACATACACAGTAATGAGCAAACGCAAATTGCTCGAATTGGTAAAGGACGGGCATGTAAAAGGTTGGGACGATCCACGGATGCCCACAATTTCAGGGTTGCGGAGACGCGGATACACGCCCGAGTCGATTCGTTGTTTTTCTGAAAAAATTGGGGCGACAAAAGTGAACGGAATGATTGATGTTTCCTTGTTGGAGCACAGTGTGAAGGAACATTTGAATAAAACCGCACAGCGTGTTATGGGAGTGTTGAACCCGTTAAAAGTGATAATAACGAACTATCCCGAAAATCAATCGGAAGAGTTAGATGCAATAAATAATCCGGAAAACTCGGAAATGGGCATACGGAAAGTTCCGTTTTCGCGTGAACTTTATATCGAGCGCGATGATTTTATGGAAGACCCTCCACGCAAGTTTTTCCGCTTGGGCCCGGGACGCGAAGTGCGTTTGCGTTACGCTTATTTTATAACTTGTACCAGTGTAATTAAAGATAATAAAGGGGAAATCACCGAATTGCATTGTACTTACGACCCGGCTTCGAAAGGTGGGAATTCGCCTGACGGGAGAAAAGTAAAAGCGACTTTGCACTGGGTTTCTATTGAACATGCCGTAAAAGCGGAGGTGAGGCTTTACGATAGATTGTTTAACGATAAAAATCCAGATGGTCACAAAGAGATCGATTTTAAAGAATTTATGAATCCCGATTCATTGCAAGTCCTTCCCAATTGTTTCATCGAGCCCTTTGTAAAAGATGCTAAACCATTTGACCATTTTCAATTTGAACGCTTGGGATATTTTAATTTTGATATCGATTCAACCAAAGAAAAGCCTGTTTTTAACCGAACGGTACAACTTCGCGATTCGTGGGCAAAGGCACAAATGAAGAAATAGGAAATTAGACTTTCCGAACCCAATTTCTTTTCATTTTTAAATCTTTAAAAATTATAACGCAGTAATCAATAATTATCTAACAGGAGATTCTCGTTTTCTTGTGATTAAGTTTCATGTGTATAGTTTAGTTTAAAGTCTAAAATTCAGTTTGTTATATCTCTTCCTCTTCTCCCTCTTTCCAAAGGAATCCTCCATGGGAGTCCTTTGGGCAACTTCGGGGCTTCGCGAAGAAAGGGACGATAATGCGGTAGGCGTTATCAGGGTGAGTAGTCCTTATAAATGTTTTGTCGTTACAAGTCAATTTCTCTATACACGGCCTTTTGTAGGTACTCCTTTAAAATAGTTCCACAGCAATCCGGGTTTCATGTGATTAGTGTTTCGTTGCGATAAATTAGACATCATCAATTTGATGTTCGTCCCTCCCTTTTCAGCTACTCTTTATGCACATCACTTAAATAATATGATTAAAGAAAATTACGAACATTTTTAATGGTTGGTGTCTGGTAAAAGTTTTGAGATTGCTTCGTGCCTGCCAATGACAGATTTACGTAACATGCAGGTATTCAGTCCAATTCATTTACAACGATCACGTCAACCATAAAATTAGTAGATGCGAAATGAGATTCCTCTCTTTGTTCGGAATGACAGGTGTTGCAGTGTATTGGGGGAGGAAAAAGGGACGGCGGAGCCGTCCCTTTTTCCTCCCCCAATACACACGAAATTGTCATTCCCCGCGAAGCGATGTGCCATAGGCATCCCTATGGGGCCTATGGCAGATGGAGGCACGACTGAGGAATCTCATCCAATGTATTACTGTTTTTTTAAGGACAACGAATCTACTGCCAAAGGTTTAGCACTTTACTGTCATTTACTCATTTTGCCCAAAAATATTTGGGTGAACCCTGCCAATGACAAAATTAAGGGTTTACCTGATTACCTATCATTTATACAATTCTGTCATTGCCAACCCGTTTCAGGATAATAAAACAAACAATAGGTAATCAAGTATTTATGTAATTTCGACAGAAAGACGTTTATCGGTAGTTTTTTAAATTTATTCAAACCCAGAAATTGAAATTTTTACCGCTACACTTTCAAATTTAGACCCTTTAAATCCGGTAAAAACGCCAACATTCCCCACAAAAAACAGACTGTTTAAACTGTATCCAGCCTCCCAGTAACTATTCAAATAGGGAGTTGTGAGATAGTTGAGATGGATACTCTCGGTCCAGGTCCGTTTGTTAAAAACCGACAGGTAACGCAACAGTAGATACTCCGACCTAAATTCTGTCCCAACATTTAAATAACTGCTGTTTGTGCTAAATTCGTAATCGTTCATCATTTGAAAAGTGTGCGCAAACGATTTAAACGCCACCGGTATTTTCGAAGTGTTGAAATGTTTAAACTGCGAAAAGTGCATTTGGTTTGAGTTGAAAAAATAGCCCGCATTAATTTTCCAGTCGATTCCTGTGCTTGGCGAAATATTGGCTTGTTGTTGGACACTGAAATCGATTTGGTTAAAAATCGGAGCCCGAGGAAAACAGATCTTTTATACCCTGCTTCAAAAATAGGTTAAACGTGTAGAAATCGTTCATAAATAAAAAAGATGATTTTTCCAGCCATGGTTTTTGTTGTCTTTTTCGGTAATTTAATCCAACTGCATAAACGAAACTTTTTTGTTGTTGAAGTTCCGGGCCCTCCTCAGAAAAACCTTTTGGAATATTTGTTGAGTATTCCTTTTTATCGGATAACGAATAAGTGATGTTATTTTGCAAAGGGTAAAAATGGTTGTATTCAACTGTAAAAAACGCATTGAAGTTTTTCTTAAATCGTTGGGCAAAGTTCATTTTTAGAAATTCTGTTTCGTACAATTTAATGTAATTTTCAGCGAAAAACCACGAGCTAATTGCATTTAAAGTGGGTTGAACCCCCAACTGAGCAGGTTTAAAATCGCGGCTCTCTTTTCCCACGGCAAAACCAAAAGTGTTACCGCTACCCAGCATATTTCGGAACTGGCTTGTAAGCGAACCAAAAATAGCTTTCCGGTTAAATGCGTAAGCTATCTCGGACGTAATATTAATGTATTTCCCAGAGTCAGGATTTATACGAAATTCAAATTTTTGTTTGTATTTGTACCCGTCCACAGCATTAAAATCGAAATTCTCGAGCGAGATTAATCCCTTGTACCCGAGTTTTATAAGTGGGTTTTTGCACAAATCATTTTCTCCGAATATTACTTTTGAGAATACCGATTTTTTCTTTTTCTTTTTCTTTTTATCACCGGTAATCGAATCGTTCTCCATTGTTTCTAAAGCGGTAATTGAATCGGCCAGTTGATAACTCCGGATCTCGCCGGGAGTTAACGGAATAGCACGAATTGTATCCCACGAAATTTCGTTGTTCAGCGAATCTTTTTTGTCTTCAATATTGTAATTATTGAAACCGGGGGCTGCAATTGTAAAATCTTTGTATTGCTCTTTTAGTATTTTTCGGTTTAAGCGCGCAACCTTTTTTACATCATTATTCGACAGGTTTTCTTTAGCAGAAATTTGTTCAACTTCCTTTATAAAACTTTTCTCTTTTACGCTCTTTTTTCGCGGAACAAGTGTGTCGGACAGCCCAGTTTTAGCTGCTAATCCTATCTGCTTTTTCGATAAATAATTATCCACAATCGAGTCGTATTTTACCGAAGCACCATAATAGAAATTGGCCTTTAATCCAAACATTCCAAGATTTCCATTAATGTTGTGCGAAACGGGAAGCCAGTTTTCATTTCCAATATTTTCGTATTGCTGCTTTATCCGGTATTTAAAAATTTCCATTTGGGCATTAAAATCGATGCTGTAAATACACCACAGTTTATCAACAATGTAAATGTATCCGTTTACCAGTTCGTCGCTTTTTCGTTTTGGTGTAAATTTAATCTTGAAAACATCAAAATCAAGCTGGGTCAGGGTTGCGAGATTTGAATGCCCGGTGCCGAAATCATCAACTGCCAGTTTGATACCTAGTTTGCGCAAAGGCTTCAGAACCGAGCGGACCCGCTCCGGATGCTGGATCGCAAGGCTTTCAGTAATCTCAATCTCCAACTGGCGCGGTGACAGACCTGACTTGGCGAGGGCATCGAGAACCATTTGTGACAGGCCGTCACGCTCAAATTGCTTTGGTGAGACATTCACGGCGATGTTGAGACGGTGCCCCGCCTGGTTCCACCGCACCGCTTCCATACAGGCTTTGCGCATGATCTGCGCACCAATGGCATTGATCAGCCCGGTTTCTTCGGCAAGTTCGATGAACACCGATGGCGAGGCCAAGCGTCCACTATTCAAACGCCAGCGCGCCAGCGCTTCAGCGCCGCAGATCAGGCCGGTTGCCAGATCGATTTTAGGCTGGAACAATGGCTCGAACCGATCATTGCGCACAGCATGACGAAGTTCGAACTCCAGTTTTATTCGCGCATCACGCTGGCGTTCCAGTTTGGGTGAGTAGAACGAGAAGCCCTTCTTGTTCTGGCGTTTCAGGTCATGGATCGTAGCGTCAGCTCGCTGGCGGATCAGTGCAACAGTATCGCCGTCTTCCGGGATCAATACGATACTACCAGACAATGAGATAGAGAAGGTTCGGTCACCAACATGTAACGGCGCGCGGAAGGCTGTTTGAATTTCGCGAACCAGCGAAGCAAGATCATCACGGGCACCGAACTTATCAACCAGAATTCCGAACTGCTCGGAATGAAGGGCAGCCAGGGTCCAGCTGCCAGTAGGTAAACCGCGACGGCTTTCACCATTTCGAATTGTGGTCTTGAGAACCTTGGTGATTTCGCGAATGGCATGATCTGTATAAGAACTGCCAACCCGGTCCGCGATCTCAGCATAATCATTGAGTTCAAGCACAATCAACGCCGCTGGGTTATCAAATTGCGCACCGTCAAACGCCTTGTCGAGCCGTTTGTGCAAGGCGTGCTCGTTCAGTAACCCTGTGCGGGTATCATATTGCGCTCGATCACGCAGGGTATTGATTTCGCGTGCCAGCCGCCGGGTCGTGCGGATAGCGGCGACGTTGAGTTTGCGAAACTCTGAAAAAATCAATGGTGTTGTCTTGTGCTTTTCGGACGTGTGCAAGCTGAACTCGTTAACAATCTCAGTCACCTGATGAAGGTAGTTTGCAGCCAAGCCAGCAAACACGCGCATCACCAGAGCAGCGACCAACGCAATCACAATACATAAGAGAAGAGCAAGACCAAGCGGCAATGGGGGCTGATATTGGAGCACTGGTGCGCTCAGCAAGATGCCGATCTGAATACCGTTATGCATGATTGGATAAGTCTGCGCTTGCCCACGTGCATTTGGTGAGAGCGAACCAGCACTCAAAGTTCGGTCGAGATTCTCAACGACGCCCTTGTTCGGCAACATGCCGTCAAGCAGATGCTCGACATCCGCTATTTTACCGGCCGCGAGATCATCAGCGACAGACACCGTCACCCGCTGCGCATAAGCTGCAACATTATTGTCGTATGCGACGTGTGACTGATGGATATGAAAGGCCGTGAACCCAATCGAGAAGCTGAAGCCCATGATGAAGGCGGCGACCGGGATCACCGCCGCAAAACTCGCCCTCGCCCAGGCGCGCCGAATGGATTTAATTAGTTTCAAACGATCAGCCTATAGTCGTATTATGCCACTCCGATTACAGTTTGCCGTTGATTGCTTAGGGAGTCGTGAACAAAACAATGCTAGTCGCAGCGTCGTATTCACCCTATCTGAGACACCATGACCCAAAGAACTGCCACCGTTTCGCGTAAGACCAAAGAAACCGATATCACCGTTAGCCTCAATCTTGATGGCAACGGTAAGACCGATATTGCGACCGGCATTGGTTTTTTTGACCACATGCTTGATGCGCTCGGACGCCATTCCTTTATCGACCTGAAGGTCCGCACCAAGGGCGATTTGCACATTGATGGCCATCATACAGTTGAAGATACCGGCATTGTTATCGGCCAGGCAATT
>JAKIST010000097.1 GCA_021648495.1 Draconibacterium sp.
TTTTGTTGATTTATAGATTATCAGGATATTAAAGAAATGACATTTATTTATTAGTAAATTTTTCGAGAATTTAAATAGCTATAAGTATTTTATCTATTAAATCTGCTGAGTAGTAACTAAATTATTAATCGAGTTTAAATACTATCATTAATAATTCACCCTGATTGCTTCTGCCACAATCGTCCCTCTCGGAGAGTTTTTATTGAAATTAGACTCTTATTTCATTTAATCTTTCCTTTTCGATATAACGAACACATCTTATTTTTACACCATGCTTCTCCCAAAGGGATTCCAATGGGAAAAGGACGGTGTAAAACTTTATTTAAACGGATAAGCAATATGATATTTCCCTGATCCAACTTCAAAAACCACTTCACTTCCCATTTGTTTAGCATTCAATTTTATCCCTTCATTTATAGGAGCTGAATTTATTTTTACATTCTTCAATTCAGCCGTCGGCAAAGTAACTTTTGCAGTTGTATTCGCCGGTACTTCGATGGTATAAATAAATTCATTGTTTTGGATTTTCCATGCTGATTTAATTTCTCCGTACATCGACAAAAAGTCAGCAGATGCATTGGTCAAACCACCTCCCGGGTGCGGGTTAAAAAGAATATGTTTGTAACCCGGATTTTGAGGATCGATACTAATTCCCGCTATATGCGTGTACATCCACTCTCCTATTGCACCATACGCGTAATGGTTAAAACTGTTCATCCCAACATTCTGAAATGTACCATCAGGTTTTTGACCGTCCCAGCGTTCCCAAATTGTTGTTGCACCCTGCGTAACGGGATACAACCACGAAGGATACTTTTTACGGGTTAACAACATAAAAGCTAAATCATCGCGACCGATTGCCGATAACGTTTTACAAAGCAAGGGTGTGCCTAAAAAACCGGTGGTAAGATGTTTGAATTTTATTACATCGTCGGCTAAATATTTAGCTGCTTTATCAATTAAATTATCGGGTAACAATCCAAAAGAAAGAGCCAGTGCATAAGCTGTTTGCGTGTGTGAAACCAACCTTCCGTTAGGCGTAACGAATTCATCGTTAAAAGCCAGTTTAATTTTTTCAGCCAGCTTTTTATACTTTTCAGCATCAGCTGGTTTGCCAATAATTGCGGCTATTTTACTCGTTAGGCCAGTTGTGTAATAATAATATGCGGTAGCAATCAAATCTTTTTCGGTAGTTGCGCCCGGGTAACTTGAGCTTGTTGAAGCGAACGCCAGCCAATCGCCAAAATGCGCATCACCCATCCATAGATAATCGTCGCCAGCACGGGTTTCCATATATTTCACCCAGGCAGTAATACTTGAATACTGTTGTTCCAAAATGCGTTTGTCTCCATATATTTGATAAACAGTCCACGGGATAATACCTACCACATCAGCCCAACCGGTCGCACCCCCGTCGCCATTTAAAACATCCGGAATCACATGCGGCACTTTTCCATCGGGAAGTTGATCGGCAGCAACATCTCTCATCCATTTCGTATAAAAAGCTGACACATCGAAATTAAATGCTGCGGTCATGCTAAATACCTGCGCATCGCCAGTCCATCCCAATCTTTCGTCGCGTTGCGGACAATCTGTTGGTACATCCAAAAAATTCCCTTTTTGTCCCCACTGAATGTTATGTTGCAACTGGTTAATCAGCGGGTCCGAACAGCTAAAAGTGCCAGTGGGTTTCATATCTGAATGAATTACTACTCCTGTTACATCATCCAATTTTGGGGTACTTGAAAACCCCACCAATTCAACAAACCGAAAGCCGTGAAATGTAAAATGCGGTTCAAAAACTTCTTCTTCATCCCCTTTTAAAGTATAGGTATCTGTAGCTTTTGCCGAACGCAAATTAGCGGTATAAAAATTACCCTCTTTATCCAGGACCTCCGCAAATTTTAGCTGCACTACATCACCTTTTTTACCCTTAACTTTTACACGGACCCAGCCAACCATATTTTGTCCCATATCAAGCACGGTTTCACCTTTCGGAGTAGTTAGCAATTTAATGGGTGTAATTTCTTCAATCGCTTTTACCGGAACGCCCTGTGGCGCAATCAATTTATCTTTAGAATGATTTAGCCCTGAAACAGTTTTCCAATTGCTGCTGTCGAATCCGGTAGATTTCCAGCCATTCATTTCAAGACGTGCATCATAAGTTTCGCCATTATAAATATCGGATTCTAAAATTGGGCCATTGGAAACTTTCCAGTTTTTATCACTTACAATTGTTTTACTTGTACCATCGGTATAATCTATTTTTAATTGAAGTAAAAGTGCCAATTTATCACCATAATAACTGTGCTGGCCTCTAAAACCAATGTTTCCACGATACCAGCCATCGCCTAAAATTGCACCAATCGCGTTATTTTTTTGAAGCATGGAAGTAACATTGTACGTTTGATATTGCAAGCGTTTATTGTAACTCGTCCAGCCCGGAGTAAAAAGCTCGTCCCCTACTTTTTCTCCATTCAAAAACAGTTCATATAAACCTAACGAAGTCACATAAACCCTGGCAGACTTGATTTTCTTCGTAGTTGAGAATTCCGTCCTGTAATATTGGGCCGGACGTGAAGAACCATTGTATTCCTTTTCGTTTGGTAAAGTAATCCACGAAGCTGTCCATAACTGTGGTTTCAAAATTCCCGTTTCCCAAAATGCAGGTTCACTCCAATCCGATGCTTTATTATTGTTGTCCCATGCGCGAACTTGCCAATAAACACGCTGCATCGATTTTAATGCATTTCCTCCATAACTTACATTTACCGATTTGTCGCTTAACACTTTTCCAGTAGCCCAAATTTGTTTGCTTTTTTTTGTCAAATTCGTCTTTGAATCAGCAACACGAATTTCGTAGGCTGTTTGTTTTACATTTTTCTGGTCAGAAATAATTTGCCAGCTTAAACGTGGTATCTTAATGTCAATCCCAATGGGATTAACATGGTATTCAGTTACCAACTTTGTGACTTGTGTTTTTGCAAAGCTTACCGACGAAAATACACTAAATAGAAAAATTAGAGCGATTGTTTGAATTGAAAATTTTAAATGCTTCATTTTAGTAGATATTTGGTTTTTAAATTCTATATATAAACTCATTTTTTAAATTCTACATCAAGAGAGTGGCACGTCATTCCGAATTTATTTCGGAATCTGACCATTATGAGAAGATGCTGAAATAAATTCAGCATGACATTAAAAAAAATCAGCCTTGATGGCTTTATTCCATATAAAAGACCTCTTTTAATTCAACCGTTACAGGCGAATTATCAGGGTTCGTTTTCATAATATCAGCCATGTATTTCCACCATTTTTTGACGATTTCCGTTTCACCCAAATTTTGCGATCCACCTTTGCCCGGCACTTTTTGAAAAGCAAAAAGAGTATTTGTTCCTTCATCAAAAAAAATAGAATATTCGCTTATTCCAGCATCTTTTAACAGCCTTTTTAATTCGGGCCAAATTTCGTTGTGGCGTTTTATGTATTCCTCTTTTTGCCCTTCGTTGAGCTGCATTTTAAATGCTAAACGTTTCATTCTTTTTGAAATTTGAATTCTAAAATATTTTCAATATAAAATATCCTCTAAAGGAGTTCAATGAACAATAAACCAGCCTGACTGACGCAGTCGGGCAGGGAGTAAGAAATCAGAAAGTTTTTGTCAAATAATTGAAATTTTAAACACTTTTTCATTCGTTATTTCTTATTTATTATTTATTATTTATTATTATTATTATTATTTATTATTTATTATTTTCTTCAATACCATATTAGTATATCAAAGTGTAACTTTTGAAAGGATGAGACGGGCTCTCTCTTTTACATCGAATTCCCGATCCCCACCAAAACAACCGACATCAGGATAACTATGATTCCGGCAGTAATTGTCCACTTGGTTTTTAGTGCAACTCCGGCCCACTCTTTTCGGTAAATGCCCCACATATTTGCCGTTAAAATTATAGTTGACATGTGCAGAATCCAGGAACTTGCCCCATTTCCCAATTTACTTTCGCCCATTCCGTAAAAGAAAAACTGAAGAAACCAGGTAGTACCTGCCAAACCCGCAAAAATTATATTTTTCGATATTGGCGTGGCTTTATTTGTGAAATCTACATACGATTTATTTTTCAAACTTAGAATGGTTGTCCAAATAAAATTGCTTGTTAAACCGCCCCAAAGAATAACAACAAAAGTTACATTGTTTTGAAACAGCGGGTTATAACCTGCTGCAACGGCGGCATTCGCCAGTGGCTTTCCAGCTTCTATCCCAAAGTTGAAGAATGAACTCAAAATACCCGAGAATACTGCAATTATCAACCCTTTTACAAGGTTGAATTCAGGGACACTTTTTTTCTGATCTTCCACCGAAAGTTCACTTTCTTTCATCATCCCGGCTTTTCCGGCAATTCCAATTCCAAGCAAACAAACCAGAACACCCAACAAAACAAGTTGTCCCCCGGAAGTTGCCATCATATCGGTAAAAGAGATTTTTCCAACAGTAGGGTTAAAATTGTAATAAATGGATGGAACTATGGCTCCAAAAGCAGCACAAAATCCTAATACTACAGAATTGCCCAACGACATTCCGAGATAGCGCACTCCCAAACCGTACGACAAACCACCAATTCCCCAAAGCAAGCCCATTGTAAATGTGAAAAACAAAATCTGGGATGAGCTTGCTGCAATAATTGAAGCAAAACCCGGAACAGTTATCCAAGCTGCCAACGGAGGAACAATCAACCACGAAAAAATGCCACCTACAATCCAATAACTTTCCCACGCCCAACCTTTAACTTTGTTAAATGGCATATAAAAACTCCCCGAAGCAAATCCGCCAATGGAGTGAAAAATAATTCCTAATAAAACTTGCATAATGGTTTACCTAATTTGATTTATTATTTTATGATTTTGGTACACGTTTGACAAAAACAAATATATATTTGTAAATATGCAAAAACAATACTTTAAATGGCATATTATTTACACTTTTTGACCCTAAATTGATGTTTAAAAACCAAGTGAAATATTTAACTACGAGCGAAGAAGATTCCAATTGGGGGTTTTACATCAATGTAGCAGGTTCTGTCAACATTCTACCAACAGATAATTATCCTTCGCCAAACCATCCCTCTGAATACTTTTTTCATTGGAAAGATGGACGCGTTTTAAAAGAGTTTCAGATAAATTATATTACTGATGGTGAAGGAATCCTGGAAAATTCATACGGAATATTTCCACTTAAAACGGGCTCAATATTTATTACTTTTCCCGGAATATGGCACCGTTACAAACCTTTGAACAAAACCGGATGGACGGAAAATTACATTGGTTTCGATGGTGCAATGGCACGAAAACTAATCGCATATCCTCAATTTAACCCAAAAAATCCAGCATTCACTTTTGGCATAAAAGAAGAACTCATCGACACCTATTTAAAGATTTTTGATTTAGTAAAGAAAGAGCAACCCGGGTTCCAGCAAATTGCTTCTGGCATGGTAATAAAGTTGTTGGGATACATTGTTTCATTCGAAAAGCAGAAAGGCTTTTCGGGAAAAAGGGTCGCCCAGGTAATTGAAGCAATCCGTTTTGAAATGCGACAAAATATTAAGGAGCTCAATTTAAAAGAAATGGCACAAAAACACAATGTGAGTTACTCCTATTTTCGAAAGATGTTTAAGAAATACACGGGTGTTTCGCCCGGTCAATACCATTTACAGCTGCGAATAATACGTGCCAAAGAGCTTCTGATTTCTACCGACAGAAGCATTAAGGAAATTAGTTATGAACTGGGATTTCAATCTATTTTCTATTTCAGCAATATGTTTAAAAAGAAGGAAGGTATTGCCCCCTCGAATTTTAGGAATAAAAACAGGGTTGAATAAATAAAAATAATAACAGTGCTTTTACAGTAGGAACAATCCATGATAGCATGGATGAAAATAAAGTTACGAAAGAAATAGGCAGGCTATTTTGTATATTGAATGAAAAGAGAAACCATTCATACAAATATTTTTGAAGTTTCAGAACTCCTGACCTGAGTTCTGATTTTTATTTCCAGTGTTTATCCAATTTTATAATTCGATACCCCAAATAAATAAGTAAAAGCCCAATAAGTTCAGTAACAAACAATACGTTTACATATCCCATTCTTGTAAATGTACCGCCAATTCCGGCAATAGGTATTTGGTTTTTCTACTTTGATAATGGCCATAAATATCGCGAACAAAATAAACAGGAAAAAGCGTGGTCAGTATTGGGATATATTCAATTAAATTATTCATGTATTTCTTAACCTGAATAATTCACAAATTGTTCTATTGCAAAGCCAAACTACTGTGATTAAAGGCGATGCTCATTTTCCGATTCTCGAAATAGCTAAGGCTATTCCTGCGAGTCGGAAATTTGCGCTCACCTTTACTCTTTGCATTTTGCCTTTTTCATAACGAAAACTCATGAATTAATCAGGTTAAATCCATGGGAAGTATCTCCATTTAAAAATTCATTGCAATACATCAAATTATCCATAAAGTCGGCCTTTTCCCCTGACATCGGGATACTTTAGAGATACCCTTTATTTACAGACTCTGTTCAGACGCATAAAACGATTAATTGTTGAATATAAAACTCAATTGAGCGAATAAAAAGTACATAAAATAAAATTAAACTGCTAAACGTAAACAAACGGGTTGCTTACTACTTTCGAAATACCCAGCATTTATTATTTTAAATGAACAAGCAAATCCAAGCCCATTAGCCAAAAGCTTTTTTGCTATCTTTATCGGCTTTCAAACAAACCAGGACAAACCATGATTTTAGTATTTATACTTTACATTGTAATACTTATCGGAATTGTAACTTATTCGGCACGCCGCTCGAAAACCAATGATGACTTTGTATTGGGGGGAAAAAAAATATCCGGCTTTTCATTGGCTTTGTCGGAGCGAGCAACCGGAGAATCGGCCTGGCTGCTTTTAGGATTGACCGGATATGCATATTCAGAAGGAATGGCAGCTATTTGGGTAACACTTGGTTGTGTTTCAGGAATTTTGTTTTTGTGGATTTTTCTGGCAGTCCCGCTACAAAAACTCACAGAAAAAACCGGGGCTTTAACGGTCCCAAGTTTGTTTCCAGCAAAATTCGAAGGTACAAACAAAAGCTTTGGGATATTATCGTCGCTCATAATTATCTTTTTTTTCGTTTTATATATTGCTGCTCAATTTAGCGGAGCCGGTAAAATTTTCAACGACACGTTTAACATCGACCCATTTTGGGGAATGGTAATTGGTTCGGCACTGGTAACTGTATATACTATGCTGGGAGGTTTTATAACCGTGGTTGCAACAGATGCTTTCCAAGCTGTTTTAATGGTGGTTACTTGTGTGGTTTTGCCAATTATTGCGTTGGGAATTGCAGCTACCTACAACATAAACATTGCCGAAACTTTAGCACACGCCAGTTACACTATTCCTTTAAACGCCGAAGTGGCCAAACAAGCAACCGGTGGCCTGTTAATTTTGAACGGATTAAGTTGGGCGTTTGGTTACACAGGCCAGCCTCAACTACTTACACGAATGATGGCCATGCGAAATAAAAAGGAAGTGCAACAAAGTAGATGGTTGGCAATTGCATGGACATTGCTTGCTTATAGCGGGGCATTTATGATTGGAATAATAGGCTACAAACTGGTGCAAGCCGGAGCATTGGGCAACGCTGCCACAGTTGTTGCAAACGATGCGGAAAAAATAATGCCAATTATGGTAATGACTTTGTTGAACCCGATATTAGCAGGGATTTTACTTTCAGGTGCAGTCTCTGCAATGATGTCAACCGCTTCGTCGCAATTGATGGTAGTTTCGTCTTCGATAACTGAAGACTTTTATTTACACGTTACCAAAAAGAAAATCAACGAAAAACGGATGCTTTTCCTCAATAAAATACTTACACTCGCTGTTGGGGTAATTGGTTTTTTGCTGGCAATTGTGATGAAAGATACCGTTTATGGCCTGGTTTCGTACGCATGGAGCGGGATTGGGGCATCATTCGGTCCGGCAATTGTATTACTTATTTTTTGGAAAAGACTTTCGCGTGCCGGAGTTTTTGCAAGTTTAATTACAGGAACCGTATCAGCGGTAGTTTGGAAAACCTGGCTGGTTGATCCAACGGGCATTTCGGAGCGGCTGGCAAGTTATGTGCTTGCATTTAGTTTAGCTGTGATTTTTAGCTTGGTATTTCCGGAAAAAAGGGAGAATGAATTTCCAACTCGTTCAAAATAATCGACTTGGAAAGTCGATTTCCCCGCTACTTCTCAAAAACCATTTCTCCCAATTCATATTTGTCGAACTGATTATTTTCAAGTTTTGGAGTTGAGCCATTTGGATAAATATAAATAGCCGCTTTTTGTGTTTTTGCTGAATTTTTGAAAATATTCTCCTTCAACAAAAGATCACGTGCCCGCGAGTTAATTGAAAAACCGTAACCATCTCCACCGGTACCATTGTTTTCAATAATATTTTTTACAAAAGTATTTCTGTGCGGTGCATTACTTTCTCTTTCTCCACGTAAATTTATACCGTCGCTTTTATTTTCAAAAATATGATTTGCTTCAAAAATAACGTCCGTATCTTTATGGCCTGTGCAAATTCCAAATCTCCCGTTATTATGGAATTTATTGCCCACTACCCTACTTTGATAAACCCGCCAGCAAATAAATAATCCATCGTGATCGTTATGGTGGACATCATTGTTTTCAATCACAGAAAATGGCGATCCAGTTCCAGGATGCAACCCCGTATTTCCACTTCCCGATATTTCGCTGTTTTTTATTGTTACATTCTCCGTAATTTGCCAGCTAATCCCTTCTCCGTTAAAATCTTTAACATGAACATTATCAACTGTAATTTTTTTGGATCTCAAAATTAATATCCCTGCACTGTTGCAACCATCGGCGAAGTAATTTTCAGCCCGGTTTCCATCGGCAGTTAAATTTGAAACACTGGCATTTTCGGCATCAATTACTTCTATTACTGACGATGCATTTGAAATTAAACCATTTTTATCAGATCGATAATCGCGTATTAACCCTTTGTCGATATAAATTATATTGTCCACAATATCAGAAATATAAGCAGTCGAAACATTCCAGCAACCACTGTTCCCGTCATCGGTTACCTGAACTTTCATTCCAATTTCGAATCCATCCGAATTTTCAACGCTTAGTTTCAATTCCCCAAAATCGGCATCTACAATATATTTGGTTTGTACACCAACTCCCCTTTTAAGTACCGTCGCTTTACCCGAACCAATAAGTTTTACGTTTGATTTCAATTGAACGGGGGCTACA
The DNA here is from genome assembly GCA_021648495.1 of Draconibacterium sp. GTDB lineage: Bacteria > Bacteroidota > Bacteroidia > Bacteroidales > Prolixibacteraceae > Draconibacterium. Next base: position 9,341 of record JAKIST010000097.1, read on the forward strand.
ATATTGTAAATTCCCGGGTTCAACTTAACAATCCCCCCGGTTTTTGAAATGGCATCGATTGCAAATTGAATGGATTGGTTCGTAAATTCCGAGACATCGGCGTTTTCGCCACCAACGGTTATTTCGCGTTGAGCAAATTTTGCGGAAACCAAAGCATCTGCTTTATTAATTTCTTGTGCGAACAAACAAAACGGCAAAATCAGCATTAAAAATAAAATTGAAATTTTCATAAGGTGAATTATTTAATAGTGTCAAATTTAACAGTTCAGATTGGATATTTGCGTTTTTGATTTTTATTTATTTTCAATAAAATCATTTTTGTTCCATTTTGTTTTTGAATATTAAAAATCGTAAATGAAATATAATGTTACAACAATAGAGGAATATTTGCAAGTAATCCCTTTTGAAAGAAAAGAGATTTTTTTAAAGCTCATGTCAATAGTAAAATAATATTTCCCATAAATAGTTGGGAATATAGTCTGAATTATTCATTAAATTATTCTATTCCGAAGTAAAACTGCTTTGAATAAAGAAACTGCTCGATTTTCGTTTCTCAAAATAATTAAGACTATTTCTGCGAGCCTCAACTCTGTGCTTCCCTTTATTCTTTGCATTATTTAAGAATTTATTTTAAACCCGTAAATAATCTATTATCTTCGCGCTTTTCTGAACAAAAATAACAATGTATTTTAAAGAAAAAACCATTTGGATTACAGGAGCCTCGTCGGGAATTGGTAAAGCTGTTGCCCTTAAACTATCAAAAGAAAACACAAACCTTATCCTTTCAGATATTAATGAACCGGGACTTGTAGAAGTTGCAGAGGCTTGTAAAAAAAACAATTGTACTACATTAATCATTCCGATTGATTTAAGCGATGAAAAATCGGTACAGGATGCTGCCAATCTGGTTTTGAATAAAAAATTAAAAATTGATTGCCTATATCAGTTTGCCGGAATCAGTCAGCGTTCATTGCTTAGCGAAACCCCCCTATTTATTGACCGGAAGATTTTTGAAATTAATTTTTTTGGAGCTGTTGCACTTGCTAAAGCAGTTTTGCCCGAAATGATTAAAAACGGGGGTGGGCAGATTGCTGTAACATCAAGTATTGTAGGTAAGTTTGGTTTTCCGTACCGTTCATCGTATTCTGCAACAAAGCATGCTCTGCATGGTTTTTTCGAAAGTTTAAGGGCAGAAAACAAACAGCATAACATCCGTGTATCCATTTTTATTCCGGGCAGGGTTAAAACCAATATTTCTGTAAATGCAATTACGAAAAATGGAAAAACACATGGCAAAATGGATGTAGGACAAGATACTGGAATAACGGCAGAAAAAGCTGCAAAAATAATTTTCAGAGGATTAAAAAAGGAGAAAAAGGAAATTTTAGTAGGAGGAAAGGAACTAATTATGATACATATCCGTAGATTTCTACCAAGGTTGTTCTATTTTCTATCATCAAGAATAAAACCTTTATAGTTTGAATTAAAATAAGAAACAAGAAAAACGTCATACTGTCCGGGAAAATAGGGATATCTCAACATCTTTATTTTGAATAGATTACCGGATAAAATTCGGAATGGCGATATTAAATAATAATAATAATAATAATGACTGCAAAAATTAATGGAATTCAACAGTTAGGAGTGGGTGTTGAAAATGTTGCCGATGCCTGGAAATGGTATCGGGAGAACTTCTCCATGGATATTCGGATGTTTGAGGAAGAAGCTATTGCCGAATTAATGTTGGCACACACTGATGGAAAACCACGGGCGCGACATGCAGTTTTAGCCTTAAACATGCAAGGCGGTGGTGGCTTCGAGATTTGGCAACATACCGGTAAAACGCCTGAGGTCTGCAAATTTGAAATCCAATTGGGCGACCTCGGAATCAATATCGGTAAAATTAAAACGGAGAATGTTGAAATTGCCTTTAATAAATTCACAAAATCAGGATTGGATCTGTTAGGTTCAATCCAAAACGATCCGGCTGGCAATGACCATTTCTACATGAAAGACATTTATGGCAATATGTGGGAAGTTAAAAACCAAAAAGGAATTTTTAGGAAAAAAGAAAAATCGGTAAGCGGAGGTATTGTAGGAACCGTTATTGGGGTGAAGAACATGGACGAAAGCCTGAAAGTTTATCAGGATATCTTACAATATGATAAAATTGTTTTCGATAAAACAGGAACGTTTGGCGATTTTAAAGGAATCCCCGGAAGCGACAAAAAATTTCGCAGGGTATTATTGAAACATTCGGAAGTAAAAAGTGGTGCTTTCAGTCCATTTTTTGGTGAGTCGGTAATTGAGTTGGTACAAGTTCTCGACCGCGAACCACGCAATATTTATGAAGGCCGGATTTGGGGCGATCCCGGGTTCATCCATCTTTGTTTTGATATTAACGGAATGGATAGTTTCAGGGAAAAAGCAAAAAAAATGGGATACCCCTTCACGGTTGACAGTGCCCGTGCGATGGACACCTTCGATATGGGAGAAGCTGCCGGCAATTTTGCGTACATTCAAGCACCCGAAGGTACTTTAATTGAATTCGTGGAAACACACAAAATCCCATTGTTGAAAAAGGTTGGCTGGTACATCGATTTTAGAAAACGTGGCAACCATCCCCTGCCCAACTGGATGCTAAAAATGTTCCGGTTTATGCGTGTAAAATAGCACTTCTGTTTTCCTATAATTTATCAGCTACTTTGCCGAAAATTTATATATAGTTGTTGATTTCAATTTCTCACCGGGTTTCAACAATGTCGATGGAAATTGCGGTTTATTCGGACTATCTGGAAAATGCTGCGTTTCCAAACAAAAACCTGTGCGTTTAGTATATGGTTTTCCAGTTTTTCCTATCTCAGTTCCCGTCAAAAAATTTCCGGTATAAAGTTGCACCCCCGGCTCGGTTGTAAAAACTTCCATGTAACGCCCGCTTTTAGGTTCATACGCGCTGGCACAAAAAGCAAGTTCGCCGTCATTTTTATTAATAATGTAATTGAAATCGTATCCGTCTCCATAAACCAACATTTGGTTGTCCGCGTTGATCCGTTCGCCAATCGCATGTGGAGAGGTAAAATCAAGTGCAGTCCCCCTGATATCTTCAATTTCCCCGGTTGGGATCATCCCTTCATCAACAGGAGTAGATTTATCTGCGTTAATCACCAAAATATGGTCAAGGATATCTCCATTCCCTTCGCCTTTTAAATTAAAATAACTGTGGTTTGTAATGTTGAAATAACAAGCTTTATCGGTAGTAATTTCGTAATCAATTTTCAACTCGTTATCCTCTGTTAAAGTGTAAGTAACTTTTAAAGTTTTATTTCCGGGGAACCCGAATTAACCATCAGCCCTTTTTAGGTTGAATGTGGCTACGTT
>JAKIST010000098.1 GCA_021648495.1 Draconibacterium sp.
GAACATCTTTTGCACACATACTTTGTTAAAAATACTCACCGTAACCCTGCTATGCTTGTGTTTTTTGCCGCGTCTGTGCACAAAATATTGCCCCTAAATTCCCGGACTTATTTCTGAGTAAGCCCTTAGTTGAATTTTGTTATTCGATGAATGTTATTTGCGATTTGTTATTCTTGAATATAAACTCTTTTAACCCGTTGCGATATACCTGTTAATATTTCGTATGGAATGGTGGAGGCATTTTGAGCCACTTCTAAAATAGAAATATTTGAGCCAAAAAATTCAACTTTACCCCCGGGCTTTATTCCCAGCCCGGTAACATCCAGCATTAACATGTCCATACAAATATTTCCAATAATCGGGACCCGTAATCCTTTTATAAAAGCGGACCCTTTTTCATTTCCCAATTTACGATCCAGTCCGTCGGCATATCCAAGCGGAACGATTGCAATTTCACTTTCGCGTTTTATTTTTCCTTTTCTGTTGTAGCCAATTGTTTCGTTAGGTTGCACTTTTTTCACCTGCGAAATTGTACTTTTAAGCGTCCCAATATTTTGCAGCGGCAATCGTGTATGTGAAACTCCGTACAAACCAATGCCAAGTCGTACCATTTCAAATTGTTTCTCCGGGAATCGTTCAATTCCGGCAGAATTTAAAATGTGACGGTCTATTTTATATGAAAACGAACTAAAAATAATTTGAGACTTTTCTTCAAAAATCTCAAATTGGCTTTGTGTGAAATTGTCCAAGCCCAGATCGTCGCTGGCGGCTAAATGCGAGAACACCGATTTTATTTTCAACCAATTGTTGGACAGAATTGTGGCAACTGTTTTTTTTATTTCCGCTTCCGACTTTAATCCAAGCCGGTTCATTCCAGTATCAATTTTTAAGTGGATTGGAAATTCTTGTACCCCGTTTTGCGAAACAGTTTTAAGGAAATTTTTTAAAAGTTCGAGACTATAAATATTGGGCTCCAGTTGGTAATCGATAATATTTTGGAAACTGTGTTGCTCCGGGTTCATCACAATAATTGGTGTTTGAATCCCGGCATTTCGTAGTTGAACGCCTTCATCGGCAACGGCAACGGCCAAATAATCTACATTTTGATATTGCAGCATTTTGGCAATTTCAACATCCCCGCTGCCATACGAAAAAGCTTTCACCATAACCATAATTTTGGTTTCGGGTTTTAACAAAGAACGGAAAGTGTTCAAATTGTGGACCAGCGCATTCAAATTAATTTCCAACACGGTTTGATGTGCTTTTTGCTGCAACAAATCCGAAATTTTTTCGAAAGTAAATTGCCTAGCACCTTTTATCAGGATTGCAGCATCTTTGAAATCGCTCCGATTAAAATGATTTTCGAATTCGTTAAGAGAAATATAAAAATTTTTCTTAACCGAAAACTGTTCCGAATGATTTGTGATTTCCTCTCCAATACCAATAATCTCATCAATTTTCCATTCAATTAAAAGTTCGTTTACCCTTTTATATAAATCGGCTTGCGGCATTCCGGTTTGTTGAATATCGGATAAAATTACCTGTTTGTAAAGGTGCTCTTTTGCGGCTTGTTGGTGCAAAACAGACAGGGCAATTGTAAGCGAATTTAAGTCGGAGTTGTAGTAGTCGTTTACCAAAATGCAGTTATTTATACCTTGCTTAATTTCAAGGCGCATGGCAACCGGACCAAGTTTTTTAAATTGCGGGAGAACCGGTTTTGGATCACCCAAAAGTACCCAGGCACTTGCAAAACAGTGGCACGAATTTTCGATTGCAGAATCATCGGTAAACGGTATTTCGAAACTGAAATTTTTACCTGCTACGTTTGCAGTTATTTCAGTGAATTTATTTTTAATAACTGTGTTAAATATAATTGTTGCGTTTTCATTTTTTAACGACCAACTTATTTTTTTTACTGAATGAGTTTTGCAGAACTTTTCAATTTGGGTTTTAACAATTTCAGGATCGGTGTTAAAAATTAGTTTTTTGCTGTTTTTGAAAAGACAAAGTTTCTCTTCTATTTTTTGTTGAACGGAATTAAAATTTTTCTGGTGTGCATCTCCAATATTTGTAAATATCCCAATTTCGGGTGAAATTATTTCAGTTAAATTTTCCATTTCACGGGGCTTCGAAATCCCTGCTTCAAAAATCCCCAAATTGAAAGTGGGGTTCATTAACAAAATAGAAAGTGGAACGCCAATTTGCGAGTTGTAACTTTTTGGGCTGCGTACAATCTTGAAATGAGAAGATAACAATTCGTGCAACCACTCTTTTACAATTGTTTTTCCGTTGCTTCCGGTAATTCCAATAACGGGGTAATTATATTGTTGCCGGTTAAAAGTTGCCAGCTTTTGTAATGCCACAGTTGTATTGTCAACCAAAATAAAAATGGCATTTTTATTTGTTACGCTTACTTCGGAAACCACAAAAACATTAATGCCCTTTTGAATTAAGTCTGAAACATAAGAATGTCCATTATTTATTGGTCCGACCAATGCAAAAAACAAAGCATTTTTAGGATTGAAAAAGGTTCGGCTGTCGCTTACAATTTGTGTGATTTTAAGGTTGCGGGAAGCAACATTCCCGATTAATTTCCCATTAACTATTTTTGATATTTCAGCAATCGAAAATTCAATCATCAGAGTTGATTTGCTTCGCGGTAACAACTTCGGCAAAGTGGTTCGTAAATGTCTTTTTCGCCCAACAAAACTACTTGCTCTTTTTCTGATAAACGATGGGAAAATTGAGCTATATTTCCACAGCGAAGACAAATTGCGTGTACTTTTGTTATGTGATCGGCAACTGCCATTAACCCGGGAATTGGACCAAAAGGCACACCTTTAAAGTCCATGTCTAACCCAGCAACCACAACTCTAATTCCCATGTTTGCCAATTTTGCCACCACGTCAATCAATCCTTTATCAAAAAATTGGGCTTCGTCGATGCCAATTACATCAACATCTCCGGCCAGCAGTAAAATATTTGCAGAGTTATCTACCGGCGTTGAGTGAATTGAATTTTCGTCGTGCGAAACTATTTCGGTGCCGGAATATCGAATGTCAATTGCAGGTTTAAATATTTCAACTTTTTGTTTGGCAATTTTTGCCCGCTTTAACCTGCGGATTAGTTCTTCCGTTTTCCCCGAAAACATTGAGCCCGCAACAACTTCAATTGTGCCAACTTTTTTCTGGTTATTTATATTGCTTTCAATAAACATTTACGTTATATGCGTAAGATTAGTACTTTTACAAAAATATACTTTTAATACATTAGCCGGTCAAAAATGGAGAATAAAAAACTTTTAAAATTTCTATTGAACGATTTAAGCGAACTGGACGAATTGGTGTCTGAAAAAGGGAGCAATGGTTTTGATGAATTGGAAATGGAATTTATGCACACCCGGATAAAAGGGGTGAAACAGCTAATTCAAATTTTGTACGACAGGGAAAGTAGTCCTCAAAGCGAAGTTGTGCAGCAACAAAAAGTTGAAGATAAAATTGTTGAACCAACAGAGGAGAAAATAATTGCTGCTGGAGGGGCCGTTAAAAATGAAGCACAAAAAGAAGTGGAGGAAAAAGGATTTCAGGCAGAAGAAATAACTGAAGACTTAGTTGCTGAAATTGTTGAGGAGAATGAAAAAATTGTGACAATTGAACCAGAAAATAAAATTCAATACGATAATAAAATTGACGGGCCAATAGAAGGGGCGGAAGAGAAAATAGATGGTGTTCAGGAAAACCTGGACGAAACGAATGTTGAACTGAACGAAGAAGAAGTTGTTGACGAGGCCTTGAATAGGTTGGGAGACAGCTTTACAAAAGAAAAATCGGTGAACGATTTGATGGGCACAGACAATTCAAATTTAGAACATAAACTTTCGAACCGGCCTGTTGCAAATATTCAGGCTGCAATTGGGATAAACGACCGGTTCCAATACATTCGCGAGTTATTTGATGGGAAAGCAGAAGCTTTTTCGAATGCAGTTGTAGATCTCGATTCAAAAAAAGACATTAAAGAAGCTGTTGAGTACCTGCAACAAAATTTCAAATGGAAAAAAAACGAAACCAGCCTGAAATTTATAAATCTTGTAAAGCGAAGGTTCTCACATGAGTAATTTCGGAAAATTAATATTGGTGCCAACACCAATCGGAAATCTCGAAGACATTACTTTGAGGGCGATCACCGTATTAAAAGAAGCAGATATTGTTTTAGCTGAAGACACCCGTGTTTCGTCGCGTTTATTAAACCATTTGGGTATCGAAAAAAAATTATCGCCCCACCATAAATTTAACGAGCACAAAACGGTAAGTTCGCTAATTTCGAGGATTCAACAAGGAAACAAAGTTGCAATGATTTCGGATGCCGGAACACCAAGTATCTCTGACCCCGGATTTTTGCTGACCCGTGCGTGTATTGAAAATAATATTAAAGTGGAGTGTTTGCCGGGACCAACTGCATTAATACCTGCTTTGGCAGTTTCCGGGTTACCAAGCGACAAGTTTGTGTTCGAAGGTTTTTTGCCACAAAAAAAAGGCCGTCAAACCCGATTGGTACAACTCGCTGAAGAAACCCGCACCATGGTTTTTTACGAATCGCCACATCGTTTGGCAAAATGTTTGGCACAGTTTTCCGAATTTTTCGATGGCGAACGACGGGCTTGTGTTTGTCGCGAGCTAAGCAAAATGTTCGAAGAGATAAAACGGGGAACGGTTCAAGAACTTTACGATTATTATACAGCAAATCCGCCCAAAGGCGAGATTGTAATTGTTGTTGGGGGCCGTTCAAAAAAAGGGAAATAAAAGGAGCCAATATAAAATAAAAACTATCTTTACGCCCCTGTTTTATTTTTCTGATTTATAAATCATTTTATTGCTCCATATTCCAATGAAAGGGAAGCTTTTATTTGCACTTGTTTCATTTTCTATTTTTCTGTTACTCTCAATTCCGGTAGTAGCTCAATTAGATATTTCAGGAAGGGTTTTTGACAATGATTCAAAAGAATCGTTGGTTGGAGTAAATGTTGTTGTTTTAAATTCAACTTTTGGAACAGCTTCCGATAATAGTGGTTTTTTTCGTTTGAAAACAGAAATAAAACTTCCTTGCACCATACAACTGTCAATGGTTGGTTATAAAACAGCTCAAGTTGAGATTAAAAAAAATCAAAAGGAACTTAAATTCTTATTATTGCGAGAAAGTATTTTAAGTGAGGAAATTACAATTAAAGCAAAGGAGATAGAAGTAGAAGAGAAAACATTTCGGCAAGTAAATTCAATGGAAATGATGGATGCATTAACTATTCGAGAAACACCATCGGCAAATTTTTATGAGGTAATTGGACATCTAAAGGGCGTTGATGTAGTAATGCAGAGTATCCAGTTTATGACAGTAAATGCCAGAGGATTTAATTCAACAGAAAATACACGGTTTGTACAGGTGGTTGATGGAATGGACAACATGGCTACCGGAATGAATTTTCCGATTGGGAACATTGCCGGGTTGAGTGAATTGGATGTTGAGTTGATTGAGTTTATCCCGGGACCGTCAGAAGTTCAATACGGGGGGAATGCACTTAACGGAGTGTTGAAAATGATCAGCAAAGATCCGTTTAAATATCAAGGGCTAAGTTTATATGTAAAACCTGGTGTTAGCGATATTGTACCGGGAAACGATCATCCATTTCAATTTTCAGGAAAACCACAGTTTGAGGGTGGCTTTCGGTTGGCAAAAGCATTTAACAATAAAATAGCATTTAAAATAAATGCATCCTATTCGGCGGGGACTGATTGGTATGCTGAAGATACAACAAATATCCGCCCGGGGAATATTAAATGGGAACCCGACCCCGGGCATGACGCAATTAATAAATACGGCGATGAAATTATTTCGGATTTACCACTTGGCGTTGTGGGAGCAAATACAATTGTTGCCAGGACCGGTTACAATGATAAAGAACTTGTTGACAATAAAGTGGAAAACCTAAAAATAAGTGGTGCCGTTCATTTAAAGCTGAATGAAAAAATTACTGCCATTTTACTTGGGAATTTTGGTAGTGCTACCACTGTTTTTACGGGTGACAATAGAATTTCACTTTTAGGGTTTAAAATTTATCAGGGAAAGGCAGAGTTGAAAGGCGAACACTTTTTGCTTCAAGGATATTCAACAATACAAAATTCAGGGAATTCTTACGATTCAAAATTTTTGGCAGTAAACCTGAACAATGTAGCAAAAAGCGACGAAGACTGGTTTCATGATTATTATAACGCATATAAAGGAAATTATCGAATGTTTGGTGTACTGCCTTTTAATCATGGTGAAGCGCGTAGATATGCCGATCGCGATCGCTTAATTCCAGGCTCGCCGGAATTTAATGCGGCCAAACAAAAAATAATCAACAATCCCGATTTCCGTGAAGGTGCAGGTATCCACAACAATTCTGCTTTATACAATTTCGATGGAATGGTTGACTTGAATAAATATACAGGGAAAACCAAAGTTTCCCTGGGAGCAAATTATCGTTTTTACGATTTAGATTCGCAGGGTTCTATTTTTCCTGATACGCTGGGAAACGATATTACTATTTATGAATATGGGGCATTTGTAGAAGCTGAGAGAGATTTTCTTAACGACCAGTTAAAGGTTAAAACTTCAATTCGCTACGATAAAAGCGAAAATTTCGAAGGCCACTTTTCTCCCCGTTTTTCGGTACTATATACTATTAATGAAGAAAATAATTTCAGGGCTTCGGTTTTGACCGGATTTAGGAATCCCGGCGTTAAGGAACAATTTATAAATAAAAATTTAGGTACTGCCCGATATTTGGGTGGCTTGGGACCGATTCTTGAACCGTATGATATCCCCCTAAACAGCATTTATTTAGACAATGTAAATGAGTTTAACGAGGCGGTAAACACGGATATGTCGGACGAAAAAAATCCGCTTGGCATCAATCAGGCGATGTTGAATAATTTGGATATTTTGGAAGCCGGAATCGTTCAAAAAGATCAAGTTGCGCAGTTTAAACCTGAACAGGTTTTTTCTTTTGAATTGGGTTATAAAACCAAAATTGCAGATATTCTATTTTTGGATGCAGTTTATTATAACTCGTTGTATAAAAATTTTATTGGTATCACAAAAATAGTTAAACCACGCACGAGCCCACAAGTAGATTTGTTTACAGCAGCAACTCAGATAAATAAATCGGCACAAAACGATGTTTATTTTGTGAATGTGAATTCAATAAATCCTGTTGGTATCCAGGGTATTTCAATGGGGTATAAATGGTTGATGCCCATGGGATCTATTTTGTCGGGCAACTTAACATGGTCCGATATTCGCTCTGGTACGAGCGATCCTGTTGCCCCGGGTTTTAATACCCCCGGTTTTAAGTCGAACATGTCGTTACAAAATCGGCGGATGGATAGGATGGAAAATAATCCGGGGTTCAAGAATATTGGATTTAAAGTAACCTGGCGTTTTCAAAATAGATATTATTGGGAAAGTGCTTTTGGCGATGGATGGATTGAACCGGTAAGTACCTTCGATTTGCAGTTTTCTGTAAATATGAAAAAACCAAAATCGATAGTTAAATTTGGCGCATCTAACTTTTTCAATAATAAGTTTGCTTATTCATTTGGCGGGTCGAATATTGGTGTTTTGTTTTATGTTACTTATTTAATCGACAATATTTTTAGCATTAAATGAAAAAAAATAAAAAATATCTGTGGCGAATCTTTGTCTGTTTGATTCTCTCTTCGTGTTCGTACGATTTTCCTGTAAGCGAACAAGCTGCGAAACAAGATTTGGGTGAAATTAACACGGATAAAATAGTTGTTGTTGGAGATGATTTTCTGGCTGGTTTAATGGATGGGGCGTTATACAACTCGGGGCAGGAAAATTCTGTTGCATCTATTATTCATACGCAATTAAGTCTGTTGAACGATGTACCCTTTCTTCAAGCTAAAATTAATTCGGAAAATGGTTTCAATATTTATGCATCAAACGAAAGTGAAATTTTTGGAAAATGGATCTATAAATTTAAAAATAAAACAAATGAAAATCCACAATTATTTCTTACTGTTGGTGATGAAGTTGAAGATTATAATGCTGACAAAAACTTGTTGAATGATATTACAGTACCAAATCTTTCGGTAAATGATTTGCTATCTGCCGATTTCAGTCAGAATTATTTTTTATCAAGGGTATTTCAGGATGATAATTTTAATCTTACCGATCAAATTGTACAAAAATCTCCCTCGTTTGTAATTTGTTGGTTAGGAATGAATGACTTTTTAAATTTTGCAATAAATGGGGCAACAGAAGCAGCAGCAGAGCTTACGTCTGTGGAAAATTTTCAGGAGAATTTTCAAGGGTTAATAGATTTTTTGATCCAAAAAACCGATAGTAAGATTGTACTGGGGAATTTAATTTCATTTCAAGATTTACCCTATTTTTACATCCGTCCGTATAATTCTTTATTTCTTGACGGTAAAGAGCTTTCAAATTCCGTAGCTCGTTATGCCAAATTTAATAAGGCGGTAGCAGAATACAACAGAAGTGTTGCACAAGAATTGCAACGACCGTTTATCGACTTTCTTGACAATGGGTATAATCTTCATCCGCAATCTTTTGTTGTTATCGATAATTCACTTCCCGATGCAACTTATCAGGATGGCAACAAATTGGAAAAGTACAGGAAACTTACACCAGACGAATTAATTCTTTTTAATGTTTCGGGTAAAATGGTTGAAGCTGGTTTTGGTTCAACTATACCACTTGAAGAAAAGTATTATTTGTCAGGCCAGGAAATAGAAACAATTAAAAATATAGTAGATGCCTACAATACAATTATTTTTAACAGTGTAAATAATCAACCTGATAGAATTGCAATAGTTGATATTCGCAGTGGAGTTAGCCTTGTTGCCGCAACCGGAAAGACAGATGCTTTTGGCGACCCAATTGATGGCCATATTATCTATTTTGATGGTGTGCCCGTTGAAGGATCGTTAGGTTTGAACAGTATCTTTTCGCTTGATGGATTGCATTTTAACCAAAGAGGCAATGCATTTGTTGCCAATTTATTTATTGATGCGATTAATCAGAACTTTGAAGCCAATATTCCTAAGGTGGATATAAACGATTATATTGGGAATAATTATTCGTATTGATTTTCGTATCTTCCAGAATTGAATCCAATTAAATTAAATATTTTGAATGAAGCCTAAAAAAAAGAGATACACCCACATCTTTTTTGATCTGGACAATACACTGTGGGATTTTAAGCAGAATTCGTTTTATGCTATGCAATCCAGTTTTCAATTGTTCAATATAGAAACACAAAATGTTGAGTTCGAAAAATTCTTTGAGGTTTATTCAAAACATAATCACTCGCTTTGGTCCGAATACCGAAAAAAAAAGGTTAGTAAAAAAGAGCTGATCCGTTTAAGGTTCAAAAAATCTTTTGATGAATTAGATATAAAAGGTATCGACCCGGAATTAATGAATACTTGCTACTTGAATGAAATGCCAAAACAATATTATTTGAAAGAAGGGGTACTGGAATTGTTGGAATATTTGAAAAACAAAAGGTATAAACTAAATATTGTTACCAACGGTTTTACAGAGGTACAACATAAAAAAGTTGAAAGTTCAGGATTAAAGCCATTTATCAATAAAATTTTCACGTCGGAAGAGGTTAAAACTCCCAAACCGGGGCGCGAAATATTTGAATATGCGATTAAATCTACTAATGCAAGAAAAACAAACAGTTTAATGGTTGGTGACGATTGGGAAGTGGATGTGTTGGGGGCAATTGGTTTTGGAATTGATGCAGCATATTTTGTGAACAGTAAAAAAGTTAAACTTGAGCACTTGAAAAACAGTCAAAAGTTAAAAAATGTAATTTATAAGATTGGTGAGCTGAACCAACTGCAATCCATATTGTAAACATATATTAAGATTAATGGTGAAATTGAAATTTGTGGGCAATTGTAATTTAAGGCAAGAAAAAAACAAATAGCTTTGTTTATGAGTTAATAAACAGATATTTACGAGATTAGTATTTTTTATATTTGGGTATCACTTTGTTTAAACCCTCTCCAAATTATTGATTATATGATTCAAATGTTCATTAATATTTTTGGAATTCAATTCTTTTTATAATTTTGTAAGAAATTATAGTTCTTTAACATTTGTAAATTTATAAGGGAGCAAAAATTTTATGAGATTGTGATGTAAAGGTATTTGGAAATTGTATTTTAGGGTATTTGCAAGAAAAAGTTAAAGATAAGGCTTTTCAAGTCAAGAGTAATGCAGAATTTGGTTTTCTCTTGAAAAGACTATCTAATTTTGCTTGTTTAAACTCTTTTCAAATTGTACCTAAAATAGTTTATGTGACTTTTACCCATTTCATAATTCATTTCTTTTTATAAATTTGTTGCCGTTAATGTTTATTAACATTTATAAATTCGAGGTAGTTTGAGTATTTATTTATATAAATCCGAATTTAATTGTATTGGGGGATGCAATTTTTCGAAATCAACACTGAAAATTTATTTACTTACTTTTTATAGCTGTTTAATTATTAATTTAAAACTATTTCTATGAAAAAAATCATGCTGTTAGCTGCATTTGTCTTCATTCTAAGTGGACAATTGCTCTATGCGCAAACGAAAGATCTTTCGGGGGTTGTTTCAAGCTCCGAAGATGGTTCTACGGTTCCCGGCGCATCAATTATGGTAAAGGGTACTACTCTTGGGACAATTACCGACATTGATGGTAATTTTAATTTAAAAGTTCCGGAAGGATCAAAAACGCTGGTTGTTTCTTTTGTAGGGTTGAAATCGGTTGAATTGCCAATTGGAAACCAGACAACATTTAAAATTACTTTAGAACCCGATATTTTTGGTATCGACGAGGTTATCATTTCGGGTGTATCATCTGATACACCAAGGAAGAAACTTTCTGTATCAGTTGGAAGGATAAGCGAAAAAGAATTAAAAGAAGTTCCTGCTTCTTCAGCAGCCGGAGCTTTGCAAGGGAAAATGGCTGGTGTAACTGTAACCGCTTCCACCGGGGAGCCTGGTTCAAGTTCTACTATCCTTGTTCGTGGTGCTACTCAGCTTTCGGGTAGTCAAAGCCCGCTTATTATTGTTGATGGTGTTCAGATGCAAGGAACGCTGGCCGACATTAATGTTGACGATGTTGAATCTATCGAGGTTGTTAAAGGGGCTTCTGCTTCTGCTTTATATGGATCTCAGGCAGGGAATGGTGTTGTTGTTGTTACAACCAAACGCGGAAAAGGTCTTGGCAATGGGGAGACACTTGTAACTTTGCGTAACGAATATGGTGTAAACCGTGTAGCTGGTACGTATGATTTGGCTCAATCTCATGCTTTTGTTCTTGCCGATGACTGGCAAAGTACTAAATCTTATACCAAGTTTGCAAATGTAACCTACCCAACAGGTTATGCAGGAGGATCTGGTGAATTGACGGGGAACCCCATCATAAAAGCAGACCATTATATGGATAATCCGTATGCCTTGTACCATAATCATCAGGAGGAATTATATACCGGGAGTGATTTTTATACAAATTATGTCAGTATTCAAAATAACAACGGAAGTACAAACTTTCTGGCATCTTTTGAAAATTACCATAGCGGTGGTATTGTATTCGATACCAATGGGTATTCAAGGAATAGTTACAGGATAAATATTGACCACCGGATTTCAGATAAATTTTCAGTTTCTGCAAGTAATTTATTTGTAAAAGCGAAACAAAATTTTCCCGGAGGTGACAGTAAATATAACGGGGGAATCTTTTTTAACCTGCTGTTAACATCTCCCGATGTAGATTTATTGGGTGATAATCCTGATGGACAACCTTATGATTATGTTCCCGATCCATGGCAGGCAACAACTACAAATCCTTTATATAACTTATGGAAACAACAAGATAACCTGGAACGCGATCGTTTCCTCGGAAGTTATACCTTGAACTATAATATAACATCGGATTTAAAGTTTAAAGCTGACTACTCATTTGAAAGTACTTCAAACGTTAATACTTACTTTGCACCTTTCGATACTTATACTACAAGCAGTGGGAGTGCGATTTATTCAGAAGGGCAGTATTACAAATATTCGTCAAAATTATTCTCAGAGAGGGCTCAGGCGAATTTGTTTTATTCGAAAAGTTTAGGAGACATTAATGTTCGGGCAAAAGCAAGCTATTTGTATGAAAACGAAGAATATCAAAGTTTTTCTGCTACCGGTTATGATTTTGGGGTAAAAAAAGTTCCAAGTTTTGATGCTATTAAAGGAAACATTAGTGCAACTTCTTATCAATCGCAGATTGTGGCCAACAACGTATTTGGAATTTTATACTTAGACTATAAAGACAAATATATTTTTGATGGTATGTACCGTTATGATGGTTCCTCTTTATTTGGTGAAAATGAAAGATGGCAACCTTACTACCGTGTTT
>JAKIST010000099.1 GCA_021648495.1 Draconibacterium sp.
CCTCTGTCATCCGTCAATTGCCGGATGACATCTCCCCTGTCCCGAAATTTCGGGATCAGGGGAGAATATATTGACTCCTGAGGCAAAGCCTCGGAGAATTTTTTATTAAATATTTTTATTATGCGACTTGAATTTGTACGAATAGAAGAGTCCAACGATTTGTTAAACCAGTTAATTGAGCACCATCCACACTCTATTTTCCTTGTGGACTACGATTTTAAAGTAAAGTATTTTAACAAGTCGTTTCAGAATTTAACCAAAAGCGACAAAGGTGATATTATTGGTCACGAATTCTGCAAAATAATGGGCTGCACTGAACGCGGAAAGAGTAACTTTAAAGGAGTAAGTTTTTGTAATAATTGCCAGCTGCGCGAATTGCTTTCGGGCTCCAACCTTTCCGAATTGGTGTTAATCCGCGATTTCAAAATCCATAATAAAACAGTTACCAAACATTTGCATATTGATGCTAACCGTGTAATTATGGATGGGCATAAATATCGTTTATTGGTTATTGAAGACAGGACACAGAAACATTAGAAACAGCTTTTTGTTGCAGGTTTATTTGTAAGCAAGTGAGAGGTTTTAGATGAAAGTGGTAATTAGTATCTGCAAGAAAACTCTACAAAATTAAAAATGTTTCTTTTGGCGATATTTTCAATTTTTCAGGGAACTAAATCCCACTAATTTCTGTATTTTTTCATCCCACAACCTCAGCTTTAATGTTCGTAAACTGGCTATAAAAGTTACGGGTTTTACTTCGCTAAAAACAGTGTTTTCCCGGTAACATTTTGCCAGGTTGTAATTTGGAATACGTGCGTTTATGTGGTGTATGTGGTGGAACCCAATATTGCCCGAAAACCACTGCAACAATTTAGGGAATTTTACAAACGAACTGCCTTCCAGCGCAATCGTCAAATAGTTCCATTTATTACTTCTAACCCACGAAACATCTTCGTATTGATGTTGTAAATAAAATAACCATAAACCAGCCATTCCCGCAATATAAATAATTAGAAACTGTATTATTAGAAATGGAAGAAAACCAATTGCCAAGCTCATTGCAACAAAAAGAAGAGCGAGTGCCGCATTTGTAAAATAGATATTTAGTTTCTCTTTTCTGCCCATGTCTTTTTTAGTCATTCTATTCTGAATCAAAAAAACATACAATGTCCCAATGCCAAACATGGTGACAGGATGCCGATATAACCTGTAATAAAGTCGTTTCTTTTTGTTGCTTGCGAGGTACTCTTCTTTTGTCATTGTCCAAACATCGCCCACGCCCCGTTTGTCGAGATTTCCAACCGAGGCATGATGCTGCATGTGTAAATTGTGCCATTTGTAATATGGTGTAAAAGCGAGAATCCCAAAAAGCTTACCCACTATTTGGTTTGCCTTGGTCGATTTAAAAAACGAACCGTGTCCACAATCGTGAAAAATAATGAACAAACGCACTAAAAATCCCGCAGCGAGAATTATTAAAAACGCTGTTAACCAATACGAAATAGAAATGCTGTAAACAATTAAAATCCATAACCCAACATAAGGAACAAACGTATTGGCAATTTGCCAAATAGCTCTCCAAATATTGGGTGTTTGGTATGCTGCTATATTTTTACTAAAATTTGTCCAGGGATTATTTTCCAGACTTTTCGTTTCTACATTTTTCATTATTACTGAATATATTTTTTTGTTTGCTAATTATTTAACGAAAATTGGGATGAATATGTTTTAAAAATTAAGTTAATATTAGCTTTGCAATGCAAGAATTTATAATAAAAGTGAATAGTGAAATTTTTGAGGGACAACAATTAACAAATTTGTTCTCTCTTCTCCGTACAAAAATGTACTGCATAAAAGTTTGGAAACATTATCTTTACAAGTGAAACTTTCAGAATAAGTTCATCGAAGTTGACGAAGTTATTTTTTTCTTTTTCAAGGCGATATTTTGATGCATAACTTGTTCCAATATTTCGGGTAACTATGGCGAGAAATCTCAACGAAGAAAAAAGGAAAAAAAACAAGTCAGAATGGAGAAGTTATTTTGAATGTTTCATCAATGTATTTAGAGAAAATAAAAATTGAATTTATTTATCGAAATAATAAACAGAATCTCAAATGAAACATAACTTGGATATTCAATATGGAGTACAAGCGACTAAATAAAGCCATTTCAGAGACAGGATACTGTTCGCGACGAATTGCCGATGCACATATTTCGGGAGGGAAAGTAAAGGTAAATGGTACCGTTGCAGAATTGGGCGTAAAAGTAACCGCAAACGATGAAATTAGTGTTGAAGGAGTAATTATCACAAAAAAAATTGAAAAAATTTATTTGGTTTTCAACAAACCGGTTGGAATAACCTGCACAACAGAAACCGATATAAAAGGGAATATTATCAGTTTTATTAATTATCCTGAGCGTATTTTTCCGGTGGGCCGGTTAGACAAACTCAGTGAAGGTCTTATTTTTTTGACCAACAACGGCGATATCGTAAATAAAATATTACGTTCAAAAAATAATCATGAAAAAGAATATCTCGTTATGGTGGATAAAGAGATTTCGCAGCAATTTATTAAAAAGATGAGCAAGGGAGTTCCTATTCTCGATACGGTAACAAAAAAATGTAGTGTCAAAAAAATAAATAACAACACTTTTAATATCGTTCTCACACAAGGGTTAAACCGTCAAATTCGAAGGATGTGCAACTTTCTTGGTTACAAGGTTAAAACGCTAAAGCGGATCCGGATTATAAACATTTCTTTGGGGAAATTGAAAGTTGGTGAATACCGCTCATTCACTTCCACCGAGTTGGAAAAATTATTATTGCTTATTGGAGATTCGAGTAAAACGATGGAGGCCTCAGTGGATTAACTGTCCAACATCAGTTGTTTTTTAGCCAACACGCAAAACCGACCTGAAAAAACCAAAAGAGCCTAAATCTTTCCATCCCGTTTTTTCGATATACAGGAATGGATTTTATAATTAAGAAGACTTTAATAATAAGGAAAATATAATGATAGATTTTAAAAAGAAAGCCGATTTAATATGGCAGGTAGCCAACCTTTTACGTGGCGATTACAAACAATCAGACTACGGAAAAGTAATTTTGCCATTGACTGTTTTAAGACGATTGGATTGTGTTTTGCAAGCAACAAAAGAAAAAGTATTAGACTATCTGCCAAGAATAAAAGATAAATCGGACAGCGCAAAAGATTTAATACTAAACAATATGCTTGGGATTTGCATTAGCATGGTATTAAATACAATAAACCTAAAACAAATATTATTACGATGAAAACTTTAAACTTTTTACTTGCGGCCATTTGCGCTACATATCTTCTGTCAGCCTGTTCTATAGAAGTAAAACCAATGAAACGCCCTAATATCTTGTTTATCATGTCAGACGACCATTCGTATCAAACGATTAGTGCATACAGCGATAAACTGATTAACACCCCAAACATAGACAGGATTGCCAATGAAGGTGTAATTTTTCGTAACAGTTTTGTGGGAAATTCAATTTGTGCACCCAGCCGTGCAACCTTGCTGACCGGAAAACATTCGAATAAAAATGGCCAAATTAATAATCGGGTAACTTTTGATAGCTCACAGCTTACTTTCCCAAAATTGCTCCAGAAGGCGGGCTACCAAACTGCACTGATAGGAAAATGGCATTTAAAAAGCGAGCCCACCGGGTTCGATTACTGGAACATTTTGCCGGGACAAGGACAATATTACAATCCCGATTTTATTGAAATGGGCAAGAAAAAAAGGTTTGAAGGCTACGTTACCGATCTTACTGCCGATTTTGCCATGAATTGGCTGGATGGCCGGGATAAAGAAAAACCTTTTTGTTTATTGATGCACAACAAAGCACCGCACCGCACCTGGGAACCCGACACAACTTATTTTGATGAGTTTAAGGATAAAATTTATCCGGTGCCTGCAAACTTCTTCGACAACTACAAAGGCCGGCAGGCTGCAATGGAGCAACATGAGAGTATTCGTGCAACGGACATGGATGTTCAATATGACTTGAAAATGGAAGATCCTGAAGGCCGGATCAAATCACGTTTTCCCTGGATGAAACATACTGCCCGAATGAATGAAGCACAAAAGGCCGCCTGGGAAAAACACTACAAGCCTATTACAAAAGATTTTCTTGAGAAAAACCTGAAAGGCGATGAATTGTATTTGTGGAAATACCAACGTTACATGCGCGATTATTTGGCTTGCATCCGTTCTGTTGACGAAAACGTAGGACGGGTTTTAGATTACCTCGAAAAGAACGGATTGGCAGATAATACTTTGGTCGTTTATACTTCGGACCAGGGATTTTATATGGGCGAGCACGGTTGGTTCGACAAACGTTTTATGTACGAAGAATCTTTTCGAACGCCGCTTTTAATGCGCCTTCCAAGAGGATATTATCGCAAAGGGGAGGTTCCTGAATTGGTGCAAAATATTGATTATGCACCAACATTTCTCGATTTTGCAGGTGTTGATATTCCAACTGAAATTCAGGGAAAATCAATGAAACCGCTTTTAATTGATGATAAGAAAGTGGAATGGCGCGATGCAGTTTATTACCACTACTATGAATTTCCGAACGAACACATGGTTAAAAAACATTACGGAATTCGAACCGACAAATATAAGCTCATTCATTTTTATGACAACATTGATGTTTGGGAATTATACGATCTGGTAAAAGACCCCAACGAAATGAACAACGTTTTTGGAAACCCTGATTATGCTGAAATTCAAAAAAATATAGAGAACAGATTGGATGAACTGCAGAAGGAGTATGACGATGGTAATATACAAATTGGTGAATGATTTTTAGTGATTACCATTTGTTTGCTTCAAATAAATTTATGTACTTTTAGAGAAACTTTAAAAACTTAAAATATGGATGGAAAAACAAAAGCAATTGTAGCACACATTTTTTGGATTGGTTGGATTATTTCGCTGGTGGTTAATATGAACGATAAAGATGAACTGGCGAGTTTTTATATACGTCAGTTATTGGGGATTTACCTGTTTAGCCTCGTAGTTAGTTTTATCCCCAGCGACGTGGTAAGTTATATCGGTTGGCTTGCAACCTTGGTTTTTTGGATATTGAGTTTTATTGGTGCAATTCAAGGTGAAAAGAAACTGGTCCCTTTTGTTGGGCAGTATTTTCAGGATTGGTTTAAATCGATTTAGGAATAATTTAAACATAAAAAAGACAGGTTATTGACCTGTCTTTTTTATGTTATTTTTTTTATGGGTGCTTTTCTCTGTTTCTGTGCTGATCCCTGTATTTTTTCATCATATACATCCTGAAATCATTTTCAGTTTTATACAGTTTTAAAACCTTTTTGGCTGGTAAAATTTCAAGGAATTTGTCATTGTATTTTGCAATCAGGATTCCTTCTTTTTGCATACTTCCAGCATAATCCTTTGTCAATTTAATTACCTCTTTTTCCGAAAGAGATTCTTCTGCTTCACTCACCTTTGTCTCCATTTTGCGACGTGCTTTTTGGGCTTCCCACCTTTGTTTGTCCAATTGATTGTACACCGGCCAAAATTTCTCTGCCTCAGCAGGTGTTAGTTCCAGGTTCGAAGTAAGAAAAGAGATCTTCTCGGTGCGATATTTTGCCATTCGTTCTTCATGCGAATTTTTTTGTGCATTCACAATCAATTGAGAAAAGAGTAAAATGTTACAGGTAATTAAGAATATGATTTGTTTCATGGTAAATTTAATAATTGGTTGCTAAATAAATTTCGTATTCAGAAACGTTTGTGCTAACGTAACTCATTAAGTCTTCATTGCTGAAATCAACGGAATTTGATGGTTCATCCAATAGCGTATAAAATGAGTCTTCATCAATTCCTTCAACAATACTCAGGTAATCCACATCGTTCTTATCCAATATTTCGGTATTATTTGCTAACTGATTTGGCATAAATATTTTCAGTGGCCAGTAAACCAGCATAAAAATTAAAGCAAAACTGGCAGCCAAACCAATTATTGGTTTTAGGAACCGGATTGTTCGATTTTGTTGCCTGGGAACAAGCCTTTTTTCTGCATCTATTTTCGTTTGAAGACGTGCATAAAAATCATCAAAATACTTATCAGGAACTCCATAAGGATTTTCCTTTTTTATTTTTGATAATTCAGGTACGATATTTTTTAATTTATCCATTTTTCCCGTTTTGTGTTTGACTTTATCCATTGAAAAAGGTTTAATGCCAAACCGTTAATCTGTGTTCTTTAAGTATTCTTCCACTTTCTTTACCGCATGATGAAAGGAAGCTTTTAAAGCACCCACCGAAGTATCAAGAACTTTCGACATGTCTTCATATTTCATCTCTTCAAAATATTTCATATTAAAAACCAAGCGCTGTTTTTCGGGCAAACGCAAAATTGCTTTCTGTAATTTTAACTGAATCTCGTCTCCCTCGAAATAGGGATCAGACGTTAGATTATTCATCAAATATTCGCTCACATCGTTCATGGGCATAAAACTGCGTCTTTTTTTTGAACTGATAAATGTTAGCGATTCGTTTGTTGCAATTCGATACAGCCATGTATAAAGACTCGACTCTTCGCGAAAATTACTTACGTTTCCCCAAACTTTTATGAAAGTATTTTGAAGTACATCGTCAGCATCTTCGTGATTTATGACGATTTTTCTGATGTGCCAGTACAACCGCTCCTGATATTTATTTACCAAACCTTGAAAAGCAAGATCTCTTTTGCTTTCATGCTTTAAGTTGGCAATTAATTCGCGGTCGTCGTTATCCATAAAAACAAATTTATATTAAGACCTTGTAAGTAACAAAAGGTTTAAAGAATATTAGAGAGGCCACTAAGAAACTGTTTCGGAATAACCTGACCTTTTGTGCTTGTTCTTTCGCTCTTTAACTTCCTTGAAAAAATCCTTAAATAGCACGCTATTCGCTAATTTTTCAAGTTGTTAAAGAACAAAATACCTTCGCTCAAATTGTTCATCTTATTACGTAACAGTTCCTAAACTGAAATTAAATCCTGAAATTTAAGCCCTCTTCTTTTAGCTTATTGTAAATATTGACATCGAAAGCATACAATTTAGCCGCACGGTGAGCTACGTTCGTTTGTTTTTCGTTGGTGTCAACAAGTAATCCCATATTTTGAATTTTCTTTCTGAAATTGCGTGTATCCAGTTTTTTGTCCAAAATAACTTCATAAAGAGTTTGAAGCTGGGTAAGCGTAAATTTATCAGGTAACAAATGAAATCCAATGGGATAGTATTGAACTTCTTCGCGCAATTTTACCAAAGACTTTTGAATAATCTCTTTAACATCGAAAATTACTTCGGGCAGGTTTTCAATGTCAAACCACTTAACTGCTTTTGCCAATGGCGATAATTTAAAATCGTGATAGTCTGGATTTATTAGGGCATAATAAACAACCGTTAAAACACGAAAGTGGGGAACGCGTTTTGTTGCTCCAAATGTTTGAACTTGTTTTAAATAGACATTGTTGATACCCGTTGTAGTTTGTAATATATTTTTTGCATAGCCATCCAAATCTTCTTCAGTGGGTAAATGCGTGCCAATTAATCCCCAGAAATTGTCCGATCCCAATGCCGGATTTTTTTCGAAAATATCTTTTATTTGTTCATGTTCTTCTTTTGTGGCAAGAAATTTTTTAAGTAATTCGGGCTCGGCTTGCCACAACAACACTTCTAACTTATTATTATTAAATCCAAAAATTACGCAATCAACAGAAAGGCTCTTTAGTATCACAAATTTTAAAATTTTCATAAAGATAAGAATTGATACTAATAAAAGATATCTTTTTTTAAAGATTTGTATAAATAACAATATGGTTATTATTTTTCTAATCACAAGAATTCATAGAGGCTCTGTATCGGGGTTCCATATTATCTCCCCTGATTTTTAAGGGAGATGTCATCCGTTAGGTTGACGGATGACAGAGGGGCGAAATAATGAAAATTCGATTTTCGGCTTCTTTACCGAAATAAAGTTGGCAAAACCTGCCTGGTAGGCAGGTATTCCTTGACTCTGCCACAGAGAATAGCCAACTTTAAGTATTTTCATTATTTAAACCAAGTTTTCTACCAAAAACAGAGTCGTCAAAAAATTAATAGATTAACTTTGCTTTGCAAAATTTAAGAATTAAAAATGGCATTAAAATGTGGAATCGTTGGTTTACCAAATGTTGGTAAGTCAACACTTTTTAATTGTTTGTCGAGTGCAAAAGCACAATCGGCAAACTTTCCTTTTTGTACGATTGAACCTAATATTGGTGTAATAACGGTACCCGATGAAAGGTTGATCAAATTAACCGAAATAGATAAACCAAAAAAGGTAGTTCCTACAACCATCGAAATAGTAGATATTGCGGGTTTGGTTAAAGGCGCGAGCAAAGGCGAAGGTTTGGGCAATCAGTTTTTAGGGAATATTCGTGAAACGGATGCAATAATTCATGTGTTGCGCTGTTTCGAAAATGAAAAAATTATTCATGTTGATGGCTCAATTAACCCTGTTCGCGACAAAGAGGTAATCGACATTGAATTGCAGCTCAAGGATTTAGAAACTGTTGAGGGACGTATTCATAAGTTGGGGAAACAAACCCAGCATGGTGCCGATCCCAAAACAAAAAAGTTATTCGAACTTGCGGTAAAATACAAAAAGGTATTGGAGTCGGGCAAATCGGCAAGAACGCTAAAACTTCATGGAGAAGAGGCAAAAACTGCAAAAGAACTTTTTTTGTTGACCAACAAACCTGTATTGTACGTTTGTAATGTTGATGAAGCATCTGCAAAAACAGGTAATGCTTTCGTCGAAAAAGTAAAAGAGGCTGTTAAAGATGAAGATGCTGAGTTGCTGGTTATTGCAGCTGCTACAGAATCGGATATTGCAGAGTTGGAAGAGTACGAGGAAAAGCAAATGTTTTTGGAGGAGTTGGGACTTGACGAACCAGGTGTAAATAAATTAATTCATTCGGCTTATCATTTACTGAAATTGAAAACTTACTTTACTTCTGGAGCCGACGAAAGTCGTGCCTGGACATTTACCGAAGGAATAAAAGCTCCACAGGCAGCCGGAATTATCCATAGCGACTTCGAACGTGGATTTATCCGTGCCGAAGTAATCAAATACGACAACTATGTTTTATTGGGTTCGGATAGTGCGTGCCGCGATGCCGGGAAAATGGCTGTCGAAGGAAAAGAATATGTTGTGCAAGATGGCGATATTATGCACTTTAGGTTTAATGTTTAAATAAAAAAATAGTAGAGGCGCATGGCCATGCGCCTCTACTTCCTAACGTTGTTGAACGTCGCTCATATCTTTGACAATACCGTTTTTGTCAACTTTTATTTGAATATCCCTTGCAATCTCTAAAACAATGGTTGTCTCTTTAATTTCAGTAATTTTTCCGTAAATACCGCCAGTAGTAACAACTTTGTCTCCTTTGGCAAGTCCTTCCCGGAATTTACGTGTTTCTTTCTGACGTTTCATCTGCGGACGAATCATAAAAAAGTAAAACACTACTACGATCAATAACAATGGCAAAAAGCTCATTAATGGATTTGCATCTTTTCCTTCGGGTTGCATCATCAAAATAATATTCATCATGATTTTTAAGTTTTTAATATTTAATTTCTAATTCTTCGTTTTTTATTGCGGCAAAAATAGCTAAATGTTTTGGTTCTTTAAAATTTGCATAAATTTCAATTGTTTTAAATTGTTTTCCAAACATTCCCGACGAATTGAATTCAACTTCAATTAAGCCTCTTTCTCCTGGTTTTACAGTTTCTTTTGGAAAATTAACATGAACACAACCACAGCCCGGTTCAACGTTGGTAATAATTAAGTTGTGTTCTCCCGAGTTGGTGAAAACAAAAGCAGAAACTACAATTTCGCCCGAAGTAAGTATTCCAAAATCGTGGATTTCTTCATCGAATTTAATTTCTGTTGTCCCGTTTGTTTTCTCGGCAGCACTAACTATTGCTTTTTTCTTGTTTCCCTTTTGCTGGGAACAAGAAATTAAGGCAAAAACAGAAATAATAAATAAGAATTTATTCATCAATAGTTTCTTTTTTCCTTAACTCAAACCTTTCAATGTAAGTCTAATATTTTTTTTTCGTATTATTCTCCAATTAATCCACGGCCTGCTTTATTTATTTTTCCCGATTTTTTTAAATCCTTTAGTGTTTTATCAAGGATACCATTGATAAAATTCTTGCTTTTTTCGGTGCTGTAGAACTTCGAAAGTTCAATGTATTCATTCATCGAAACTTTTGTTGGAATACTCGGAAAATATAGAAATTCGGCAATTGCCATTTGCATAATTAATATGTCCATAAAAGCAATGCGTTCCACATCCCAGTTTTTTGAATGAACTTTTATCAATTCGCGTAATTCATCGTGATTGATAATTGACTGACGAATTAATTTTTTTGTGAATTCGATGTCTTCATTGTCTTTATACATAGGCATCAAACTGTGGTCAGAGTCGGTTAATTCATTAAACCGTTTAAGGGTTTTTGTAATCATCGAAATTACAAATTTCATATCGTCGTTCCAAAAAATACTTTGCTCTTCTAAAACAATATACAAATCTTCGGCAAGCAGAATTACTTTATTGAACAGCTTTTCGATAAATTTTCTGTCACCAAGATACGAATGGTTTTCATCTGCCATATAAATTTTATACACATCCGATTCAATCATTATCAGGTAGAGTTCTTTAATTAACTCTGGATTATTTTTCCAGCTCAGTTTTTTTTGATCGAGGTAAGTATTTAGTTGCCGGTTTGAGCGAAGTTGCTGTATTAACAGGTTGGTAGTAAATTTGTTGTTTGGGTGAAGGTCTTCGTGTGTTGGCCGATGTTTATGCCGCTTGATTTCGATTCTTTTCTCTGCATAATCAGCAATTTCAGTAACCAGTACCATCAAATAATGGTAGAGGTCGTAGGATTTGTGGATACAGAAAAAGAGTTCTTTTTCAGTCTTGTTCAGAGACTTTTCTTCTGAAGAGTAATAGGCGTACAACACTTGTAACACCTTCGTTCGGATAATCCTTCTGCTAATCATACTATAATGAACTTCATAATGGTGGCGCAAAATTAGTTTTTTTTTGAATTTGCCAACAGTTTCTGTTCAATTTATTTAATTTCTTTTGTTTTGGGTAAATAAATTTAATATTGCTTTGGTTGGTATTGGTTTGTATCCCGTTTTGGAGTTGGCTAAAAACTAAAGAATTATCCAAAAGTTAAAACTCTCCGGTATGCGAAACGTTATTTGGTTTTTGAATTTTTGTTTCACTACTATCTACATTTTCTCTCCCTTTAAACGGCGACTGCACCCGGTTAGCTTCCTCTTTTTTCCCTGCCAACTGTGACCGATCTCTGTCAACTTTTCCCTTCTCTGCTAACTGTGCCTGATAACTGTCAACTTCTTCTTCACCTGTCAATTGCCACTGTTTACCGTCAATTTCATCCTCCTCGTCATCTTCGTCTTCCCAATCAAATTTATCGCGACGAAGAATGTAACGCCTGTAATATATGGCCAGTACAATTCCTGAAATGGACCCCCACAAATGACTTTCCCACGAAACATCGGGGTTAATTGGTAACATGCCCCAAACCATACCGCCATATAAAAAAACAACGACCACCGAAATGGTGAGCAAGCGGATATCGTTACGAATAATACCACTTACAAAATGAAAGGCTGCCAAAGCATAAATTACTCCACTGGCTCCAATGTGCCATGCTTCGCGACCTGAAAGCCAAACGCACAGACCTGCCAAAATGTACATCTGAAAAAATATGCGGTACGAAATGCGCCTGTAAAAATAGATTAATGCAAAAAGTAAAACAAAAAAAGGAATTGAATTTGAAATTAAGTGGTTAAAATTAGCGTGGATAAATGGTGCAAATAAAATTCCAGGTAATCCCTTTAAATGAAGGGGATAAACTCCAAATTTCACGAAACTTAAGCCGGTGGTTTGCTCAATTATTTCAACCACCCAAAACAGAAATACAAAAACTGCCGGAAATATTAAACTGTGGACGAAAATTTTCTTTTCCAGTTTCATATCCAGTTTTTTTGGATTGCTCGGATAATATCTAAATAAACCCATAATTGTATGCGAAAATTATAAATCTCAAAAATTATAAATCTCAAAAATCAAATCTATTTAGGAACTGTTAAGTAATAATCTGACCATTTGTGCTTGTTCATTTGCCCTTTAATTTCCTTGAAAAAATATTTAAATAGCACGCTATTCGCTAATTTTTCAAGTTCTTAAAGAACAAAATACTTTCGCTCAAATCATTCATCTTATGTAATTATTTAGCAGCCTAATTCCGTAATAAAGTTGCTGCCCTCAAAGGTAGTAGAAAGTTCGTTAAAAATATTTTTATTGTTTTTTCTCGCTGTGGATATAAAACCCTCTATTCGCGCATAGTAT
>JAKIST010000100.1 GCA_021648495.1 Draconibacterium sp.
TAGGCCGAACAATTAATTCCTCTTCCAATTTTGCATCGGGATCCACCATTACCCCACCATTCACCTCATCATTTTTTAAACGATAATGGGTTACAACTGCACATTCTTTTGCAAATCCTTCGACATGCGATGCTTCTTTGCTGAAAAACGATTTTGGAATAAACAGTGGAAAATATGCATTTTCATGTCCCGTTTCTTTGAACATTCTATCGAGTTCAGCTTGCATTTTTTCCCAAATTGCATAACCATAAGGTTTAATTACCATGCAACCCCGCACAGCAGAGTTCTCAGCCAAGTCTGCTTTGATTACCAGATCCTGGTACCATTGTGAATAATTTTCGCTTCGTGATGTTAATACTTTAGCCATATAATTTTTTGGTACAGATTTTGTTTATAATCAATTATAATTTTGAGCTTACAAATAAAGTAATTATTATTGACATTAAATAAAAGGAGGAAGAGTTATGAAATCAAGATTAACATTTATCGCAGCATTGGCAATTGTCTTGGGAGGTTGTGCTACCGGGAGTTACACAACAGGCTCTTATTCAGATGATATTTACTTCAATCCGGCGGATGTTCCACCTCCAATTATTGTAAATGAAAGTGTAGCTGAAAAATCTGTTCCTGAAAAATCAGGGGAAAAATTTATAATTAGCCAAATTGGAGAAAATGAAGATGGTTCGAATACGATGAACAACTATATTTTCGATGGAACGGAAGAGGATGCAGATGCTCTAACGTATAACATGGATCAAATGGATTTGGATGGAAGTGATACAACAATATATTACAATGATGACGAATTAAAATATGTAATAAATAATTATTACGATGGCGATGACCTTGATTATGCTTATCGCATCAGGCGTTTTCATAACCCTTATTTTTACGATCCTTTTTACGGGGATAGCTGGGGATACGACCCATATTTTGGTTATGGTTATTCATCCTGGTATTCTCCTTTCAGCTCGTGGAATATGGGCTGGGGAAATAGTTGGTATTCTCCCTACAGCAGTTGGGGTTGGGGTTATTCACCTTTCTACAGTGGTTATTACAACCCGTATTATGGTGGTTATGGTTACGGAGGTTATGGGTATGGTTTCGGGGGTTACGGAGGTTACGGATACTCTAATTACAATAATTATTATGGATATGGAGGAAATTACATCGGGTCGTATAGTAATTCCGACAATTATAAATATGGTCAAAGAAGATCTACTGGTACATCAGTTGTAAGGAACGATAGAAGAACAACAACAACAGGCGTTTCGGCAAGTGCCGCAGGTAGAAATAAAAGTGTAAGTGAAGCAAATGTCGCTCAATCGAGAAGATCAACTTCAAGCTCGGGCGTTCGAGATGGTTCAAGCAGGAATAGTACAACAACAAAAGCAGCTTCAACTAAAAACGTTTTAACTGAAAAAAGAAGGAGCACCTCTTCAAATTATACCCGCTCTGCAAATCCGACAAAAAGCCATGTCTCAACTACACGAACTCAAAGTTATACCAGGCCTGGGACAAGTACGCAAACCAGAAGTTATACACGGCCAAGTACAAGTTCATCCGCCAGGACAAGCAGCAACTATGCGAAACCAAGGATTGTAACGAAAAGTAGTAGCAGATCACGTTCTAATTATTCAAGTCCAAAAACAACATCAAGCTATAATAAGTCTTATCGTTCTAGTTCGACATATAACAGAAGTTCAAGTACTGGAAGCTCTTCACGAAGTTATAGGGCTCCTTCTTCAACACGATCCAGCTATAGCACAAGTTCTCCATCGAGAAGCAGCAGTAGTCGAAGCAGTGGTTCTTCCTATTCTGGCAGCTCAAGAAGTTCAGGCAGTTACAGTAGCGGATCAAGAAGTAGTGGATCAAGATCATCGGGTCGTTCTTCATCGTCTGGAAGAAGATAAAATTTGAAATCCGTACATTTTAAAATATTAAAAAATAAAATTACCTGAAACGAACCGTAAGATTTGATTGTCAAACTGTTTAATCATCATGTTTGCACGTTTCGTTGGGTACAAAAATTTAAAACTTATTGTCATGAAAAGATATTTTGTTCTATTTGCCTTAATTTTGTCAGTGCCATTTTTTATACAGGCGCAAGATTTCGTTGATGCTTTAAGGTATTCACAAATTCAAACTCAAGGAACAGCACGTTCGGGAGGTATGGGAAATGCTTTCGGTGCCCTTGGTGGAGATTTTACATCGGTAAGCATAAATCCTGCAGGAATTGGATTATATCGCTCAGGAGAATTTGCGGTAACACCAAATATGAATTATACGAAAGTTAATAGTACTTATTATAGAACAGATTCAGAAGATACAAACTACAAGCTCTCGTTGAATAATATTAGTTATGTTTCAGCAATACCAACAAAAGCCACCAGCGAAGCTGGGATAATTAGTGTGAATATAGGACTTGGGTATAATCGAATAAAAGATTTTAACAGCAATGCGATTATGACAGGCAACAATGTTAAGGGTTCGTACCTCGATTATTTTGCAGACAATGCAAATGCCGCCCCTCAAATATGGAACGATTATTACGAGGAACTTGCCTGGAAAACCGATCTTCTTTTGCACGATGATAACAATGATGAATATTGGCATGATATACAAGGGCGTGATATACAACATGCCGGCTATGGACAAAACCAGCGAAAAACAAAATCACAAAGTGGTTCTATCGATGAATACTCGTTTGCAATTGGGGTAAACTTTAACCATAAATTGTATTTAGGCACATCGGTCGGGATTACAAGTATTTATTATAAAGAATCTACACAAATATTTGAAGAGGATGCTCAAAATAATATTCCTTACTTCAACGACATGAGTTTTAATAGTGATTTAAATACAACCGGCAATGGTTATAATTTTAAATTCGGCGCAATTTATAAACCTATTAACGAAATAAGATTAGGTGTTTCAATACATACCCCAACGTTTTATAAGTTGCACGATTCATTTGAAACCTCAATGCACTCATCAATTACTTACGATGATGGCACTACAAATTATGATGAATATTCTCCTTATAGCAATTATAATTACAGGTTAGAAACACCATTGCGCGCAACTTTTAGCGGAGCTGTTATTATTGCAAAAAAAGGATTAATAAGCATGGATTATGAACTTGTTAACTATGGCAATGCAAAATTCAGGAACGATGGTAATGGAAATGATTTCGTTGTTAAAAACCAAGATATTGCAGATGTATATAAATCGGCCGGGAATATACGGATTGGAGGTGAATACAATGTAGCTAAAGGAATAAGTTTAAGGGCTGGTTACGAATTACAGCAATCGGCTTTTAACACCAATGCTTTTGGAGCATTGCAAGCAAACTCCGATGCTAATTTAAAGGTTTATTCTGCTGGATTAGGATATCGTTCAGGATTATTTTTCGCAGATGTTGCCTACCGCTATTCCGTTTTGGATAATTTTGAGCTACCTTATCCAACTCCAATATCTAATTCTTATCCAGCCCCGCAAATGGCTGCTATTAATACGGTTAAAAATAATGTTCTCTTTACTATTGGTTACAAATTCTAACATTTGTATTTCCTGGATTGAGAGGCACAAATATTAATATTTGTGCCTCTTTTATTCATAATAATACTCTACTCCATTCTGGTCGTACACACATGTTCCATTTAAAAAGACAAAAAAAAATAGTTATGTTTGTTTCTGTTTAATCAAAGTAAATAAAAATGTGGGTTGTTTTATTATTGGTGTTGTTTTACTTATTGTCGCCGTTATTCCTTATTTATCTATGCAATATTTCTACCACCATCAATAAAATTGGGGCCGTTGTATTAGCTTATGCAATTGGGCTTTTTTTGGGCAACATTGGCATTCTGCCATCAGCAAGTAGAAATTTAAAAAATTTATTGGGTAGCAGGACCGTTTTGCCCACCAATGAATTTCTCGAATATTCAAACTCATTACAATTTATTAAAACCGATGTATTGGTGAACCAAGTTGCAAATCTCCAGGATATACTGGTTACCATCATCATTCCGTTGGCCATTCCACTTCTTCTGTTTTCACTTGATTTAAAAAAGTGGCTTAAACTTGCCCGAAGAGCTCTATTATCGTTGGTTTTAGCAATGGTTTCTTTATTGATAACCATTTTTGTTGGTCATTATTTATTCGCTGAATCCATTCCCGAATCGTGGAAAGTATCTGGAATGTTAGTTGGTGTTTATACAGGAGGTACCCCAAATCTTGCGGCAATTGGTACCGCGTTAAATGTTAGTCCGAATATTTTTATTTTAACACATACTTACGATTTATTTATCGGCGCATTTGCCTTGCTTTTTTTAATGACTGTTGCCCAAAGGCTTTTTAATACCTTTTTACCGAAATTCAATAAAGGGCACAACCACAAAAACCTTACAGAACTGGCTGAACAAAACAGCCAAATGGAAAATTACAACGAACTTTTTGTTAAAAAAGGAATTCCTGGATTATTAAAATCACTAGGATTATCGGTGCTGATTTTTGCAATCGGGGGCGGATTAAGTTTATTGGTTCCAAAATCGGTGCAAATGGTAACAGCAATTTTATCGATAACTACGCTTGGGTTAATTGCTTCGTTATTCAAACCGGTAAACCGA
Source organism: Draconibacterium sp. (assembly GCA_021648495.1). GTDB lineage: Bacteria > Bacteroidota > Bacteroidia > Bacteroidales > Prolixibacteraceae > Draconibacterium. The sequence goes on from JAKIST010000100.1 coordinate 4,629, forward strand.
ATTAAACACAGCTTTCAGTTGGGGATGTATTTTATTATTATTTTCTCGCTTGTTGTTTCTTCAATGGCTAACCTGCGGGGAATGTTCCAGATAGAATTTTTACAATTATTTTTATACGTGTTGCTGGTAGTTTTTGGGTCGATGGCAATTCATGTAGGACTGTCCAAAATATTTGGCGTTGATGCCGACACCACCATTATTGCCATAACTGCACTTACCTTTTCTCCCCCATTTGTCCCGGTTGTTGCAGGTGCCCTTAAAAATAAAGAAGTGATTATATCGGGACTTACCCTTGGAATTTTAGGTTATGCTTTTGGCACGTATTTGGGTGTTCTATTGGCAAATATTTTAATGTAAATCAGTATCTCTTTATTAAGTCCTCAACCCAGTTTTATAAGTAACTGTTCTTTGTAACTCTGGCTGACCGATAATTTGTGGTCGGCAATTTTTACCATATTTCCTTCAACATAAATTACTTTTGAAAGCGAAATAGCATAAGATTTGTAAATCCGTTCAAAACGATTTTCAGGTAACTGAGTCATAAGATCTTTTATCGTTCCGTGTACCATCAGAGATTTTTCGGCAGTTACAAATCGTACAAAACCGCCCTTAGCTATGAAATAAAAATTAGATGAAGTCCAATGAAATCAAGATGTTTCCCGCAGATTCTCATTTTAATTAAAAACAACCTCAATACTAAAACAAATAATTCAACCCAATATAAATCCCAGAATCTCCATCGCGTTCATCGGCAGCAATTCCATAGTCAATAGCAATAATAAAGTTCTGGTTCATTACAATGCGTAATCCGGCTCCGTATGAAAGATGCAATGCTTCTGCATCGTTATCAAAATAATTATCTGGAAGAACTGAAAAGTTTGAATTTTCCTCAATTTTTTTGGTAACCTTTCCAAAATCGGTAAAACCATTTAAACCCAAATAAAAGTTATTGTTGATGAATTGAAAACGAGCAAATTTCCAGCGGGCTTCAATATTTCCGTAAATAATCCCATCTCCAACAATGCGGTTTCGGCGAATTCCCCGTAACGATTTTGCACCACCCAAACCTTCAGAACTGGCTCCTTTCATAACCGATGTAATTACCTGGCTTTGATAATAAAATGGAACATGCCCGGCAATAGTAGTTTGGTAGGCCAAGCGATAAGCCAACGATAAATCATCGGGAATTAATGTGAAATACTGCCTGTGTGTTAAACTTAATTTTGCGAACGAACTTTCGCCGCCAAGAAATTCAGGAGCCGCCACAATAACCGCTTCTGTCCAAACTCCTTTCATCGGGTTAGGCCGGTTATCGCGCGTATCGATAACTAAACCTGCTTTAAATGTAGGGACAAAACCACCGTTGGCTTCTTCTGCCGAAATGATACCCCAATCCTGGTATTTTTGAAATAATCCGGGAACATTGGGCAAAACATCAGCACCCTCTTTTCCATCATTCAATTTATCTAAATTAACCGGTGCAACCTTGAAATTAAGTAAATTGATACCGGCTGCCCATTTTAATTTTTCGCCCGAAAGTTCGCCTTGTAAATCGACTTTAAAACGGAACATTTTGCGATCATATTTATAATACATTCGTGTTAGGTAATCTGAACTGGCATCATCAATCCATCCCGGGTTTACTACTGCATCGTAGCCATTAAATCCATAAAAATCGTAAGCCTGATCAGAAAGAAAACTTATATCTACCGAGGTTTGCAGCCCTTTTATCAACTCATCCGAATCGTAATAAAACCGATTTATCCCACTTCCTTTTGTAAACCTCGAAACTTCGAAATAGAGCGAGTGGTTGTAATTTGGATACCGACTTCCATCGCCATAATCGTACAAATTAACCAAGGCACCGTACTGAAATCCCAGGTCGGTGTCGAAAGTAATGGTAGGTAATGCACCAAAATTCCAGCCATCTTTTGTAACCTCGTCTTGCGAAAAAACGTGTGAAGCAATAAAAATTGAGATCAATAAAATAAGTAGCTTTTTCATTTAGATTGAGTTTAATTTAATTGTAAATATAATTTATAATGCCGTTAAAAGTAGCAATTTGAATACTATATTGCAAAACGAAAATACTTGTAACCTAATTATTTTTCATAATTCAGACCAATCTTTCAAGTCAACTTTACGGGAAATTTTGATTAAAATTCATTAGTGTCCGGTAACAGTTTTGAGATTGCTTCGTTACACTGCCAATGACAGATTTTTGTAACTACCTGTACAGCAGTGTTTTTGTTTATTTGTAAATTTGTTCAATTTCGACCGAAAAAGAGTTCATCTCTAATCAAAATTATACCGCGGTCGATTTTCATCTTTCACTTCAAACCCAGGGCATTCTGCGGCTGTTATTTACTTATTATGCCTAATAAAATTAGGTGACCACTCGCAATGACGACCGTTTCAGATATAATTTATTTGAAAGGGGCTTGCTTGGAAGCGAAGCCGCCAACCAAACCCTCTCAAATCATAAAACCCTTAATTTTAAGTCATTGCAAACGCAGTAAAGCAATCTGTTTCAATATTCTCACCTTTACCTGACAACAATGATTAAAATATATCCAGTATCTTCCAATAAAACCAAAATCTTATTTTCAGGACCTTGTTCTTTTTATTAAACTTGTAACATTAAATTCAAAAAATAAATTTCATTCCAAAAAAATACCATTATGAACCAAAACCTGTTAAAATCAATTGCACTACTTCTTTTTGTGGGAGGGATATTTAGTTGCAAACCGCCACAAAAAGCAGAAGCCCAAAAACCCAACATCATTTATATTATGAGCGACGACCACGCCTATCAGGCAGTCAGTGCCTATGGTTACGGGTTAAACAAAACACCAAATATTGACAGACTGGCAAAAGAAGGAGCCATTTTCTCGCGTGCCTGTGTAACTAACTCGCTTTGTGCACCAAGCCGTGCAGCCATGCTTACCGGAAAACACAGTTTTGTAAACGGAAAAGTGGATAACGCAATGCCCTTTAATTGGGATCAGGACAACTTTCCCAAAGAGCTTCAAAAAGCGGGTTATCAAACTGCCCTCATCGGGAAAATTCACCTGAACGGATTACCACAGGGATTCGATTACTCCGCAGTTCTTATTGGCCAGGGAAATTATTACAACCCTGATTTTGTCGTGAACGGAGAGAAAAAACAAATTCATGGTTATGTGACAAACATCATAAAAGATTTGGCATTAAACTGGCTAAAACAACGTGACACTAAAAAACCTTTCTGCCTTCTCTTTCACCAAAAGGCTCCACACCGCGAGTGGTTGCCTGCCCCTAAGTATTTCAAAGAGTACACAAAAATGAAGTTTAAAGAACCTGAAACTCTTTTCGACGATTATAATGGCAGGGGGACAGCTGCAAGAACAGCTGAGATGAATATCCTCAAAAACATGAACTGGTCCGGTGACAATAAAATTGATCCAAAAATAATGGATAAATTTGCTATTCCAGAAAATACAACTTGGGGACGAAATGCATATAAAAATAATCTTGGTCGCATGGATTCAGGACAAAGGGCGGCTTGGGATTCAATATATGTCCCGATAAACAAAGCTTTTGAAAAAGCATATCCCTCTATGTCGGAAGAAGATAAAATGCACTGGAAGTTCCAACGATATATGCAAGACTATCTGGGGTGTATTGCATCCGTAGATGAGTCGGTAGGAAAAGTGCTCAACTATCTCGATGAAGCCGGCCTTGCAGAAAATACAATTGTTGTTTACACTTCGGATCAAGGATTTTACCTTGGCGAACACGGTTGGTTCGACAAGCGTTTTATGTACAAAGAATCGTTCCGAACACCGCTGTTAATGCGTTACCCTAAAGAAATTAAGCCAGGTACTAAAATCGATAACCTGGTCCAGAATATCGATTTTGCCCCAACTTTCCTCGATTATGCAGGTGCTACGGTTCCTTCAGAAATCCAGGGCGAATCATTCAGAAAAATAGTAAGTGGCGAATCTACCGATTTTCGCGATTTTGCATACTACACTTATTACGAATATCCTTCGATACACATGGTAAAACGACATTATGGCGTAGCAACGAAACGATATAAATTAATACACTTTTATTACGATGTTGACGAATGGGAACTGTACGATTTAGAAAAAGACCCCAATGAAATGAAAAATGTGTACGACGATCCGGAATATGCCGATGTGCAAAAAATGATGCACAAAAAATTAGAAGAAGTTCGCAAATATTACGGCGACAGCGACGAAAACAACCAGAAATACATAGAATCATATCTCGACTGGCAGGAACAAGGAAGAAAAAATAGGTTGGCGAATCAAAAAAAAGTGAATAAATAAAATATGATTATATATTACAGCATTTTATTACATTTACAACATAGAGAGCTAACAAAAAAACTTAAATGGTTAAACTTATTGAACCAAATATTTTTGATAAAATTAAAAGCGGAGACGAAATAGCCTTTAGCAAATTATTTGATGAACAATATCCTTTATTATGTTTTTTTTGTGATGGTTATATCGCAGACATAGATAAAGCACGTTCATTAGTTCAACAAGTTTTTGTTGATTTATGGATTAAACGTGAAAAACTAAATATTACACATTCAATTAAATCGTACATGTACAATGCAGTAAGAAATAAAACCATTGATTTCTTGCGCCAACAAAAGAATACAATCCAAATTACTGCAAAAATAGAAAATACTCAAAAGATTCCTTTTCAAAATATAATCCAGGAAGCTGAGATAAATAACAGAATCAACAATTCAATCAACCAGCTTCCAGAGAAATGCCGCGAGATATTTATACTTTGTCGGTTCGAAGGATTAAAATACAAACAGGTAGCTGAGAAACTAAACATTTCAATAAAAACAGTTGAAATGCAAATGGGAATTGCATTAAAAAAGCTAAGGAAAAGCCTGTCTGGAAGCAAATCAATTAACCTGTTTGCAATATTAATTTCAAAAAGATCTATTTTTATTACAGGGTAAATTCAACTCTTTTCGTCATTGTTATTATAAACCATAAAATTAAATGACGGACTCAATAAAGGATATCGAAATTATAATAGGTAAATCCATTTCCGGTAATATTACATCAATTGAAAACAAAGAACTAAAAAGCTGGATAGCTGCCTCTGATGCCAATCGGTTACTGTTTAATAAAACTTTAAAAGCATGGGAGAAAAGTAAGAACCTACTTTCTGATTCTGAAATAAAAGAAGATAAATTAAAAATTCAGCATGAAATAAACAAGAAGTTGCAATTGACGATTCAAAAATCGAGGAAACGAATTCTGTTTTATAAAATAGCTGCAATTTTAGCCATTCCAATTTCATTAACGCTTGGCTGGTACATTTTTCAAAATTCGAAAAATAATTCACCTGAAAATCAATTCTGCGAAATCACTTCGCCAAAAGGAAACATTTCGAAATGTTTACTTCCAGACGGGACAGAAGTTTGGGTGAATACCAATTCAACAATTTCTTACAATCCAAACTTTTCAAATCAGAAAATAAGAGAAGTAAAACTGGATGGAGAGGCCTATTTTCATGTTGCCAGAAACAACAAACAGCCTTTTAACGTAATAACGTCATTGGGTTGCGTAAAGGTAACAGGAACAGAGTTTAATGTAAAGGCATATTCCTGTTCAAATTTGTTTGAAACTACGCTAACCAAAGGAACTGTTGAATTACTAATTTATTCAAACAATCAGCAATCAATAAAACTAATGCCTGGAGAAAGGGCCGTTTATAATTCGGAAAAGAATAAAATAAATATTACAAAAGTAGATACAAAAATTTATTCATCTTGGAGAAATGGTGAAATTATATTTAAAGATGCTACCCTAAACGACTTAATTAAGAAGCTGGAAAATATTTATGACATCAAATTCTATTTGGATGATGAGAAAATAGGTGAATTCCGGTTCAGGGGTATGTTCAGGTACAACAACAACTTAATTGACGCACTTGAAAAAATCAAAAAAACCGCTAATCTGGATTATTACATCGAAAACAAAGAAGTGAGACTAATTAAACAATAAATTATTAATCAATCAATTTGCCTATGAAACAAAAAATCTGGGCCAGTTAAAGTGAATGCAAAAAAAGAGGGAATATTTGCGGTATCCCCCCTTTAAAATCTTCATTAGCTTTTAACAAGCCAATTCAATTTATTAATTAAAAACTTACAAAGTTATGAAAAAAAAATTACTATGTATTGGGATAAATTTTCCCCATACAAAAAAAACGTGGTTAATTATGAAAATAACTGTACTGCTCATTGTATTATCAGTATTTTCTTCTACTGCCAGCGTGTACTCACAAAGCACCCGGCTGACATTGAAGATGAGAAACACCAGAATAGCCGACGTATTCGATGCTATCGAACAACAATCGGAGTTCTATTTCTTTTACAACCGGGATAATTTCGACGATAACAAAATAGTTGATGTTGATTTTAAAGGGAAAAAGATTGAAACTGTTCTCGATGAACTTTTCAGGGGTGAACCGGTTACGTACGAAATTGTTGATCGGAACATCTTAATTAAGGCAAAACAAAACTATCCGGATGTTTTGCAACAACAAACCCAAAAAAGCATTCAGGGAAAAGTAACCGACCAACAGGACGAAGGTTTGCCCGGGGTTTCGGTATTCGTAAAAGGTACTACAACAGGAACAGTTACAAATATTGATGGAAGTTTTACGCTTGTACTGCCTGCAAAGGCTGAAATTCTTGTTTTTAGTTTTATCGGAATGCGGTCGCAAGAAATTATTATTGGCGACCAAACCAATTTCGATATAAAAATGGAAGAGGAGGCAATAGGAATTGATGAGGTGATTGCAATTGGTTATGGAACCATCAAAAAGAGCGATCTCACCGGATCGGTTACGTCGGTAAAGGCAGAAGATCTTGAAGGGACGGGAGTTCAATCTATCGATCAGGCACTTGCTGGGAGGGCTGCCGGGGTAGTGGTTACCCAAACCAGCGGAATGCCAGGAGCTACCGCATCAATCCGTATTCGTGGTACTACCTCGTTGCAGGGAGGAAACGAACCACTTTATGTAATCGACGGATTCCCCATTTATTCCGGTTCCGGTTATGGAAACACAGGTGGGAGCGAGAAAATAAGTACTATGGCAACCATTAATCCAAACGATATTGAGAGCATTGAAATTTTAAAAGATGCCTCTGCTACTTCAATTTATGGTGCACGTGCTGCAAACGGAGTTGTGCTGATTACTACAAAATCGGGTAAATTGGGCAAAGATCAAATATCATTCGAATCGTATTATGGAATTCAGCAAGTTACCAAGCACATTGAGGTAATGAATGCTTTGGAGTATGCTGAATTGGTTAACGAGGCTTATACAAACGACGGAGGATCACCATTCTACGATGATGCAAAAATGGCGGAAATCCGCCAAAACCCGGAGGGGACAAATTGGCAAGATGAAGTCTTTGGAACGGCACCGACACAAAACTATCAACTCAACTTTTCGGGTGGCGACAAAAAAACAAGGTATGCAATTAGTGGAAATGTTTTAGACCAGGACGGTATTATTAAAGGAGGTAATTTCAAACGCTACTCCGGAAGGATGAACTTAGAGCGGAAACTTATGGACAACGTAAAAGTTGGAAGTAACATGACAATTACACGAACGCTTAACGATGCAGTACCCGCTTCGTCGCACACGGGAGTTGTAAATGCTGCACTGAAGTTCAACCCAATAATGAGTATTTATGAAGATGAGGAACTGGGAACATACAATTTGGTAAATGCCCCCGGAAAAC
>JAKIST010000101.1 GCA_021648495.1 Draconibacterium sp.
TAGATATTTTGTTTTTTAGCGAGTTGAAAAATCTGTAAATAGTGGTTCTATTAAAAGAATTTTTCAAAGAAGATAAAAAGCAAAAGAACAAGTAGAAATCGAGTGGTTATTTGTTTACAACTCCTAAATAGTTACTGTCAATAAAAGAGGCGTTTGAAATAGAAAGTTCGAATTCGAGGCTTGCGAAGTCAGAAAATAAAGGAGTCCCGACGCGTCGGGATGACTGTTTTTCTGACAAGCGTAACAGCCTGTCCCGAATATCGGGAAAGAAGTCGGACTTTATAGACAAAAACTAAATAATAAAAATATGTTACTGGCAATAGACATAGGAAACTCAAATATAATATTTGGGATTCACGATAATTACACTTGGCTAAATCATTGGCGAATTCAAACCGATAAATTTAAAACTGCCGATGAATATGAAGTAATATTTCGCTCATTGCTCTCGGCAGGAAAACTTTGGCGTGACGAAATTCATCGAATTGTATTGAGCAGTGTTGTTCCTTCGTTGGTTTATCCGTTTACCGAAATGCTTTCGGAGCTTATTCCCAACTCGAAAACGATTTTAGTAAACCCCGACATTTACAATAAACTACCCATTAAAATCCTTAACCCGTATCAAATTGGAACCGATTTGGTTGCCAATGCGCTTGCAGCTTTTCAAAAATTTGGACCTCTTACAATGGTTATCGATTTTGGAACCGCACTTACTTTTACCACCATTGGAAAAAATTCGGAGATACTGGGAGTTGCCATTGCACCCGGATTGCAAACCGCTGTTAGTGCCTTGGCAGGAAAAACAGCTCAATTGCCCCAGATTCACCTCACCCCTCCACCATCGGTTTTAGGGGAAAATACAATTCATGCGATTCAAGCCGGAGTTGTTTACGGATTTACGGGCTTGGTCGATTCAATTATTGAAAGGACACAAAACGAATTAAACGAAAAACTAACTGTTGTTGCAACCGGAGGACTCAGCGCGGTGATTGCACCATTAACTAAATTTGTTCAAACCACAGACGAAATGCTTACGCTCAATGGACTTTACCACATCCATTTATTTGTTTCCAAAGAACAAAATGTTGACAAATAAATTGAGTGTTCAAGTTAAATTACACATTCATTCCAAATAAAGTATCTAATTTTCAGTTTGAAATTGCTTCTTTTACAATGCGCTTCAAATTTGTTTTATTACACTTTAAGAAGCAATAGTCAAGAATTATTATCTTTGAAAAATATTTTTCATACAGATGGATGAATTAAAGGGAAAGCTACTTGGAAAAATTGATGGGCCAGCTGATTTGAAGAAGTTATCGTTAAAAGAACTTCCTGAAATTTGCGACGAATTAAGGGATTTTATTATTGATGTTTTATCAAGCAACCCCGGACATTTTGGTTCGAGTTTGGGGGTAGTGGAGTTAACTGTTGCCTTGCACTATGTTTACAATACACCTTACGACCGATTAATCTGGGACGTTGGACATCAGGCATACGGACATAAAATTTTAACCGGGCGACGCGATATTTTTAATACCAACCGAAAATTTAAAGGAATAAGTGGTTTTCCTAAAAGAGGAGAGAGCGAATACGATTCTTTTGGGGTAGGCCACGCTTCAACATCAATTTCCGCTGCTTTTGGAATGGCGGTTGCGTCGCAATTAAAAGGTGAAAAAAACAGGAAGGTAGTTGCAGTAATCGGCGATGGGGCAATGACCGGGGGAATGGCTTTCGAAGCCTTGAACAACGCCGGGGGAAACAAATCGGATTTGCTTGTTATCCTAAACGACAACAATATGGCAATCGACCCAAGTGTTGGAGGTTTCAATCAATATTTATTGAATATTTCGAAATCGCACACATACAACCGTTTCAAAAAAGATGTTTGGGAAGGGCTTGGTAAACTGGATAACGTAGGCCGTAAAATCCGAAGGTTTCTTCAAAAAAACCAGCACGCACTAAAAAATATGCTTTTAAAAGAAAATAATCTTTTTGAAGCATTCGACTTTCGATATTTTGGCCCTGTGGACGGCCACGATGTTGTTTATCTCACCAAAGTATTAAACGATTTAAAAAAGATACCGGGGCCGAAACTTTTACACGTAATTACACAAAAGGGCAAAGGTTTTAAGCAAGCAGAGCTAAATCAAACTAAATACCATGCCCCGGGAGTTTTCGATAAAGAAACAGGTGAGATTTACTCTTGCGATTGCCCGGTTGACAAAGCACCAAAATTTCAAAATGTTTTTGGCGAAACCTTAGTTGAACTGGCCGAACAAAACAATAAAATTATTGGAATAACACCTGCCATGCCTTCGGGGTGTTCCATGAATTTGATGTTTGAAAAGATGCCAACCCGGGCTTTCGACGTGGGTATTGCAGAACAACATGCAGTCACTTTTTCCGCTGGTCTTGCTACACAGGGAATGATTCCGTTTTGTAACATCTTCTCTACCTTTATCCAGCGTGCCTACGACCAAATAATCCACGATGTAGCCATCCAGGATCTTCCGGTAATTTTTTGCCTCGACCGCGGAGGATTAGTTGGAGAAGACGGGCCAACACATCACGGAGTTTTTGACATTGCTTTTATGCGTTCCATCCCAAATATGATTGTTTCGGCGCCCATGGACGAAATTGAATTGCGCAACCTTATGTACACCGCACAACTAAAAGAAAACAAGCATCCTTTTTCTATTCGTTATCCCCGGGGTTGCGGCATTAAACCCAACTGGAAAAAACCATTCGAAAAAATAGAAATAGGGAAGGGAAGAAAACTCGCTGATGGAAATGATATTGCTATTTTGAGTATTGGGAAAGCTGGGGTTTTTGTAAAACGGGCGGTAAAAAGTCTGGCCAACAAAGAAGTTTCGGCAGCACATTACGATTTGCGTTTTGTAAAACCACTCGACACAACATTGTTGACCGAAGTTTTTGAAAATTTCAAATACATTGTAACGGTTGAAGATGGTACAATTAAAGGGGGGGTTGGAAGTGCAATTTTAGAATTTATGGTACAAAATAATCTCTCCTCAACTGTAAAACTGTTAGGTGTTCCCGATAAATTTATTGAACACGGTAAAGTTGAAGATTTATACAAAGAGTGTGGGATTGACACAAAAGGAATTACAAAATCGGTATTGAATATTTTAAAGAAATAATAAATTAGTATTTCTCTCGTTTTCAACTGTAATACATTAAAAACTACTTCGCATTGGATATTTATCTTAAAAGACGCCGCGGAAAACTTTTACTCCTTTTAATTGCAATATTAATCGGGGTAGCATCATTGCTTTACACAAATTGGTTAAGCGAAAAAATGGCGCAGGAAGAGCGCAATAAAGTTGAACTTTGGGCCGAGGCAACGCAACGTTTAAGTAACGCCAGTATCGAAACGGTTTCGCCCGAGATAGAGGCACTAAACACCGACTACCTAAGTTTTTTAAGTTTAGTAACAACCCAAAATACTACAATCCCTATAATAATTATTAACGCAGACGGCACATTTAACAGCATTGCCAATATTAGTTTTAGTAAAGTTAGAAAGGATGAAGTTTTAAAAAGGGAACTAAAAAAAATGAAAGATTATTCAGAACCAATTTCAATTAAAATTTCTGAAAACAATATTCAATATTTGTATTACCGCGAATCAAGTATCTTGCGTAATCTTCGGTTCTACCCTTTAATTCAGCTTTTTGTAATTATTATATTTATAGTGGTTGCTTATTTTGCATTTAGCGCCACACAACGTGCCGAGCAAAACCAGGTTTGGGTTGGCATGTCGAAAGAAACGGCACACCAGCTGGGAACACCAATCTCGTCGTTAATGGCATGGACCGAAATACTGAAATTAAAAAATGTAGATCCGGTACTGATTAAAGAATTTGAAAAAGACACCCATCGACTGGAAAGAATTACCGAGCGTTTTTCTAAAATTGGCTCGAAACCCGAATTGCTCCCAACCAATTTGGTTGAAGTTTTAGGTTCTTCGGTGAATTATTTAAAAACCCGTTCATCAAGTAAAGTTATTTTCGAAACTTCATTTTCTGAAAATGAATATATTGAGACACCTCTTAATGCAGCCCTCTTTTCGTGGGTGATAGAGAATATCTGCAAAAATGCAATTGATGCAATGGGGAACAAGGGCAAAATATCCATTCAATTAAAAGAAAAAGAAGGACAGGTTTTTATTGATATAACCGATACCGGAATTGGCGTTCATAAATCGAATTTTAAAACCATTTTCCAACCTGGTTTTTCAACGAAAAAACGCGGTTGGGGATTGGGGTTGTCGTTGGCCAAACGAATTATAGAAATCTACCACCGTGGCAAAATTTTTATCAAATCGTCCGAAATGGGGAAGGGTACCACTTTCCGGATTGTGCTGAATAAATAATTTGCCAATGAATTTTCAATTTATTCTTTCCTGTTTCAGACCATTTGGGTGAATTTTTTTAATGAAAAAATGTCCATTTATCCACTCTGAAAATAAACCAAAAAATATTTTCCTTATTCATGTAGAATGAAACGAACTTCGGGTTTGTGAAGAAATAACATGACTGGAATTGACGAAGTTAGCGTGCAAAAGAACGAGTTAAAACGCTTAGGCATTGTAAAACAATAACTACTCCTTTTTAACTTGTTCTTTTGCTTTTTATCTTCTTTGCTAAATCTTTGTATAAACATGGCTATACGCAAATTTATCAAGTTGCTAAAAACCAAAAAAACTTCGTTAAATTTGAAGCATTTATTATTTTACAAAGCCTTAGGTTATTTCATTGCAATCCCTTACAAATCATTTACCACTTAAATGATATTTGAATTGTAAATTACATTTGAAATTTGTGAGAATAAATAATTCAATCGTATGAAATCCAAAATAATTAATTGAATCTTTCGACTGTTAATAAAAAATTTATACTTTTGCATCACTTTTTTGGAATCGTGAGCTGGAGATTGAAATACAATATTGAATTTAAAGGCCTTAATGAAGGTAGGCATGATTTCGAATTTGGGATTGACGATAAGTTCTTTGCACATTTTGAAGAGAGCCTGGTTGACAACGGGGAAGTAACAATTAAAGTAACACTGGAAAAGCGCAGTGCATTTTTAAAACTTCACCTCAAAATAAAAGGGTGGCTCGAACTTACCTGCGACCGATGCTTGGATAACTACCAGCAAAAAGTGAAAGGGGAAACTGGATTTTTTGTAAAATTTGGCGAAAAAGAGTTCGAAGAGGGTGAAAACGTAATTTGGGTTTTACCCCAGGAACACCACATTAACCTAACTCAAATAATTTACGAATATGTAACATTAAGTATTCCTTTGCGGCACGTTCACCCTAAAAACAAAAATGGGGCAAGAGATTGCAACAAAGAGATGCTTCAAAAACTTAAAAATTATATGCATGTTGAGAGCGAAGAGGAAGAAACAACCGACCCGCGTTGGGACGCATTAAAAAAATTAGGAAACAACAACAACAACAACAACAACAATAATTAAATACAACATCTGTTATGGCACATCCAAAGCATAAAATATCAAAATCGAGAAGAGACAAAAGGCGTACGCATTACAAAGCCACTCTTCCAACACTTGCTACTTGTTCTAATTGTGGAACTACTGTAAGATACCACACGGTTTGTCCCGAATGTGGATACTACAGAGGTAAGCAAGTAATTGAAAAAGACATTGCAGTTTAAACCAGGTTTTTGCCTGGTTTTTTTTGCTATGGAAGAAAAAAAACAGCATCTTTTATTTCAATTTTTTCGACTTGTCCGAGAGAGTTCTTTCCATAAAATTCTCGATTCCGTACTTTAATGCCCGATATTACATTTCCAATTTAGATAAGAGTACTGCCCCAATAAACCAGCAACTTTTCGAACCCTTGAACTGATTATTCTACTGAAAATGAAGCTTTTCTTAAGCCTTCCTCTAAAATCTTGTATTTACTCAATTTAACTTCTATATTCGCACACTATTTTTTCAGCACGAACTATTTCTTTTGAAATCGTCTTACAAAATAAAATATGACAATGAATAAAATTAGGGCCGCAATAACTGGAGTAGGAGCCTTCTTGCCCGAATACCGTTTAACCAACGAAGAATTAAGTACAATGGTTGACACCACTGATGAGTGGATAATGAAGCGAATTGGAATTAAAGAGCGCCGCATTTTAAAAGGAGAAGGGAAAGCTACAAGCTACATGGGTGCAGAAGCGGTAAAAAACTTGCTTGAAAAAACAAATACTTCTGTGGATGAAGTTGACATGTTAATTTGTGCCACAATTACGCCCGACATGCCTTTTCCTGCAACTGCAAATATTATTGCAGACAAAGTGGGAATCCACCATGCATGGAGTTTCGATTTAAATGCTGCCTGCTCGGGTTTTATATTTGCCTTGTCAACGGCTACCCAATTTATTGAATCGGGCCGTTATAGAAAAGTTGTAGTGGTTGCTGCCGATATGATGTCATCGATTGTCAATTACAAAGACAGAACAACCTGTACTCTCTTTGGTGATGCGGGAACTGCTATTTTGCTCGAACCAACAATCGAAGATATTGGTGTGGTAGATCACATAAACCATGTTAACGGGCTGGGGCGGCATCATTTACACATTAAAGCAGGAGGTTCGTTGCTCCCTACTTCGAGTAAAACAGTTGAAAATGGCGAACACTTTGTTTATCAGGAAGGACAAGCTGTTTTTAAAGCTGCCGTTTACGGTATGGCCGATGTTGCCGTTGAAATAATGGATAGGTATAATTTAAAATCGGATGATATTGACTGGTTGGTCCCACATCAGGCAAATCTCCGGATTATTGATGCCACTGCAAAAAGAATGGGGTTAAACAAAGATAAGGTAATGATTAATATTGAAAAGTATGGAAATACAACTGCCGCTACCATTCCGCTTTGTTTATGGGAGTTTGAAAAGAAGCTGCACAAAGGCGATAATCTTATTCTCGCAGCATTTGGTGCCGGGTTTACATGGGGCAGCGTTTACCTAAAATGGGCCTACGATACTGAATAACCTGAAAACTCTCGGTTGCAGTTCAGTGTGCCATTTTAAACGACATTTATTTGTCAATTTGATGTTTATAAATCAATCCGTAAGTAAATTCAATTTGTTAATTCTTCAAATTTCCCAATATTATTGAAATCCTTTTGTTGTACCAGCAAAAAATTGTAATTTCAAAGCTCCTATTTTTAGATGCAAAAGAATATGCTGTTCAATAAAATTTGTAAGAAATTAAAACAAAATAAAATGTCGAAACAAACTTCAAAACCGTACGGCGAAAGTCAAAACCAAAGCATTAATATTATTAGCGAAGGTACCATAATCAAAGGAGATGTAATTGCCCATGGAGACATTCGAATAGATGGAGAATTATCCGGGAATATATCGGCAAAAGGGAAATTAGTTGTTGGGCCAAAAGGGAAAATAGAAGGCGAAATTGTTTGTAACAATGTTGAAGTTTCAGGGGCCATTAAAGGAAAAGTAACAGCCAACGAATTATTAAATATGAAATCGACTTCAAAAATTGAAGGGGATATTATTGCAGGGAAACTATCGGTTGAACCCGGTTCGTTGTTCACCGGAACTTGTGTTATGAAAGGAGCTGGCCCATCCAATGAAACAGCAAAAACAAAATAAGAGCAAGGGATTTGATAATTTTATACGTTACTCCAGCCTTAGTTTCGAAATGATGGCGATTATTGGTCTGGGAACATTTGCAGGTTACAAAATTGACCAATGGATGACAAATGAATTTAAAGGGTTCACGCTGGGGTTAATGATTTTTTCAGTAATTTCTGCAATTATTTACGGAACCCGAAACCTGCTTAAGAAATAACGAAATCACAATTTAAAATAATAACCAATAAATCAAATTCCAATAGAAAGCTTTTTCATTGTTGCAATTTGCACATTGGAATTTATAAAGAATAAAATGAAGCACTTCATTATAAAACTTACAGGAGTTACCCTAACAATTGCATTGTTGGGAGGCTTAGTTTTTTCACTTTTTTTACCTGGATATTATATCGCGATTTTACCCTTTCTACTGCTTTTTTTCTTTGTGGTAACTCTCTTGATACATGCCTACCAGCTTAAACAATCAAAAAAGGAAATTGGCAAATTTGCACGTAGCAATATGTTGATTACATTCTTTAAATTGGTTTTATTTTCTGTTGTTGCGATAAGCTATATTGCGGTTGACCCAAAAAATGCTTTAGTATTTGTAATTTGCCTTATGATTCTTTACCTCATTTTTACATTTCTTGAAGTTTCAGAAATTACACGAAGTTCAAAAGAAAATAAAAAAAAATAAATTATTTCTCACTCCATTTGTTGCGAATTGAAACAATATAAAAAACAACAAAGAAAATGCTCCAAAACATTGTTAATTCTAAAACTAAAAACACAAAAAATTAACCCGACATTCAAAAAATCTTATAATTTTGCAGGTATTTGATAAACTAAAATGAACTATGTTAAAGCTTTCCAAAGCAATTTTTTTAGTATCTGCAATTACAATAATTGGATTTGTCCCGTTGTCTGCACAACAAAGCCACGAAGAAGAACAGGGCCACGAAACCAGTTCGCACCTTGAAAAGGGTTTTGATGCCGGGAAGTTTGTAATTGAACATGTTTCTGATTCTTACGAATGGCACATTGTTACTTTTGGCGAAAAACACATTAGTATCCCACTGCCAGTTATCCTTTACAGTAAAAGCCCTGAATTGCACGAAGGCAAAAGTTTTTACGTTTTTATGTCTTCAAAATTCCACCATGGACATTCAGCATACAAAGGTTTTCAAATTTCGCACAGCAAAGAATTCGAGGGTAAAATAGTAGAACTGGATTCTCAAGGCCATGAAATTGGAAAACCAATAGATATTTCAATTACCAAGTCAATTACCGGAGTTTTAGTTTCGGTTGTTATTTTGTTTTGGCTCCTTTTTTCTGTTGCTGGTGCAGCAAAACGGAACAAAGGCAAAGCACCTTCAGGTTTGCAGAATTTGTTGGAACCGGTTATTCTTTTTATACGCGACGAAATTGCCATCCCCACGATTGGAAAAAAGAAATCCGAAAAATTTATACCTTTCCTTTTAACCGTTTTCTTTTTTATTTTAATCAACAATCTTATGGGATTAATCCCCATTCCACCTTTTGGGGCAAATGTTACCGGGAACGTTGCGATAACAATGGTTTTAGCACTGTTTACTTTTGCCATAACAACATTAAATGGGAACAAATATTATTGGAAAGAAATTTATAACCCCGATGTTCCGTGGTGGTTAAAATTCCCAATTCCATTAATGCCAATTGTTGAGCTTACCGGAGTGATTACCAAGCCTTTTGTTTTGATGATCCGGTTATTTGCAAATATGTTGGCCGGCCACATGATTGTAACCGTTTTTGTGAGCTTAATTTTCATCTTTGCAAGTTTATTTGGCACAGGGGTTGGCTTGGCGGCAAGCCCAATATCAATTGCATTTTCAGTATTTATTATTTTGCTCGATGTGTTGGTGTCGTTTATTCAAGCTTATGTTTTTACACTGTTGTCGGCACTCTATTTTGGAATGGCGACAGCAGAACATCATTGAGATTATTTTGAGTTTAACTTTTAAAAATATTAGAAAGAGTTTTTTATTTAGACAAGGCGGAATTGACATGAATAGCATCAGCTATTTGAGGGAATTTCAAGGTAGTATAAATGAAAAAATCGAATTATAGAATAAATGGTAAACTCAAGACAGTCTCTTAATATTAATTATTTAAATTAAATGCTATGTTATCAGCTATTTTAACTGTATTGCTACAAGCCGCCGCCGGTGCTGCCATTGGTAAAATGGGTGCTGCTTTGGGCGCCGGGTTAGCGGCCATTGGTGCCGGTATTGGTATTGGTAGAATTGGTGCAAGTGCCATGGAAGCCATCGCCCGTCAACCCGAAGCCGTTGGGGACATTCGCTCAAACATGATTGTATCAGCAGCATTAATTGAAGGTGTGGCCTTCTTCGCTGTTATCATTTGTGCACTCGTAATTTTTGTGTAGCAAAAGAATTTTAGCAACAACCTTCGGGATTGCCGGAGGTTAGTTGCTTTTTAAAAGTTCCTGTATTTTCAGGAAAAACAAAAACAAAAAAAGATAAACCATGGGTTTAGTAATGCCAAATCCCGGAACAATTTTCTGGATGTTGATAATCTTCGGAATTGTTCTTTTTGTTCTTCGGAAATTTGCGTGGAAACCAATTTTAAATGCCCTCAGTGAAAGGGAAGAATCCATTGCCACTGCATTAAATTCAGCGGAAGCTGCTCGTAAAGAGGTTGAAGGTTTAAAAGCCGACAACGAAAAAGTTATTGCAGAAGCGAGAAGAGAAAAGGATATTATTTTAAAAGAGGCGAGAGAGATAAAAGATAAAATTGTTGCAGAGGCAAAAGATAAAGCAAATCTTGAAGGCCAAAAATCCATTGAGCAAGCACGACAGCAAATTCAGGCTGAAAAAACGGCAGCCATTAGTGAAATAAAAAAACAAGTGGCTGAATTGTCGGTTTTAATTGCCGAAAAAGTAATTAAAAAGGAGTTGAGCAACTTGGGCGAGCAGGAAAAAATGGTAAATGGTTTAATCGACGATATTAAACTGAATTAAAAATATGGATCAAAGTGCAATAACAGTACGCTATGCAAAGGCTTTCTTTTCAATAGCAAAAGAAAAAAATAGCTTGGACATCCTAAAAACCGACATTGAAACGGTTTTAAATGTTTGCAACAATTCCATAGATTTCGTCCTGCTATTGGAAAGCCCGGTTGTAAAAACGTCTAAAAAAATTAAATTAATTTCCACAATATTCAAAGGGAAAATTGATGAATTGTCATTGAAATTTCTTTTACTGATTACAAGCAATAAAAGAGAAGTACATATTCCGGGAATCTGTATGAATTTCCTGAGTCTCACCCGAAAAGATCAAAATATAAAATCGGCAATACTCACCACAGCAACTGAAATTAATAAAGATATTTTAAACAAGATCGAGTTGTTGATGGCAAAAGAATTAGGAGCAAAAATAGAGCTGACGAGCGAGGTAAATGCCAACATAATTGGTGGTATTGTTTTGCGCATAGACGACAAACAGTACGATGCCAGCGTGGCAACACAACTCAAAAAAATAAAACAACAATTACTCGAAGCTGAACTTTAATAATTGAATATAAAAGTGTTAAAAAATATACAATATGGCAAATATAAAACCTGCTGAAGTAAGTGAAATATTAAAACAACAACTCGAAGGCTTCAAATCGGAAGCTGAATTGGAAGAGGTTGGAACTGTTCTTCAGGTCGGCGATGGTATTGCACGTATTTACGGTCTTTCAAACGTAGAGGCAAACGAAATGATTGAGTTTGACAGTGGTGTGAAAGGAATCGTTCTGAACCTGGAAGAAGACAATGTTGGTTCTGTTCTTTTAGGTGCTTCTGAATTAATTAAAGAAGGAGATACCGTAAAAAGGTTGCGAAGAATTGCGTCGATTATGGTAGGAGAACAACTTCTTGGCCGGGTTATTAATACTATTGGCGAGCCAATTGATGGTAAAGGATCGCTTCAGGGCGATTTATTGGAAATGCCCTTGGAAAGAAAAGCACCCGGCGTTATTTACCGTCAGCCGGTAAAACAACCCCTTCAAACCGGATTGAAAGCCATTGACGCAATGATTCCAATTGGACGGGGACAGCGCGAATTAATTATTGGCGACCGACAGACCGGTAAAACGGCTGTGGCGATAGATACAATTATTAACCAACGGGAAAATTTTGAAAAAGGCACACCTGTTTACTGTATTTATGTAGCAGTTGGGCAAAAGGGGTCCAACATTGCGAACATTGCTGCCACACTTGAAAGGCATGGTGCAATGGCATATACTGTAATTGTTATGGCAACTGCTGCCGATCCTGCCGCTTTACAATTTTATGCTCCCTATGCAGGAGCTGCCATTGGAGAGTATTTTCGCGATACTGGCCGCGATGCTTTGATTGTTTATGACGATCTGTCGAAACAAGCCGTTTCATACCGCGAAGTTTCGCTGTTGCTCCGTCGGCCACCGGGCCGTGAGGCTTATCCGGGAGATGTATTTTATTTGCATTCGCGCTTGTTAGAACGTGCGGCAAAAATTATCGACTCCGACGAGATTGCCAAAAACATGAACGACTTGCCCGATTGTTTAAAAGATAAAGTAAAAGGTGGTGGTTCGTTAACCGCACTACCGATTATCGAAACTCAGGCAGGCGACGTTTCGGCATACATTCCAACCAACGTAATTTCGATTACCGATGGACAGATTTTCCTTGAATCGAACCTGTTTAACACA
>JAKIST010000102.1 GCA_021648495.1 Draconibacterium sp.
ATAAACATGGCTATACGCAAATTTATCAAGTTGCTAAAAACCAAAAAAACTTCGTTAAATTTGAAGCATTTATTATTTTACAAAGCCTAAATCGGAACTGCTGCAATTTATGATCGACAAAAATGGCTTTCTGCGAAATGCGCTAATGCTCGAACATTTTCCACACAATGACGAAATTACTTTTTTAAACCACACAAAAACGCAGTTTTCACCAATCGAAATCCATATTGCCATTATTAAATTATTGAAATACCTTCAGCAAAAATACATATCAAACCTTGAAATTTGGGATGAAGGCGATTACTGGCAAACGGGAGATGCCGTGTTTTTAAAAGAGAAAATGGATTTTTTGAATGAAAAAATAATTCAAGTTGGAGATCTATTGAATTCGATTGAATTTGAAGAGAGTAGTACAGCCAAATCGGTTGCCGATAAAATTGAAGAGGTTTTGAAAAGAATGAATTTAAAGCAGGGTTAATGTGATGTGCAGTTCTGGGACGTAAAGTTTCCAAACTGCACGTTTTTAAATATGTTGGACTTGGGAAAGTCCAACTCCCAAAAAATCCGGTTTCAAAAGGGACCGGATTTTTCATTCGTGCTGCGATTTCCAAATCGCCATGTGTAGATAAAAAATCCATTCCCTAAAAACATGATACCAAAGGACAGCTCAAATCAATCGCTTTTGTTAATTTGCAGTTGAAATAAATTATTGTATGAAATCAAAATTAGTTCTTTCCCCTGCCGCTTCTCCGAAGCTCCTGTTCCCTAAAAGGGGATAATCGGAATGCAGTGGAGATAGGGGTGAGTTGAAAATTAAAATAGATTAAAGAGATGAATTAAAGCATTTTCGCCGATTTCCCGGAAACTCAGATATCTTGGATTAGAACAAAATCAACTGGAACAAATAATAAATTATCGCTCATTTTTTGCTATTTTTGTAAAAGGTATTAGAAAAACTATGACCGAAGAAGAAAAGATAGATATTAAAGTCAAATTAAAAGAAGTTCTTTCAAAAGAAAAAGAAGTTTCAAAAATTATCGTTTTTGGATCATTTTTAAAAATGAAAAATCCAAACGATATTGATATTGCAATTTTTCAAGACAGTAAAGAAGTTTATCTTAAACTTTCGATGAAATACAGAAAGTTAACCCGTCAAATTGCCAAAATTATTCCGTTAGATATAGTCCCTCTTAAAAATAATTCAACAGGAATATTTCTAAGCGAGATTAATAATGGAGAGATAATTTATGAAAGATGAAGCTAAAATATGGCTGGATTTTGCTTTGGAAAATTTGAAATCTTCAGAGATCCTATTAGAAAGTTTGTTGTTCAATCCGTGTTTACAAAATGCGCAACAATGTATTGAAAAAGCAATAAAATCAATATTGATTGAAAAAGGAATTACGATAAAAAAGACTCACGACATACTTGAACTCAACCATACTTTAATAAAAAACAAAATTCATATTGGTATTACTGAAGATGAGTGCGACTTAATAAACACCATTTACCTACCTTCAAAATATCCCTTGGGAAGTGTACTCCCTGATTTTATTCCTGACCATAAATTCTGCTTGGAGATAATTGAGATTTCAAAACAAGTTTATTTTAAAATAGAGGAAATCTTACTCAAATAATCCTCCTTCGTCCAAAATAAAAACGGGATACCAAAGGATAGCTCAAATCAATCGCTTTTGTTAATTTGCAGTTGAAATAAATTGTTGTATGAAATCAAAATTAGTTCTTTCCCCCCGCTGGCGCGGATTTGTAATCCGTGCTATTATATTGCTATTCTATTAATTTAATTTAATATCCAGCATTCCTTTTTCTCCTCCATAGTCAGCAGTTTTGCTATACAAACCTGTCCGGCTATTGACGGATAAATCTTCTGCTCTGAAAACCAAACCTTCTTCTATAGGATTATTGTGAGCATTATTAATTTTTCATCGATTACTTTATTACTCCATAATTCTATTGGTTAATTGTGATGTGTTCAAAACTGATGTTTATTTGTATTAGAAGATTTACTGCACTAAATCAAACGATGCAATCGTGCTGTAGATAACCAACGCAGATTTGAAAGGCGAGCAGGATGTTTAAGCTCACCATCTTTCAGAAGCGATTTATTACCGTAGTTTAGATCTGCAAAACAGGGGCGGATGAAAAAGTTGATGATAAACTGAGTTATAAACTCTTAACAGCTAACCCCTCGTTGCAAACGAGGCGCAGTTGGGGTAATTTTACTTTTGATAAAATTTAGTTGGCAAAAGTGCAACTGTTGTTACACGCTAAACTCCTTCAGCCAAAAATCATGTTTGTTACAGAAACTGGTAGCATAAAGTTTTCCGCTAAAACCCGCCGGAAGTTCAAATGTTGACTCAGCCTTTTCGTCAGTACCAGAAAAAGTTTGTGCTCCTAACATTGTTCCAGCTTCATCAACCAGCGTGTGCCGAACAATAAAATGAGTTTCGCTCATTCCATGCTCGGTCAACAAAGTAACTTTATTGCCCTTCACGGTTACTTTAGGAACATGGCTTCCGGCTTTGCCATCCCATCCGGCTTGTTGTTTTTCAGTAAATATAATTCCTGTAAAATCCTTGTCATCATCTTTTAGCGATCTCGATTTTGCCAATAATGGTGCAGAAACCACCAACCCGGTGGTAATCAAAGCACCTCTTTTTAAAAATTCTCTTCTGTTTTTCATCTCATTAAAATTGTTGGTTTTCAAATGTATTCGATGCTCCAAAGGAATTCCTTCGGAATAACTCCCTTTTTAATTGTGCATGTTTGTGAAGTAATTCTGCATGGTCGTTTCATAACTATTTTTTATACGACATTTTACCTTAAAAACAATTTAGCTACTTATATGTTCAAAATAGATCGAAAACAATAAATAATTCAATGCTAAATAACATTAGCATATTAAATTCGGATTGTTTACTATTTAAATATTCTGTAATTTTAAAGAAATTAAAAAACCAACTCAATGGAAAAAAAAGAAAAATACCCCATCTCAAGAAGAAATTTCATAAAAGTTTCGGCAGCTTCAACTGCTGCTATTTCTGCAATGTCGTTCGGTGGTTGCAATGTAGAAAATGTGCCGGCACCCATGAAACGTAAGTTTGGGAAACTTGGATTTGATGTAACTACTATCGCTTTGGGCGGTCAGGCTTCGTTGCAATGGACGCCCGATGACATTGACCCGGTTCCAATTATTTTGAAAACGTTCGAACTTGGCATCAATTATTACGATACTTCCAATTTATACGCCGGCAGCCAGTTAAATTTCAACAAAGCATTCAAGAAGTTAAACCTGATTCCCGGGGAAGAAGGATACAACAAAGAATTAAGAGAATCTATCTGGTTAACTTCTAAAACGGCACAGCGATGGGGAAAACCAGGTTGGCCGGAGAGAGAAAATGTTAAAAATTGGTCGAATGGCGAAAATGTTAAATGTGCAGTTGACGATGTAAAACGTTCGCTCACTCAAATTTTTGGCGATGGAGAGGGGGATTATCCAGATGGTGCGTATTTGAATATGGTTTTATGCCACACCTTACACAACATCAACGAAGTTGATGTACTGTATGAAGGGCTGGAAACCCCGCTCTACCCCGATGGAAATTTTGGTGCGCTGGTTGCCTTGCGTGATTTACGGGATGGAACAAACCTTACCGGAATGAACCCAAAAAATGAAAAACTAATTCGCCACATTGGTTTTTCGGGGCATGCCAATCCCCCTGCAATGATGGATATGATCCAGCGCGATGAATATGGAATTTTAGATGGAATGTTAATCGCTATTAATGCCAACGACAAAACAAAGATGAATATGCAACACAATGCAATCCCGGTTGCCGAAGCCAAAGGAATGGGGATTATTGGCATGAAAGTTTTTGCCGATGCAGCCATGTACCACAAAGAACCGCGCTGGTCGCAAACACCGGCCGATGTATTCAGAAAAATTGGTACACCGGAGTTGCCAAGTCGTCCGCTTATTGAATATTCGTTAACAACTCCTGGAGTACATACTTTAATTATTGGAATCGGACAAATTGACGACGATCCCATGAAATGCCAGTTGGTACAAAATTTTTATGCGGCACAAATTGAACCCGATGGTATGCCTGCTGACGACCGTAAAAAAATTGAAAAACAAGCTGCAAAAGTTAAACCGAAAAGTAATTATTTCCAGGCCATTGAAAAAGAAGGGCTCTCTGCACCTCGCGACATTCAATTAAATGAAAATACAATAACCTGGCAAAGTGCGTATGCTGGCGATGAACCCATTTCGCATTACGAAATTTTCGTAAAAGGTAAATTAATTGGAAAAGTTGAACATAAACCACAAGTATTGAAAAGTAAACCATTTTCTTTTAATATAGAAAAAGCAGAAGGTGAAATTATTGTGACCACCGTTGATGCTGCCGGAAACCGTGCCGGATCAAAGTTAGTATGATAATCAATTGTTCAAATTGCAATATTTTGATCATTGTTGTCCGGTAAAGATGAGAATATTGAAACAGATTGCTTCCCGCTTCGTTCCTCGCGGTCGCAATGACCTAAAACTAAAGTTTTTATGATTGAGAAGTTATATCTGAAACGCCCGTCATTGCGAGGGTCCACCCAAATTTTTTGGGCATAATGAGAAAATGACAGTAAGGGGAGCCGGACTTTCCAAAGTCCGGTTTATTTGTTGGAGTTGACCCAAAGGGTTCGCTATGCGAAAAACTACAACTCCCATTAAAACAGCATTCTACAAAAATCTGTCATTGCGAGAGTTCACCTAATTTTTGGATTAGGCATAATGGGGAAATGACAGAAATGTTCCAATGGAACTGTCATTCCCCGCAAAGCGATGTGCCATAGGCATCCCTACGGAGCCTTTGGCAGAGGAGGAACGAGGAGGAATCCCAAGCAAAATGAACCAGATCTCTCCTCTGTCTGCCAAAGGCATCGCAATGCGGGAGATGACAAGAAAACAAATCTGTCATTGGTAGTGGCCACCCAATTTTATTAGGCATAATAAGTAAATAACAGCAGCAGAATGCCCTGAAAATAAAGCAATATGGCTAAACAAGTAAAATTGCATATTTTTCAGGGTTCATATTTAATTCATTTTGTTTTCCATGTGTTTCACCCATGGCTATTATTGTTATACTCCTTCGGAGTTTTTTTCTTAATATGTTAGTTCCCTATTATTCAAAATCCCGAAAGGATTTAACAACAATAGCTGTAGGTTTTACCTACGGTAGAAATAATATACAAAAGCACAAGCCTTTAATAGGTTGAACAAATTTGAATATTTTATTTACGTTCTAAATTTAAGTACGAATAATTAAAATTATTCTTTTCATCCCGAAAATCTTCGCGGAAATTTTCTTTCCATTCCGGGTAATTGATTTCAGGAAAATAAATATCGGCATCAAATGGTTTGTGGACCAGCGTTAAATAGAGTTTACCTGCCACCGGATAAAATTGCCGATAAATCATTCCACCACCAATTATGAATGCTTCGTCTTCGTTTTTTACTTTTTCAATGGCTTCCTCAATGGAAAAAACGATTTCACAACCCGGAAAATTATCGTCTTTTTTATCGGTGATAACAATGTGCCTTCGGTTGGGAAGTGGCCATTTTGGCAACGAAAGCAAAGTATTTCGCCCCATAATAATGGTGTGCCCGCTGGTAATTTCCTTGAAATGTTTTAAGTCGTTGGGTAGATGAAAAAGCAGATCGTTGTTTTTGCCGATTGCAAAGTTTTCAGCAATTGCTACAATTATTGAGATGTTTTTTTGAATCATAGAAATTAAATATTTCAAAATTGAATAAACTTTTAGTACTTTGTATTTTCAATTATAGTAAAATTTATTGAGATGAGATTAACTAATGAAGAAGTGGCCGCAATTAAAGATGTAACTTTTGATTTTGATAAGGATGCAAAGATAATTTTGTTTGGTTCAAGGACCGATGATAAAAAAAAAGGAGGAGACATAGATTTATTAGTTTTAAGTAAAAAAGCAAGTCTTGGAAAAAAGTTGCAATTATTGGTGGGAATTAAGACATTAATCGGAGAGAGAAAAATTGATTTACTTCTCAAGCGAAATCTTGATTCTTCATTTGCTCAATTGGCGTATCAAACTGGTATTGAATTATGAAAGAATCTCAATCAATAAAAATATTGTATGAAAATATCGATATGCTTCAAAAGGCAAACTCATGGTTGATAAAATCGTTTGGGATTTGCAAAAAGTATGATTTATCAGGTGAATTGTCCGAAGAACAATTTGAATCATACGAAATATTGTCGAGCCGTTTTGGGTGTGTGGTTGATATACTTTTCAATAAAGTTTCTCGAAGCATCGCATATTATGAATTTGCTGAAATGACATCGTAGCTTGACACGCTCAATTTCATGGAAAAGAAAGGGTTAATTAATTCGGTTCAGGAAGCACGTTTAATGAAGGAGTTGCGCAATGAGATTGTACACGAATATCTAATTGAAGGAATATCTGAATTGTTTTCTGAAATATGCCGCTTTTGCCCAATTCTTCTTAAAATGGTTGAAAGCACTCAAAATTATGCACGTAAAATTAAAGGTTAAACCGCCACTTTCCCTTTAATATGCGGGTGAGCCTGATAATTTACCAACTCAAAATCATCAAATTTAAATTCGAAAATGCTTTTAATTCCCGGGTTAATTTTCATCGTTGGTAAAGCAAAAGGATCGCGTGTGAGTTGAAGTTTTACTTGTTCGATGTGGTTGGAATAAATATGCACATCTCCAAAAGTATGCACGAAATCGCCGGCTTGCAAACCGGTTACTTGCGCCATCATTAAAGTTAAAAGTGCATACGAAGCAATATTAAAGGGAACGCCTAAAAATACATCGGCACTTCGCTGGTACAATTGGCACGAAAGTTTTCCACCGGCAACGTAAAACTGGAAGAGCACATGGCAGGGGGGCAAATTAATATTGTCGATATCGCCAACATTCCAGGCACTAACAATGTGACGGCGAGAATCAGGATTGTTATTAATCGAGTCAACAACTTTTGATATTTGGTCGATATGATTACCATCGGGAGTTGGCCAGCTTCGCCACTGGTAACCATAAATATGACCGAGGTCGCCATTTTCATCGGCCCATTCATTCCAAATCCTTACACCGTTGTCCTGCAAATATTTAACATTTGTGTCGCCTGCTAAAAACCAAAGTAATTCGTGCACAATTGACTTTAGATGCAGCTTTTTAGTTGTAACCATCGGAAACCCATCGCTTAAATCAAAACGCATCTGATGCCCGAAACGGCTAATTGTGCCAGTTCCGGTCCTGTCTTTCTTTGCTGTCCCCTCTTTTAAAATGGTTTCCAATAAATTTAGATACTGCTTCATACTTTTTGTTTTGTAGTCGTCACCCCACTTGAAGTGGGGTGACGACTATTTTGTGACTGCAATAATAGTTAAATGCTTTATTTCGCATTAGTATCTTTACATTTAAATATCCACAAATGTTTAGAGTTTGTTAACCGGGACACGGAGTTTCTAACTCCGTGAAATAATAAATTAAACATCAAGAGTTAGAAACTCTTCTCCCTAAATCAGGAATTAATTTTGCTTCCACATTTTTTACAAAACAGCGCATCGTCGTCGTGCATCTCGTACATACAAACCGGGCAAACCTGTGTGTTTTTCGATGAAGGTTTTAATATTTCAGCAGTTACAATTCCGGTAGGGACAGCAATTATGGCGTATCCCATTATCATTACAATGCTGGCAAAAAACTGACCGAGTGGTGTTTGCGGACTAATGTCGCCGTACCCAACAGTTGTTAAGGTTACAACAGCCCAGTAAATACTTCGCGGGATACTGGTAAATCCATTTTCTTCGCCTTCAACCAAATAAATTATTGTGCCAATTATTATTACCATCATCACAACAAAAAAGATGAAAACACTAATTTTGGCCCGACTATTCCACATTGCCCGGGCCAGACTTTTGCTGGCTTGTGTGTGGCGGGTAAGTTTTAATATCCTAAAAACACGTAGCAGCCGAAGTACCCGAATTACAATTAGGCTTTGAGAACCTACAATTATTAAACTCAGATACGTAGTGTCAGCAAGAAAACTCTACAAAATTAAAAATGTTTCTTTTGGCGATATTTTCATTTTTTTCAATTCACTGATGCTAAGGCATCACTTCATCTCAAAAAAGTAAAAATCTCATCCAAAATAATCTATTTTATAAAATTCGATAGTTTTCTTGCAGATACTACGTAGGAATTACGGATAAGAAATCGATTATTCCGTAAAAACTCAAAATATACCGAAATGGTTTTTTTACAATAAATATCCGAAGGAGATATTCAATCGTAAAAATTACCGTGATTGCCCACTCCAGTATTTTTAAAATGTGATGATTATTTTCCCGAATAGCAGGAACACTCTCAAGCATAACAAGTGCCACGCTCAGCAGGATTATTACAAGAAGGATAAGATCGAACATTTTTCCTGCCCGGGTATCTGCTTCAAAAATTATTTCGTAAAGTTTGTCTTTTAGTTTTTTCATCCCTGAATAAATAGGAAATAAATATACAATAAATTGGAGAAACAATATTTTGATTTTTTGACATAAAAAAAGCCCTGCCGAAACAGAGCTTATATTTTTGAATAAATTGTTCAGAATTTATAGCACACTTTCAACTTTTACAAGGGGCAAATTAAATGCTTCGGCCACGCCTTTGTAAACTACTTTCCCATCTACAATATTTAAGCCTTCGCGTAAAGGAATACTGTCGATACACGCTTGTTTCCATCCTTTTTCAGCAATTTGAATGGCAAAAGGAAGCGTAGCATTTGTTAATGCCATTGTTGATGTACGTGGAACAGCACCCGGCATATTTGCCACACAATATTGTATTACATCGTCAATTGTGAAAGTTGGATCGGTATGAGTTGTTGCAACCGTAGTTTCAAAACAACCTCCTTGGTCAACTGCCACGTCAACCATTACAGTTCCGGGGCGCATTGTTTTTAGCATCTCGCGGGTAACTAAATGTGGGGCTTTTGTGCCAGGAATTAAAACGGCACCAATTATTAAATCGTGGGTTTGCACCATTTCGCGGATATTGTAATCGTTGCTCATCATGGTTTTAACGTTGGCCGGCATAATGTCGTCAAGATAACGCAAGCGTTTCAGCGAAATATCCATTATTGTTACATCGGCACCCAGGCCTGCAGCCATTTTTGCTGCTTCGGTCCCTACAATTCCCCCGCCTAAAATTAATACTTTAGCAGGAAGTACTCCGGGCACTCCTCCAAGCAGTACCCCGTATCCTCCGTATGTTTTTTCCAAATATTTTGCACCTTCCTGAATCGACATACGACCTGCAACTTCACTCATTGGTATTAAAAGTGGAAGCGAACGGTCATCTAATTCAACTGTTTCGTAAGCTAAGCAGATTGATTTGTTTTCAATCATTGCATGGGTTAATTCTTTCCCCGAAGCAAAGTGAAAATAAGTATATAAGATTTGACCTTTTTTAATTAGTTTATACTCCAATTTAATTGGTTCTTTAACCTTTATGATCATTTCAGCAATTCCATACACATCTTCGATGGTTGAAAGCATGGTTGCACCTGCCGCAATATAATCCTCGTCTAAGAAACCACTACCGTTTCCGCCACCAGTCTGAACATAAACTTCGTGTCCGCGTTTAACTAATTCAGCAGCACCTGCCGGAGTAAGTGCAACGCGGTTTTCATTATTTTTAATTTCTTTTGGTACACCTATAATCATTTCAGTAAAAATTAAATTTATTTTAATGCCAAAAATAGTTAATAAGCAATTACAAAAGCATGATAAAAAATCATGATTTTAAATTATTGAAAAAATTTGAATTGTGTTAGAACGAGGTAGTTACCAAATTGGAAGTTAATTTTTTAATAAGATATCAAATTGGCGAAAAACAGAAACTATATATTTCAATTTGATACTTGTATATTTGCTTTCTTTTAAAAAAATATTTTACAACATGCCAACAGTTTCAGACAGAGGAAAATTAATGCCCGATTCGCCAATTCGAAAATTGGGTCCTTTAGCCGACAAAGCTAAAGAGATGGGTAGAAGGGTATATCATTTAAATATCGGCCAGCCCGATTTGCCAACTCCTCCGGAAGCGTTGGAAGCGATAAGAAATATAGATCGTACGATTTTAGAATATTCACCGAGTGAAGGGATTCGTTCTTTTCGGGAGAAATTAGTAAAGTATTATCACAAATTCAATATTGAAGTTGATGTTGACGATATAATTATTACTACGGGTGGAAGCGAAGCGGTGACTTTTGCTTTTATGAGTTGCCTCGACCCGGGCGATGAAATTATTGTACCCGAGCCTGCCTACGCAAATTACGAGGCTTTTGCGATTGTTGCAGGAGCTAAAATTAAATCGATTGCTGCCGATATCGAAGAGGGTTTTGCACTTCCCCCGTTTGAGGAGTTTGAAAAATTGATTACCCCCAAAACAAAGGGGATTATGATTTGTAATCCCAATAATCCAACGGGTTATTTATATACGCAGGAGGAGATGAACAAAATCCGCGATTTGGTAAAAAAATACGATTTATACCTTTTTTCTGATGAAGTTTATCGTGAGTTCTGTTACACCGGAGCTCCTTATATTTCGGCATTTCATTTGGATGGAATTGAGCAAAATGTAGTTTTAATTGATTCGGTTTCGAAACGTTATAGTGAATGTGGATTGCGGATTGGTGCTTTGATTACTAAAAACGAAGAGGTAAAAAAGAACGTGATGAAATTTTGCCAGGCGCGGTTGAGCCCACCATTAATTGGGCAAATTGCTGCCGAAGCTTCGTTAGATGCCGCCCCGGAATACATGCTCAACAATTACAACGAATATGTTAACCGCCGTAAATTCCTAATTGACGGGCTAAACCGAATTGAAGGTGTTTACTCACCTATTCCAATGGGTGCATTTTATACAGTTGCCCGCCTTCCGGTTGACAATTCAGATAAATTTTGTGCATGGTTACTTTCCGATTTTGAATACGAAAACCAAACAATTTTTATGGCTCCGGCTTCTGGCTTTTACACGGTTCCCAACAAAGGAATTGATGAAGTTCGAATTGCTTATGTTTTGAAAAAGGAAGATTTGGCAGTTTGTCTTAAAATTTTGCAGGAAGCTTTGAAGGTTTATCCGGGGAGCAAAACAAGGGTTAAATATCAGGAAATAACCGCTGATAAGTAAGATGTGATTAAAAAACCGTTCTCTCTCGAAGGAATAGACCTTTTTATATACGCTCAAGTGTTTCAACGAAATATGATAATTATTTCAATATATATAAAAGATCAATAAATCTTTTCTATCTTAAACTCTTGTTAAAAATAAACTTATCCTGATGAAAAAATTACTTTTTTTGTAACTATTCAAGACTGTTACAATCTGCTGCTAATTTAAAAGGAATTAAAGGATTTTGGTTATTTTTAATTTCAGTATCACAAACCGACCTTAGTATTGCATAATTTGTAGCCCCTTTATTGGTTTTGAAAAATCCACTGACTTTTTGTTTGACCTTAAAATTCCGGATAACCCTTTCAGGGGCGTTATTGTCTGGAGGGACAAGTTCATTTGTAAGAAATAAAAAAAGGTAATCCTGATATTTTGCAAGACGCTTTTGCAATGCTATTATTTTCTTGAACGATTTGTCAATAATCTCATACAGAAGCTCCTTTAGTTTGATTATTATCCTGTTTATAATATCGGGAGCAATATTTTGAGACCGATGAATTTTTAATGCCACTTTAATTAACCTGGTCAATCTGCCAAGCCATGTTTGGTTTTTATACCTTTCGGTAAGGTATTGTAGTTCCCTTAAAATATGGGCAGTGCATATTTGGTGCGACTTTGCATTTGTTTTAAAATAAGGAGCCCAGCAGTCACTTACAATTATTGTATTACTGAAACCTTCCGGCATTAAATCTTCAATTGCCATATATCCCCGTCTTGGATGGATACCTATAAATGTGGGTGTGTTGTTTTGAAATGTCCAGGCCCAGTTGTTTTTTCCATTAATATTCACACTGGTTTCGTCACCACCAACTACAGGGCTGTTTAATACAGAC
The DNA here is from genome assembly GCA_021648495.1 of Draconibacterium sp. GTDB lineage: Bacteria > Bacteroidota > Bacteroidia > Bacteroidales > Prolixibacteraceae > Draconibacterium. Next base: position 12,140 of record JAKIST010000102.1, read on the forward strand.
TTCCTGATGGTTTCATACATTGGCCGTAGCTTTTCACTTGTCTTGTCTAAAATATTTTTGATGCTCCCCTGGCAAATATTTATGCCAAATACACTCCTGAGCATTTCTTCCAGCCTTTTATAGGGAACATATTGCCTGGCACTTAAATATGCAACCAATGCCTGTGTGTTTTTCCCATAGCTGA
>JAKIST010000103.1 GCA_021648495.1 Draconibacterium sp.
CGAAAGACGGCGCCAAGGCTGCGAAAGACGGCGCCAAGGCTGCCGGCGACGCTGCCAAAGACGCTGCCAAAGAAGGAGCCTACAAAACAGGCGATGCTGCTGGCAAAGCCGCCGATGCTGCCAAAGCTGTTATAGACTGGTCTCCTGCAGGTGGTGTACATCTAATCACCGACCAGGGCGTCGATAAAAATTACCGCTATGTTTGGGAAATACATGATAATGCTGAGATAATATTGGCAAATAAGCAAGCTAACCAATTTACAAGAGGAAAAGTTACTAGGCCAATCCGTTACTGGCTGGCAAAAGCTGTTGGAGGACAAAAAGGAATCCAACCTACACAAAACTTTGTCGAAAATTACGAAAAAAAGGATGGAACAATGATGGACTGGCCTGATGCCGATGACAACCTGAGTGAAAGGTATGCCGAGTTAGACCCCCGCTTCCAACAAACCATTGGCTATAATGGTATGTATTGGAATCAAAAGAGAGGGAACCTTGCTATGTATTTGGGGCCAGGTCAAAAAGGCGCACATTCAAAACCAAATAAAACCGGTTATTTTGTCAAAAAATGGATACCCGATGTTGTAAACAGACATCAGGATAAATATAATTTCGATATTATTAGATACCGTTTAGCCGAGTTTTATCTTAATTACGCCGAGGCATTAAATGAGGCACAAGGCCCTGTTGCCGAAGCTTATGACGCAATAAACACAATCAGGGAACGCTCGGGGATGCCAGCATTTCCTTCCGGGCTATCACAAGAAGAGTTCAGAGAAAGGGTCAGAAGGGAAAGAACAGTAGAACTGGCTTTTGAAGATCATCGTTGGTGGGATATAAGGCGTTGGCGAACTGCAGAAGACGTGTTGAATAAACCTTTTACCGGGTTAAAGATTTATAAAAATCAACCGGAAACCGACCCGCTTACTTTCCGATACAAAAAATACGTTTTTGAAAAACGTGTTTTTAAGCCGGAATTCTATCATGACTTCTACCCTACATCTGAATTAAATCTGGGGTATCTTGTACAAAATCCCGGATGGTAAAGTTAAATAAAAACTAAAAAATTGAATTTTATGATATCTAAATATATGCTAAAAAATATTTACATCTTTATTCTTGGTTTCCTATTGCCAAGCTTGTGTATAGCTCAAGAGGAGGTTAAGGATACAGTAGTAGTAAGCAACAATAAACAGCAATTAGTAAATATCGGTTATGGTATTCAACCTAAATGGATGGTTTCGGGGGCGGTTTCATCAGTCGATGGAGACAGGCTTGAAAAAAGCTTTACTTCAAATTTGTCGAATACTTTATCCGGGAATTTAAACGGACTCACTGTTTTTGGAGGGGGAGGTGAACCAGGGTTACAATCACCAACTATGAGAATCCGTGGAGTGAATACTTTTGGCTCGGGGAGAGATGTGTTAATCCTGGTCGATGGGTACGAGATCCCTATCGGACAGATTGACCCCGAGGAAGTAGAATCGGTAGTAGCATTAAAAGATGCAGCTGCTACTTCAATCTATGGAAGTAAAGGAGCAAACGGAGTATTATTAATTACAACAAAACGGGGAAAGGAAGGAGCATTTAAAATTAACCTTAATGTTCAACACGGATATAGTAGCCCAATTAATTTACCGGAATATTTTGGTTCTTACGATTATGCCACACTCTATAACGAAGCGTTGGTAAACGATGGGAAGACAGAAATTTATAATAGTACTGATCTTGAGGCTTATCGCTCTGGAAATCAGCCCTATTTATACCCGAATGTGAATTGGTATGATGAAGTATTAAGAGATGCTGCCCCACTTACAAAATACAATCTAAGCTTCTCGGGAGGCGATCAAACTGTGAAGTATTATGTTGTATTAGGCATTATAAATGAGCAGGGGCTCTATAAAAAAACGGAAGGATTATCCGATTTTTCGATTAATACAAACTATCAACGGTTTAACTATCGGACCAATGTCGATATTAATCTTTCGAAAAGATTGTCAGCACACTTGACACTCGGAGGAACCATTGCAAATAAATCCAATCCTGCCGATAATAGTACAAGCAATATTTTTAATTCTATGTCATTAATAGCTCCGAATGCTTTCCCTGTATATAATCCAAATGAATCATACGGAGGGAGCAGTCTGTACTCGAATCCTTATGGGGACATTCTTGAGCTTGGTAAATATACTTCGAACGAAAGGGTTTTTCAGGGGATTTTCAAACTTTCGCAACAACTGGATATGATAACTCCGGGTTTAAGTATATCGGGAGAAATTGCATTAAATACTACTTTTAAAGGTATTTCAAACAAGGTTCGTACCTATTCGCGTTATGGATATTCTATAAACGAACTTGGTGAAGAAGTTTATACGAAAATTGGTGAAGACACATCGCTGGAACCAATCGAGAAGCAATTTAACCAGTTCCAAAGTACTGCAATAAGAGCTTTTCTCGATTATTCCCGCAGTTTTGGAGACAATAGTGTTAACGGGCTTTTAATGTTTAACACAAGTAACTACACACCCAGAGTTGGAGATTTACCTTATTACGACAGAGGAGTTTTTGGGAGGTTTACCTACGTCAGTAATAAAAAATATATTGGTGAGTTTTCTTTCGGGTATAACGCATCCGATAACTTTCCTTCGGGAAAACGATGGGGATTTTTTCCGGCTATATCTGCCGGTTGGATTGTTTCCAACGAAAATTTCCTAAAAGACCACAGTACAGTTAATTTCCTAAAATTACGTGGCTCCTATGGATTAGTTGGTAACGACAATATTGGGGGTAAACGTTTTATGTTTTTCGAAGATTGGGGAGGTGTAGGCAGATACTATTTTGGGACAGGAAATAAATCTACAGGTTCTTATGGAGAAGAGGCTACACCAAACGAAGATGTTACCTGGGAGAAACAAAAACAGTTCAATATTGGGCTCGACGCTACTTTATGGAATAAAATAGAGCTGTCGTTCGATATATTTAAACAACATCGTTACGATATCTTAGCGAAACCGTATAACGAAGTTCCTGCATTCCTTGGATTAACCTTGCCTGATTTAAATGTGGGTAAAGTTGAGAATAAAGGAGTTGAATCTATGATTCGCTTTAATTCTGATGCTGCTAAACCATTTCAATATTATGCTCAACTAAATGTTTGGTATGCAAAAAGTAAGATTATTGACAATTCGGAGGTAGCAAAGCTGAACGAATATTTGTATCGTTCTGGGCATCCCGTGAACCAGCCTTTTGTGTTTGAAGCAATAGGTCTCTTTGAAGATGAATCGGATATTGTTACAAGTCCAACCCAGATTTTTACAGATGTCCAACCTGGCGATGTCAAGTATAAAGACCAAAATAACGATGGTGTAATCGATGATAGTGACTTATATCCTATCGGGCATTCAAACATCCCTGAATTAACAGCAGGTTTGAGTTCAGGTTTTTCATACAAGGGGTTTGATTTTGATGTCATGTTTCAGGGAGTGACTAACCGGACTTCCTATTTGTCAGGTAGTTATTATGAAGCATTCCAGAATAATGGGAAAGTTTCAAAAATTGCACTAAATCGCTGGACAGAAGCAACCAAAGAAGGTGCAACTTATCCAAGGTTGTCTGCCGAAAATAATATAAACAATTATCAAAGATCTACATTTTGGCAGCGCAATGGTAGCTATATTAAGCTCAGAAGTATTGAGTTAGGGTATTCGTTACCAGAAAATCTCATTAATAAGTTGGGACTAAACAATGCTCGAATTTACCTGAATGGAACAAACCTTTTTACTCTCGACAAATTGAAAAAAGAGGAAAGGGTCAGTTCAGGATATCCTTCTGTTAGAACTTATAGCTTAGGTGTCAAATTTCAGTTTTAATAATAAATAGTTTAAAGAAATGAAATTAAAAAATATCAAATATATCTTATCGGGTGCTATACTTTTACTGGCCAGTGCCTGTGAAGACCTTGACCAGGAGGTGAAAACAACACTTTCTGCTGAACAGATTTACATTTCATACGAAAGGACTTTGACGCATTCTGTTGGAACGTATGCGGCGATCCCTCAAGGATTTCTTAGTATTGATAATGCCATGAGGGCATCTGCTTCTGACGATGCAGAACATACAATAGAAACATCAAGTATTCAAAAATTTAATACTGGCTCATGGAATGAGTTCGTCAATCCTGATGATGTATGGAAAGATTTATATACAGGCATCCGTAGGGCAAACCAATATCTTGTAATGTCTGACAGTGTTGACTGGAACAACTTCATTCTCTATCAAACACCCGAAAATCAGCAAATCTACGCAAATCAGGTAGCAAAAATAAAAAGGACTAAGTTTGAAGTACGTTTGCTTAGGGCCTATTTCTATTTTGAACTGGTAAAACGATATGGAGGAGTACCTCTTATTACCAAAGCAATATCTTATGATGCTGACATCAGCGGGATAAAAAGAAGCCCTCTAAATGATTGTATCCAGTTTATTGTTACAGAGTGTGATGCAGCAATAAATGAATTGCCTGAAACGTATCCTAACGAAGAGTTAGGAAGAGTTACAAAAGGAGTTGCATTAGCTTTAAAAAGTCGTGTATTATTATATGCTGCAAGCGATCTGTTTAATGATCCTTCATGGGCTGGAGGATATGCGAACGAAGAGTTGATTGTACTTACCGGCGATAGGGCTACCAAGTGGCAATCTGCTGCAAATGCAGCAAAAGACCTCATCGATCTGGGATTGTATTCACTTGAACCAAATTACCAGAAGGTATTTAAATCGTTCAATAACAACGAGGTGATTTTTACACGAAGGAATGGTGCAAGCAATACTTTTGAGAAAGCAAATTATCCCATCGGATATGACTTGGGGCGGAGCGGGACAACTCCCACCCAAAATCTGGTCGATGCCTACGAAATGGCCAATGGCAAAGCAATTACCGACCCTGAATCGGGATACGATCCGCAAAATCCTTATGAAGGAAGAGACCCTCGTTTGGCTATGACCATAATTACAAACAATAGCACATTTAAAGGACGTCCGGTTGAATGCTGGAAAGGTGGACTGGATGGTGAAGGAGTACAATTAGCTACCAGGACCGGTTATTATTTGAAAAAGTATGTTGATGAAAACTTGAATCTGCTTATTGGCAATACAAGTGTACATAGTTGGCATATTTTCAGGTTAGCAGAAATCTACCTAAACTATGCTGAAGCACTAAACGAAGCTAATCCAGGCCATGCCGACATTAAAACTTATGTAGATCTGGTGCGTAACCGGGCTGGTATGCCTGCTCTTCCTGATGGGTTAAGCCAAGGGGAAATGCGTGAAAGGATCAGAAATGAAAGGAGAGTTGAACTGGCATTTGAAGATCATAGGATTTGGGATGTCAGAAGGTGGATGATTGCTGAGGAAACATTGGGCGTTCCGGCAAAAGGAATGGAAATAACAAAAATTGGAGAAAATACATTTAATTACAGCGTAAAGAATGTTGAAAACAGGAATTTCCAACCAAAGATGTATTTTTATCCCATTCCGCAATCGGAACTTAATATTGCGAAAGGTTTAATACAAAACCCACTATGGTAATTATTTAATGTAAAATAAAAAATATGAAACGATTAATAAATATTACATATCGAGTCCTGATTGTAATTACAGCGGTTGGACTTTTGTTTACGTCTTGTGAATACCAGGAATTTGCAGATGCTGAGTATCCTGAACAACTTATTTATATGCCAGCAGCCTTTTATAATAATTATATGATTGATAAGGTATCAGGAACAAAGGGTGAAAGCCCCACTCCTGGCTATACCGAAAGGTATAAGGTATATCCGGAAAGTAATAAATTTAGTGTTTTGTTGGGAGTTTACAGATCGGGAATAAATACCAATGGAAGTTTTATTGTTAATATAGAAGCAAATACCGATACCATCTCGCAAATGTTGGCTGTAGGTGCTCTACCAGATGGAACACTGCTTTTGCCATCAGAAAATTATTCTCTTGTTCCTTCAATTGAAATGAAAGATGGAGAGAGGTTAGGAAAATTTGACCTCGAAGTCGATTTGGATTTTTTGCAGAATAATTCCCCTGATAATAAATTTGCGATAGGCGTTAGTATTTCTTCGCCAGGAAGAGAGGTTAATCAGAAACTTGCAACGACTATTATTGTAATTGATACAAAAATTTTAGAGTAAAATTACTTTGAGTTATTGCAATGCAGATTAACAAAAAGAGCGATTAATATTAAAGGACAAAATCTTTAAAAAATATTTCTTTTTGGCTTAAAGCTAAAAAAATAGAAATGAACTAATATTTACCAGCAAGAAATAATAAATTGGAAATCGGATATTTTGATAAAAAGGGAATATTATATCTTGAAATTGTCACAACCTATTTAAATGCTGAGGGTAGGGCTTGTGGCAGTTATACGATAGTTTGTAGTTTAATTAGTTAGTTTAGTTCCTGACGAAATCCGATAAAATTTAAGTATATCGGATTTCTTTTACCTTTTTTCTTAAAATATGAAAACTCAGATTGTTTGTGTTTCTTGTCCAAAATAACTATAATGAAAAATTTAGTTGTATTATTTATTACAATAGGGTTTCTTTTGAATCTATGTCCGGCTACTTTTGGCAAGGATAATCAAACAAAACCCAATATTATCTTTTTTCTTGCCGACGATATGAGATCTGGCGTAATGGGCTGCGAGGGAAATAACATTATTAAAACCCCCAACCTTGATCGACTTGCAGCCGGAGAAATAAGGTTTGAAAACACTTTTGTTACCACATCAATTTGTTGTTGCAGCCGTGCCAGTATTTTAACCGGGCAATATATTTCGCAACATGGCATAAAGGATTTTAAAACTCCCCTGAAAAAACTTTCCTGATGACCTATCCAATGAAGTTAAAAGAAGCAGGTTGCCAGGTAGGATTTATAGGCAAATATGGTATTGGAAAAAATACTGAAGGCGTGGATGATAAATTCGATTATTTTTGGGGAACTGCATCTCAGCCTCGTTATGAGAATGAGGATGAAAATGGAAACTATATTCATTATACCGATTTAGTCGATCAGCATATCGACCAATTTTCAGATTCGACTGACATCGACAACCCGTTTTGTTTGTCGGTGAGTTTTAAAGCACCACATGTGCAGGACGGCGACCCCCGTCAGTTTATTTATAACCCAACTGACAATAAGAATGTAGGGAAAGTAATCTCTGATTATGTGTTAAACATCGATATTGCACCTACCATTCTCTCTTACGCCGGAATTGAAGTTCCTAAAACAATGCAAGGGAACAACCTGCTTCCGCTGATTGAAAAAGGTTATGAATTTACCTCCTGTGTTGAAGGTTTGGTCGAATTGTATAAAACAACCGGAAACGAGCAATATTTTACTGCAGCAAAAAATATACATGCTGTTTTGGTAAAATGGGAAAGAACACCGGTGGGCAGTGTGAGTTTTAACGACAAGTATGTTGGTTCGGCAGGAATCATTAACACTGTTTCTGAAATCTGCGATGCTGTTTACTGGAATCGCCTTTCGTACGAACTATTTTTATTGACAGGCGATGAGAAGTATATCGAGGAAATAGAACGGACACTTTATAATTCGCTTTTGTGTGCATTTAATCAGGAAGGTACGTGGAGACTGCGACATCTGAGAATGTCTCATATTCATATCCCGGCACACAATCATTTTCTGCAAAACCACCAGTGTTGTACCAATAATTTACCGAGGGGGCTGTTTCAAGCCGGGGAGGTTGTTTTGGCAAAAAAAGGCAACAACATTTTTCTTACACTTTTTAATGAAGGGGAAGGGGAAATTATGCTTCCGGCAGGGCAAACGGCCCACTTTAAAATTGAAGGCGATTTTCTAAACAATTCAAAAGCTATTGCCACACTTTCAATTCAAAAACCCGAAAGATTTACCTTAAAAATCCGAAATCCGAAATGGAGCAATCGGTTGAAGGTACGGTTCAATAAAAATTTACAAACAGGCGAAAGCGATAGAAGATGGTTTAATGTTGGGCGCGAGTGGAAAAATAACGACAAAATTGAAATCGTTTTTGATATGGATGTCTGGTGGGAAACATTTCATCCTGCATGGGCTGACAGTTTATTCGACGATGCTGAATTTTATAAAAGGGAGTGGGCTGCCATGAAGTTTAAAAATGAAAATAACAAAAAAATTAACAGCGAATATGAACATGTAAAAAGCCTTCAGGTGTCCGATGCTTTGCCCAATACTCAGGCGGTTACTTTCTTTTACGGACCGCTTGCTCTGTCGTGCGATGTGCGGGTAACAGAAGGTGATATTTCTTCTGCAGTTCAGTTTACGCCTGCTGCCGGTAATACATGGGATAACAGCTCGGAATTTAATACATGGTGTATTTTGAAAAATCAAAATTAAACAAATGCGAAACAAGTTAAAATTTATATCATTTTTTGTTCTTTTATGCTTGCTGGTTTCGGCAAAGAATTGGGCAAATGAAAGCATTAATTTGCACGGAACAATAAGTTTTTCAACCGAGGGGCACACCGTTTATCATCTGCAACCTGCAAATGTAGAAATAGGAGAGCGTGCAATTATTTCTGCAACTTATGATGGTTTTGTACTTTGCCATAGACAAAATGGTGAACTCGTATGGAAGACAAGCATCGGAGGATTTTTTCCTTTTGATTTGGCAGTTGCCGATATTGATGGCGATAACCTCGATGAGGTGCTTGTTGCCACCGGTGCGGGAGTTTTATACGCTATTGACAATACAGGGAATATTTTATGGACTTTCGACCAGACAGCACCCCTGTTTCAGGTATGCACAGCTCGTCTTTCAGATGGTTCTGTAGTAATACTTAGTGGCGGAGTTGGCAAGGTACTTTATACCTTGTCATCAAATGGTGAAGTTCTGAAAAAGATGCAAACTGAACACGTTTTGAGGCATATCCGTTCAGGCAATATTCTGGGCGATGGGAATGATTATGTGGCAGTTGCAACAACTAAGTCTGGTTTATCAGGTACATTGTCGTTAATGTTAATAAATCCTTCAACCCAAAAAGTTCTATGGAAAAAAAATGATTTAGGTGGTTGGATGACGAATAGTGGAAAACGTTTTTTTAGCATGGCTATAACCGATTTGAACAACGATGCAAAAGAGGATATCTTGCTGAGTAACAGTTGGGGGAACAACGGCCGGATTTATGCTTTTGATGATTCGGGGGAAATGCTTTTTACATCGAATGATGAACGCATCCCCAATGTCCCTTACAGGATGAATTTGTTAGAGCCAGTTATTTTGCCTGATGATGAATTTGTAATCGGGCTTTTTGGGAATGTCCTCATCATTTACAACAACGATGGTAGTTGCCGCGATGTACTTTCTGCTCGTTATTCTTTTTCCAATTGTGCTTTCGATGCTAAAACAAACCGGCTGTGGTTTGGCAGTTCTGTATCAGGCGGCGATGGTATATATGCCATTGACCTAAATAAACCCGGATGGAAACAGGAATTTGAACAAATCCGTCCGGTTGGTAAATTAGTTCAGATAAAGAAAAATTTAAGTGTTTTAAAAGAACAGATAAAAAAATTTAAAGCACCAGATTACCAGCCAGAGCCACGTTTCATCACTGTGTTTTCGAAGCAACCGAAAGGAAAGGAATATTCACATATCAACTTCGGCAGGGGAATTACACTTTCACAGAAATTCGAAAAACAAGACGAACTCTGGAATCGTAGTATCGACCGACGACGACGATATAACAAATCGGCTGATGAAATTATTGAGATAGTTAAAGGTTTCGATGCACAAGATAATAATTTCAAGATTTGGACAGGTCACGGATCAGCAATACACATGCCCCTTTCTACCCTTAAAGGAATAATTGAAGCCTCGCCCAATCGCTTGTGGGGTTTCGAGTTTGCCGAAATGGAAAAGACAGATGCACTCATGAAGAATGTTGTGGAGGAAATATTATTACCGCTTGCACAACAATGCCAAAAAAGCGGCAAGAAAATTATTTTTAGAAATAAAAATATTTTTTGGAATGGCTCCTGTTATGTGCCTTTTTGGAAACATCTGCTATTCGAAAGCGGGTTGAACGATGTGTTTATTCCATCGGTAGAAGAAACCAACTGCCGTACTCAGGAACTTAGCTTGTCGGGTCGTCTCGGGCTTTGGTTAACCGGTGATTTCGACCAATGGTCGTGCCGGATGGTTACCGATAACGCAAATTTCGACCGCATGTGGGAATGGGGCGGACAGCAAGTGTTGAGCCACCATTTACGTCATCTTGTTTCACGGGCATCGCTTGGTGCTGATGTTTTTATGAACGACATTCACCAGGGCTCTTTTACCAACGAATTGTACCAGCAACTCACTCCTTTTTACGACATGGTGGAGAAAGGGATTATCCAAATTCCCGGGCGCGATAAGTTGCTTTCGGTTTCGCCAGTGGCTATTGGCATGAAAAGCCCGCCTTCTGCCGATTTTATTAAACATGGCACGAACGGGCATTCTTATAATTATCCAGAGGATAATCAGGATCCAAAAGTGTTCGACCGTCTGGATTGTTACTGGGCAGGTTCACAGATTCAATCCTACGATTTTTCCTATTACGGATTGGGCGTCAACCGCCGGATGAGTAATTTTTTGCCAACAGCTCCTTATGGAATAGTTGCCATTATCCCCGATGATTTTGATATTTCAGGAACACGGTTTGATAGGAAGATTACAACCGATGGACAGTTTTTTTATGATGAAAACGGGAACGCGGTTGAAGCTGCTAATTATAAATCTTTTGTAGAGAAGAACCTGAAAAAGGGCTTGGAAGAGCTGCCGGTTAAAGTTATAGGAGATGCACACTGGATTGTCTCAAGGCTCGACTCTGCGCATGTCCGTGTAATCCTCATCGATCCCGGCTACCTCGACCCATCAGACAGGAATGTGGAAATTGTTTTACAGCATTTAAGAGCGACCAAATGTACCGACATCCTGAGTGGAGAAGGATTGACAATAAATAATAATAAAATACCGGTTGAAATTCCGACGGGAGTATTCCGCATACTTGACATAGAACACAATGAAGAATAACCCAAATTAATGAAAACTGACTAAAAATCTATGATAAAAAGAATACTACTCAGTAATTGTAAATATATTAACGCTTCGTAATATTGTTTTTTTACTATCTTTGCAAAAAGGATAAAACAACAAAGATAAAAACTAAATATGCAACAATTAAGAAGGAAGCCAATGAGCGTTTTTTACGAATATGGGCAGCGACAGAAGCCCTATCTTTAGGGCACGGTGGTGTTTCGGCAGTTAGTGAAGCTACCGGTATTGCCAGGAGCCGTATTGCTAGAGGGAAAAAAGAGATATTGTTGGGCGGTACACTTGAAGAAAACAGAATAAGGAAAAGGGGTGCCGGAAGAAAACCGTTAGAACAAATTGACCCTGAAATAGTACAGGAAATTTTGTCTATAGCCGATGTGAATTCAATAGGAAGCCCAGAACCCCCTCTGCGCTGGACAACAAAAAGTTTAAGAAAGATTTCAGGGGCATTAAAATTACGGGGGCATTCAATTAGCCATTCAAAAATAGGGGCAATATTAAAAAAAGAAGGTTTTAGCCTGCAAGCAACAAGAAAGAGGCACGAAGGAAAATCTCATGTAGACAGGGACGAGCAATTTGCACACATAAATTCAATGACAGATAAATTTCAGGAAGCTTTAGAGCCTGTGATCTCCGTTGATGCAAAGAAAAAAGAATTGGTAGGTAAGTTTTCCAATGCAGGAAAAGAATATCACAAAAAAGGAGAGCCAGAAGAGGTAAATACTTATGATTTTTTGAGTTTAGCAGATGGCAAGGCCACTCCTTATGGTGTTTATGAAATAACCACAAACAAAGCATGGGCCAGTGTTGGAATAAGTAAGGATACTGCACAATTTGCTGTGCCAACAATAAGAACGTGGTGGTTTCAAATGGGAAAGACCCAATACCCAACTGCAACTAAATTGCTTATTCATGCAGATGGAGGGGGCAGCAATGGCAGTAGGAATAAACTATGGAAATTCGAATTGCAAAAATTATCATCAGAAATTGGAATAGAAATATCGGTGTGCCATTTCCCTCCCGGCACTAGTAAGTGGAATAAAATAGAACATAGGTTATTTTCGCAAATATCAAAAAATTGGAGAGGCAGGCCTCTTGAAACATACAGTATTATAGTAAACTTAATAGGAGCAACGAAAACAAAAACGGGATTGGACGTGAAAGCTGATATTGATAAAAAAATTTACGAAA
>JAKIST010000104.1 GCA_021648495.1 Draconibacterium sp.
CAAATAAAAGGAAAAACAAACAAACAAACAAAAAGGTAAGACCAAAACAGAAGTGGTTAGGAACTTGTCTAAATTGGGGTTGGGAAACAAAACCATTACGGACCGAAAAACATCGATTAATAAATTAAAAGGGGGGGCATCGTTGACAGTAGGGACATTAAAATCATAAAAACGATTGACTTTGGTTTTATTTATCTTTTGCTTACGATAATGGATAGGCACTGGATTACTGAAACTTTAGATAAAACTTATAGTTCAAAAGCCAATATTATCAAATTAATGATAATAGGCAAAAATGTAACAAGGGGAAGTAAACTACGGATATTCAATACGGATATTCAATTGGATAAAGAGAAATAATTACTTGGCAGAGCAATTAAATATCGATACAAAAAACCTTAAACTTAACGATTTGTATTTTGAATTGGGGAAAATGAGCAGGGTGCAATGCAAGATTGAAAAGAAATGGAATATCTATCATAAAAAACGACATAAAGATATTTATTTGTATGATATTACGAGTAGCTATTTTGAAGGCTCTAAAAATGTACTTTCCGCTTTTGGCTATAACCGTGACAAAAAAAGGGGCAAAAAACAAATAATTATCGGGCTTATCACAGACAGTAAAGGCTTTTCATTGAAAACAGGAGTATTTAAAAGTAACGTGCTTGATTACAAAACAGTAAATGGTCTATTAAATGGTTTAAAAGAACAATTTGGGGCAAAGTCCATCATATTGGTTGGCGATAGGGGAATACGTATCCGGTTAAATTTAGAAGAATTATCGGAAGGTGGACATCAAAATATTAATTATATAAGTGCTTTGTCGAACAGTGAAATAAGGGCATTAATAAAAGATAAAACCATACAGTTGGAATTATTTTCAAAAGAGTTAGGGATTGTAATGAAATAACCTAACCGTTTTAATGTTGTGATCCTAATAGAAAGAAAAAAGACAGCCCAAGGCTATAACTGCTTTAAAAGTTTTGAACTTTTTGATGCAACTCAAAGGTAAGAAATATTATAAAAGTTTTAAAACGAGAAACTTGGTACAAGTGGTTAATAGTAAAAAACATAATCAACTGAATATATGTTGATTATGTTTTATTTTTTGTGCCCAGAACAAGACTCGAACTTGCACGAGAAAATCTTCTCACAAGGCCCTCAACCTTGCGTGTCTACCAATTCCACCACCTGGGCATTCTTTATTAACCTAAATAATTCACAAATTGTTCTATTGCAAAGCCAAACTGCTGTGATTAAAGACGATGCTCAATTCCCGATTCTCGAAATAGCTTAGGCTATTCCTGCGAGTCAAAAATTTGCGCTCATCTTTACTCTTTGCATTTTCATAACAAAAACTCATGAATTAATCAGGTTAAAAAAAAACGTGAGTGCAAAACTAAAAAAATTCTCTAAAACAGAAATAGCTTTTCGATAAAAGTTTAACGCTCGTATTCCTCTTCTAATTTTGCTTTTACAATTTTCCCCTCTTTTACAGTAAAGTAAAAACGTTCTGTTTTTTGTGTCATTGGCGAAATCATCGGGTCAAGTGTTCGTTTCCCCTGGCTGATTTCGGTACTTTTTAGATTTTTTATTTTTTCAAAAATATAAACTTTTTCACCACCCCTGTCGATTACAGTTTTCGGATTACCAAACTCTTTATTTAAAATAGAAACAGGTTTTCCAACAAATAATTTTTGAAGTTGTTTTTGAGTTCCGCAAGAAACAAAAAACAGGAGGAGAGAAAAAAGAAGTAGTTGTCGCATCTGATCTGAAATTTTACCGAAAGTAAATAGAAATATTGATTCAACATTTAATTTAAATCTATTTAACTTCTTTATTGTTGAAAACAATCACTGTATTCATTAAAACTTGCATCGGTCATCAATCTTTATTTTTTTATCTTTGCGGCGTGTTGTAAAACATGTTTAACACTAAAATTTACACCAGAAATGATTCAATTTTTCAGAACTCAAAACAATAGTATTATTGCTGTTCACTCTGCAAAATCGTTAGGTCAAGATAACATTGAAAAGTTAAACTGGCTATTTTCCGATGCAGGGTTTGTTGAAGATAATTTAATGAAAGGTTGGTTTGTTGGCCCACGCAAAGAAATGCTAACACCCTGGAGTACGAACGCTGTGGAAATTACCCAAAATATGGGTATTACAGGTATTTCCCGTATTGAAGAGTTTTTTCAGGTTGAAAGTGAAAAGGCGGAATACGATCCTATGTTGCAGCAGTTATATCAGGATTTAACGCAAAGTATTTTTACAATTAATAAAAAACCCGATCCAATTCTAAATATTGATGATATCTCGGTTTACAATCAACAAGAAGGATTGGCTTTAAGTGAGGATGAAATCGAATATTTAAACAACGTTTCAAAAGAAATGGGACGGCCACTTACCGATGGGGAAGTGTATGGATTTGCACAGGTAAATTCGGAACATTGCCGTCATAAAATTTTCAACGGAACTTTTATTATCGACGGGAAAGAGATGGAATCATCACTTTTTCAGATGATTAAAAAAACTTCAAAAGTAAATCACAATAAAATTATTTCGGCGTACAAAGATAATTGTTCGTTTGTTCAAGGGCCGGTAGTTGAACAGTTTGCCCCAAAAACTCAGGACAAACCCGATTTTTTTGAAGTGAGGGATATTGAAACCGTTCTTTCGCTGAAAGCCGAAACACACAATTTCCCAACCACGGTAGAACCTTTTAACGGTGCTGCAACCGGTTCGGGCGGAGAAATTCGCGATAGGATAGCAGGAGGAAAGGGGAGCCTGCCAATTGCAGGAACTGCTGTTTACATGACTTCGTATCCTCGAACAGAATCGCACCGTTCGTGGGAGCAGGCTACCGAAGAACGTGATTGGTTGTACCAAACTCCCGAAGAAATATTGATAAAAGCTTCGAATGGTGCCAGCGATTTTGGAAACAAATTTGGGCAGCCTCTCATAAATGGCTCGGTACTAACTTTTGAACATTTCGAGAATTCTAAAAAATATGGTTACGATAAAGTTATTATGCTTGCCGGGGGAATTGGCTTTGCAAATAAACGTGACAGTTTAAAAGATATTCCTGAAAAAGGCGACCGTGTTGTTTTACTTGGCGGCGATAATTATCGGATTGGAATGGGTGGCGGTGCAGTTTCTTCGGTTGCTACAGGCGAGTTTAAAAACGACATTGAATTAAATGCAGTTCAACGAGCAAATCCTGAAATGCAAAAAAGGGTTTACAATGCCATTCGCGCGTTAAGTGAAGCTGGCGAAAATCCAATAATTTCAATTCACGACCACGGTGCAGGTGGGCATCTAAATTGCCTTTCGGAATTAGTGGAAAGTACCGGTGGGAAAATCGATACTTCGAAACTTCCGGTTGGTGATCCAACACTTTCACAAAAAGAAATTATTGGGAATGAATCGCAGGAACGAATGGGATTGGTTATAAAAGCGGAGAATTTTGAATTACTGAAAAAAATTGCTGAACGCGAACGGGCTCCAATTTATGATATTGGTGAATCAACCGGCGACATGCAATTTACTTTCGAGAATTCGAAAACCGGTGAAAAATCAATCGACTGGCAGTTGGGGTACATGTTTGGAAATCCCCCAAAAACAGTATTGAAAGATACTACCGTTAGTTCCAATTTTGATGAGTTAGAATACAATACCAATGAAATAAATACTTTAGTTGAAAATGTGCTGCAATTGGAGTCGGTGGCTTGTAAAGACTGGCTGACCAACAAAGTTGACCGATCGGTTACCGGACGGATTGCAAAACAGCAGGGAGCTGGCGAGTTACAATTACCATTAAATAATGTGGGCGTAATTACACTCGATTATGTTGGGAAAGCAGGAATCGCAACTTCAATCGGACATGCATCGGTTGCAGGTTTGGTTGACGCACCAAAAGGTTCGATTTTGTCGATTGCCAAATCGTTGACAAATATTATTTGGGCTCCATTAACAGATTATCTTAAAAGTGTCTCGCTGAGTGCCAACTGGATGTGGCCGGCAAAAAACCAGGGAGAAAATGCACGCATTTATGAGGCTGTAAAAGCGTCAAGCAATTTTGCCTGCGAATTGGGAATCAATATTCCAACCGGAAAAGATTCTATGTCGATGACACAAAAATACAAGGACGATGTGGTTTACGCACCGGGAACGGTAATTATTTCTGCATCGGGCGAAGTTTCCGATTGTAGAAAAGTTGTGGAGCCTGTTTTGGTGAACGACGAAAGCAAAGAGATTCTTTTTGTCGATTTCTCGTTTACCGAAAGAGCTTTGGGTGGAAGTGCTTTTGCCCAGTCGATTAATAAATTGGGGAAAAATGCACCAACGGTTGCAAGTTCAGCAAAATTTAAAGTAACATTCAATATCATTCAAAAATTAATTGAACAAGATTTGATTTTGGCAGGGCATGATATTTCTTCGGGGGGATTGATTACAACACTCCTCGAAATGTGTTTCAGCAATAGTAAAGGTGGAATGAGCGTTGACTTTTCCGGAATTGGTGAAGCAGATTTGGTAAAAATTCTTTTCAGCGAAAACCCGGGAATTATAATTCAGTGCGCTGATAACGATGAAGTTAAAAAGCAGTTGGCTGAAGCTGGAGTTGATTTTGTTGCGATCGGCTCTCCTGTTCCTTACCGCAAAGTACGTGTAAGCAATTTTGAAACCGAAGTTGATTTCGATATTGATACTTTGCGCGATTTGTGGTTTAAAACTTCGTATTTGCTAGATAGGAAGCAAAGCAAAAAAGAGCTTGCGCTCGAACGGTTTAAGAATTATAAAAAACACGGACTTCAATACAATTTTAAAGGATTTACAGGGAAAGCATCCGATTTAGAAATTAATTTAAACCGCAGGACTGCAACCGGAATTAAAGCTGCAATCATCCGGGAAAAAGGTGTAAACGGTGACCGCGAAATGGCTTACGCAATGTACCTCGCCGGAATGGATGTGAAAGATGTTCACATGACAGATTTGATTGCAGGCCGCGAAACGTTGGAAGAGATAAACATGATTGTTTTTGTTGGTGGATTCTCAAACTCCGATGTTTTGGGTTCGGCAAAAGGCTGGGCCGGCGCATTTAAGTACAACGAAAAAGCCAAAGTTGCACTGGATAAATTTTATAAACGTGAAGACACTTTAAGTTTGGGTGTTTGTAACGGATGCCAGGTAATGGTTGAGTTGGGATTGGTTTATCCTGAACATAGTATTCAACCCAAAATGTTGCACAACGAATCGGGAAAATTTGAATCGGCGTTTTTAAATGTTGATATTCAGGAAAATAATTCGGTGATGTTGGGAAATATGGAAGGTATGAAATTGGGGATTTGGGTGGCGCACGGCGAGGGTAAATTTTACCTTCCGTTTAATGAGCAGCGGTACAATATCCCAATGAAATACAGCCACGACGAATACCCTTCAAATCCAAACGGTTCGCATTTTTCAGCTGCCTCGCTTTGCTCCGATAATGGCCGCCACCTGGTAATGATGCCCCACTTGGAAAGAGGATTTAAACCGTGGCACTGGGCATTTTATCCATCAGAAAGAAAAATGGATGAAGTTGCGCCGTGGATCCAGGCATTTGTAAATGCTAAAAATTGGATTGTTGAAAGACAAAATAGTTGAAAGGATGCCATCTTTTTATTTTCAAATTAAAAAGATGGCATCCTTGTTTTGATCGAAAGAACCGTTCCTTCTATTTTAAATAAAGAGGGAACGGTTCTCTATTCTATAATCATTTTCTCCGCTAATTCATCTGCTAATTCTTTTCCCTTAAACATTTCGACAATTTTAAGTGCGAATTCAATGGCAACTCCAGCACCCTTCCCGGTAATAATTTGACCTGAAAGTTCAATATTTTTTCCAGTTGTTTGTGCTCCAACTAATTCGTTTTCAAACCCGGGATAGCAGGTTGCGTTTTTATTGGCAAGAATTCCCAAATTTCCAAATACCAGTGGCGCAGCGCAAATTGCCCCGAGTGGTTTTTTGTTTTTATGAAAATCAAGAATCAGTTCCCGAAGCTTCGAATGCTTATTTAAATTGGTAGCACCTGGCATTCCGCCTGGTAAAACAATCATATCAATTAATTCATAATCTACATTTTCGAAAAGCTGGTCGGTAATAATTTTTATGTTGTGCGAGCCAATAACTTCTAAATTTTTTGTGATAGAAACAACTGTTACTTCAAATTCTGCCCTTCGTAAAACATCTATAATACTAACGGCCTCAATTTCTTCAAATCCGTTGGCAAGTTGAACTGCAATTTTTGTCATGTTGAATATTTTTCTGTAAAATAAAAAAAGATCCTCAAACTGAGAATCTTTTTATTCAACAAAATGTGAATATATTATTTTTAGGAACTGTTATGTAGTGTCTGCAAGAAAACTATCGAATTTTATAAAATGAATTATTTTGGATGAGATTTTTACTTTTTGGAGATGAAGTGATGCCTGAGCATCAGTGAATTGAGAAAAATGAAAATGTCGCCAAAAGAAATATTTTAAATTTTGTAGAGTTTTCTTGCTGACACTATGTAATAAGATGAACAATTTGAACGAAGGTATTTTGTACTTTAACAACTTGAAAAATTAGCGAATAGCCGTGCTATTTAAGGATTTTTCCAAGGAAGTTAAAGGGCGAAAGAACAAGCACAAATGGTCAGGTTATTACTTAACTGTTCCTTAGTTATTGGAATATTCGTGCAACGATTTTTCCAATTTTTTGCGTGTAAAAAATATCCTGCTTTTTACAGTTCCCAACGGTAATTCCAGTTTTTCAGCTATTTCTTTGTATTTGTACCCATCTAAAAACATTGTAAATGGCACTTTATATTCTTTTTCCAACACATCAATGCTTTTGTTAATTTCTTTGGTACTGTAAAAAGAATCAGGAGCCGGGTAAACTTTGTCTTTTGAAAATATCAAGTGAAAATCATTATTCGAGCTGTCGAATGTATTTCGTGTTTTTACATTTCTGCGATAATCATTAATAAATGTATTTTTCATGATAGTGTAAATCCACGCTTTGAAATTTGTATTCTGCCTGAATTTATCACGATAAGTTAATGCCTTTAAAAAAGTTTCCTGTAAAAGGTCATCTGCCTTTTCGGAATTTGATGTTAAGCTCAACGCGTAGTAATGCAATTTGTCGCTTAATCCGAGAAGTGCGGTGTTAAATTGAACTTGAGTCATAGTGTCTTATTTTTAATTTGTCTAAACAAATATAAATATAGAAAATGAATTTAAAAGGTTTTTATATCTTTTATTAGTTAATTTTTCTCTATGCTGTATAAATAATATTTATGTGGCAGTGAACAAAACTCGTAGTGAGATGTTTACAACACTTGCAAAATCAAATATTTAATACTCCCTTTCAAATGTATAACAAGCGGTGGTTTTACTTCACTTAAATTTTGAATAAAATATTTTGCGTTTTTTTTTTTGAGGATTATTTGAACGAACAGGTATTTTATTCTATTAAAATTTTATTTTCATTTGGATTAAGGGTTTGTAAAGAAATAACATGACTGGAATTGACGAAGTTAGCGTGCAAAAGAACGAGTTAAAACGCTTAGGTTATTTCATTACAATCCCTAAACACTGTGGTACAATGAAAAATATGGAGATAAAAAATTATTGTTTATATCGAAGAGCACTAATTGGTCTGTCCGTAAATTAAAGTGTTTGGAATAGAAAGTTCGAATTCGAGGCTTGCAAAGTCAGGAAATAAAGGAGTCCCGACTTTTTCGGGATGACTATTTTCCTGACAAGCATAACCAAGAAGTCGGAATTTATAGATGGACACTAATTAGAGTCTGTCCATAAAGTAGGTGTTTGATTCAGAAAGTTCGAATTCGAGGCTTGCGAAGTCATAAAATAAAGGAGTTTACTCTTGTAAATGACTGTTTTTATGATGAGCGTAACGCAGAAGTCGGACTTTATGGACGAACACTAATTATTATTATCAAAAGAAAAGGAAAGAAGAATTGTTTTCATGAGAGCTTGATTTAATTATCAAATTGTATATTTGCCGCTCAATTTTTAAAATGAAAAAGAAAAGTTTAAGAAAATGTGCGCAACATGTTTTAATTTTCAGTAAATGGAGCAGGAAAAGTTATTCATTGTTTCAAACTCTGAATAGAATAGTAGTAATTTCCGTTTTAACGGTTAGCTACCTTCTTTCTGTACCGGCGGTTTCTTCGGCAGCCGATCAGGATACAACTGAAGTTAAAATCCAGTACGACCTTGATGAGATCGAGGTCAGCGCACAAAGAGCACCTGCCATATATTCGCAGGTGGCACGGATTGTTTCCGTGATTGAGCGTAAAGAAATTGAGTCTTCGCCGGCTCAAAGTGTTCAGGAATTGCTCGGGTATGTTGCAGGAGTTGATGTGCGGCAGCGGGGAGCAGAAGGTGTTCAAGCCGATGTGAGTATTCGCGGAGGTACTTTCGACCAAACGTTAATTCTTTTAAATGGCATTAATATTACCGACCCTCAAACCGGCCATCACAATTTAAACCTTCCGCTTAGTTTAAGCCAGATCGATCATATAGAAGTTCTTGAAGGACCGGCTGCAAGAATTTATGGACCGAACGCTTTTTCGGGTGCTATTAATATTGTTAGTAAACAGTTTGATTTCAATTCAATAAAATTGTATTTGGGAGGAGGTAGTTTTGGATTTTTTAATTCCAATCTATCAGGCTCTTTTAAAACCGGAAAATTGAAACATTCGGTTGCTTTAAACCGGAAAAGTTCAAATGGTTACATTAATAACACCGACTTTGGAATTTCAAATCTCTTCTATTCAAATCAATTAAATGTTGAAAAAGGAAAATTGAACTTTCAGCTTGGTGCTTCACAAAAAGGTTTTGGCGCCAACAGCTTTTACACACCTAAATATCCCAATCAGTACGAAGAAACCAAAACACTCTTTTCATCTATAAAATGGGAATCAAATTCAAAAATACATTTAACGCCTGTAATTTATTGGCGTCGTAATCAAGACCGGTTCGAGTTGTTTCGTAATAACCCTGCACCGTGGTACAAAATTCATAACTATCATTTAACAAATGTTTATGGTGGAAACCTAAATTCATGGATTCAGTGGAAACTTGGAAAAACAGCTTTTGGAGTTGAACTCCGTTCCGAAAATATTTTAAGTAATGTTTTGGGTGAAGCGATGGATTCGCCAAAAAAAGTCCCGGGAGAAAATGCTGAATTTACAAAATTGGCTTCGCGAAATACAACTTCAGGTTTTTTAGAACACTCTGTATATTTATATAACTGGAGTTTAACCGCCGGGTTATTGAGTAACTTTATTTTGGGAAGTGATTTAGGTGTAAATGTATTTCCCGGAATAGATGTAAGTTATAATTTAACCCAGGCAATAAAACTTTACTCATCATATAATACATCATTGCGAATGCCAACTTTTACTGATTTATATTATTCCGGACCAACAAATATTGGAAATCCCAATTTGGCACCAGAAAAATCAGCTACGTTGGAGGGAGGTTTAAAATTGAATAAGAAATTGTTACAAGGCCATATTGTCGTTTTCTATCGGCAAGGGAAAGACATTATCGATTGGGTAAAAAAGGAGGGCGATGACGTTTGGCAAGCTCAAAATTTAACACATTTAGTTAGTTTGGGAACCGAAGTTCAAGTTCAATTTAATCTTCAAGAACAGTTTGGTAGGCCATTCCCGAATAAAATAAATTTAAGCTATTTCAATAATAATTTGAAAAAAGAAAACTTTGATTATATTTCGAATTATGTTTTAGACAACCTGAAAAATAAATTGATTGGGTCAATTAATCAAAAGATTGTAAAAAATTTATGGATTGATTTAAAAGTTTTGTTTCAGGATAGGGAAGGAACTTACACCGAATTTGTAGATGGTGGTTGGGGAAGTGAGGTGGAATACAAACCATTCTGGATGTTTGATGCAAAATTAAATTACAATTGGACGGGGCTAAATATTTTTATTTCGGCAAATAATATTTTCAATGTAGCCTACAATGATTTAGGAAATGTTGTCCAGCCCGGCAGATGGATAAAAGCAGGTATTTCTTATCAATTGAAATTTGATTGATTGTTCTGCTTTCCAAAAATCACAAAAATTGTATCTTCGCAAAAAAAATTAAAGACATGTTAAAAGGGATATTATCAATTTCAGGACAATCGGGACTATTTAAATTAGTAGCCGAGTCGAAAAATAACATAATTGTTGAATCGTTGGATACACACAAAAGAATTCCGGTTTATTCCACGTCAAAGGTTTCGGCTTTAGAAGATATAGCCATTTACACAGAAACCGGTGATGTTCCGTTAAAAGAAATCTTTAAAGCTATTTCTGAAAAAGAAGCTGGGGGAAGTGCGCTTTCGCATAAAGCACCTGCAAACGAATTAAAAGTATATTTTGAAGAAGTGGTACCTGATTTCGACAAAGATCGAGTTTATGCTTCTGATATTAAAAAGGTGTTGTTGTGGTATAATTCGCTTCAAGAAAAAGAAATGTTGGATTTTTCTGAAACGGAGGAAGAGCTTAAAGAAGATATTAACAAAGAGCTTAAAGAAGAGACGGACGGACCCGCTGCAACAGAGGAATAGAAAGCAATAGAATTTGAAAAGTTTGTAATTATTTATTGCTTTAGAATCGTCCAAAGGGTTTGTTAAAAAATAAAATGACTGGAATTGACGAAGTTAGCGTGCAAAAGAACGAGTTAAAACGCTTAGGTTATTTCATTACAATCCCAACGTTTTATTTTTCTCTATAAGAATTTCAAAAAGTTTTACAGTGGCAAGTGCATCGCCGGCCGCGCAGTGCCTGCCATTGATTTCAATACCCAAATCGGAACACAGTTTCCCGAGAGAATAAGAGCGATGCCCCGGCAATAGTTTTCTGGAAAGTTTTATTGTACACAATGTTTTTTTTCTGTACTCGTACCCCAGTCTTTTATACTCTTCTTGAATAAATTTATAGTCGAAGCTAACATTGTGGGCAATAAAAGTACGCCCGTTTGTCAATTCAATAATCTTTTTCGCAACTTCATAAAACTTAGGGGCATTTTGAACCATTTTATTACTGATGCCAGTTAAACGAGTGATAAATAAAGGTATGTCCATTTCAGGATTTATCAAGGTTGAATACGATCCGGATATTTCTTGTCCGTTATGTTGAAATATTGCGATTTCGGTTATCTTTCTATAATTATACTTGTTTCCTGTTGTTTCTATGTCAATTATCGCAAACAAAATTTCAATTATTATAAATCATTAAAAAATAAATGTTTAAATTTGTTACATAATCTATGAAAGTTTTAAGTTTTTTATAATTATACACGTTTTGATAGGTGAGAATTAATGTTTAAATTGCTTTTAAAATTAAAAAATAAAATAAATCTTAAGATTATGAAAAAATTTACTTTCTTATTTTTTGCTTTAATATTTGTGATGGGCGCAGTTATAGCTCAAAATGCAGATAAAAAATGGGCTGTGGGTTTAGGCGCCGGTGTTGATGGGAACTTAGATGAAAGTTATTTAGGATTTGTTCCTGAATTTTATTTAAGTAGGTATTTAAGTCCATCACTAGATTTAATGCTTAAAAATGACATGGGTTTACAAACCGGTAATTTAGATTTCAATGATATATTATTGAACCTGAGATATAAACTTGCTAACGGAACAATCATGGCAGAGGATGCAGCTTTTCAACCATACCTGTTTGGTGGTGCAGGCCTCATGTCAGACAATGAGGTTAATGGTTTAAATTTTAATGGTGGTGTGGGAGCTAAAATACCAATTTCCCCAAATACTTCAATTTACTTGGAAGGTGCATATTTAAGTGGGGTTGACGCAGTATTTCATAGTAAAAATGTTAAACATGATTTCTGGAAAGTAACTGCTGGATTAGAATTTGCATTAGCTGCAGCAAAAGATTCAGATGGCGATGGAGTAAGAGATAAAAAAGATAAATGCCCAGGTACACCTGCGGGAGTAAAAGTTGATGAAAACGGTTGTCCGCTTGACCGTGATGGCGATGGAATCCCGGATTATAAAGATGATTGCCCGGATGAAGTTGGAGCTGCCCAATTTAATGGTTGCCCTGATACTGACGGTGATGGTATTCGTGATAAGGATGATGATTGCCCTAATGTAGCCGGGTTGGCAAAATTCAATGGTTGCCCTGATACTGATGAAGATGGTGTTATAGATTCAAAAGATA
>JAKIST010000105.1 GCA_021648495.1 Draconibacterium sp.
TTAGTGTTTGTCCATAAAGTCCGACTTCTGCGTTACGCTTGCCATAAAAACAGTCATTTACAAGAGTAAACTCCTTTATTTTATGACTTCGCAAGCCTTGAATTCGAACTTTCTGAATCAAACACCTGCTTTATTGTTCGTTTAATTAGTAGCATTATTATCCATGAAAAAGATTTCTTTCTTATTCTTTATATCGGTATAATTTCTTTGTCCATATTGCAGTTTGTGCAATAATTATGTAATTCAATTTAAACTATAAAAAACTCCTGCCACTTTTTTCCAACTATATTTTTTGAATGATTTCATTTTATAGTTATGGCGTAATTGGCGCAATTATGGCGCAATTATTTTAGCTTGTAAAATGAACCAGCCCCCTTTCTGCCAGAACTTTTTAATATTTCTTTTTCAATAAGCTCTTTTAAATCCCGTAAAGCAGTTCGGCTGGAAGTATCATTCAATTCCTTATAATCACCATTTGTAATCATTCCCTTCTCTTTCGTATAAAGAATAGCTTTTATCTGCCTGCTGTTAAGTTTAAGAGATCTCAAATATTCTGCGTTGTAAATGTCTTTACGAAACTCCACCCAAAAATCAGACGCTTCGTAATGATATAAAGGACTTGGTAATCCTGTCTCTAAACATTTTTCTATTATTTTAATAGTTCCCCGACCCCATAATTCAATGTAACCGCTCCTGAAAAAGGCATTTGCAATGTCAGGATTATATGGTTTTGAAGCATGTTTTTTAGTTAATATTTCTGCCGTCCAATTTTCTGGAAGTTGACCATCATTCCAAATCAGGATTTTGTCTTTGTAAACGCTAATTTGAATCGGGATTCCACTTGAATAATCTTTATGAGATATTGCGTTTAACAATGCTTCTCTAATAGCTTCTTTTGGATATTCATAAGTTTCAACCCTGTGGATACCTTCGTATGAAATTAATGCTTTTATGTATTTTGTGAACAGTAAGTCAATGGTTGCTTCAATTTGTTCAAATAAGTTTCCATGTATTTCATCTTGATACCTTAATTCCGAATCTGATTCAAAATAACCAATTTTTACATACGCCCCTGTAACAAAATTCTCGGGTTTGGGATGGAACAACAGGATGGATGCCCGTTTTAGAAAATTATTTTCCTTAAGCTGCAAATTCTCAATTAAGAGTTCGTTGCTATCTGTTAAAACTTCTTCTTCTATCCTTTTACTTTTAAATGCACGTTTCCTGAAAAAATCAAAAGTATCTTGTTTTAGCTCTGAATTTGCCTTTTTTTTGAAGCATAAATTTATCTAATGCGGCTCCCTTTAATTCCTGCTTAGTACTTCCACTTCGGTAATGATATTGTCCTTTGTAATTAACAGGGTAAGGATATGCCTCGACAATTATTTAAAGATAGTAGCCTTCAGTTGATGAATGTAGATTTAAATCAACAACAACCCCAAGGATATCCTTTGCTTTATTTGGAATACCTTCTAATAATTTTTTCGCATTTGTAACACCAACAAAATTGCCTGAATCATCTTTTCCAATATAAATTATACCACCCTGAGCATTAGCAAAACCGCATATCCATTTCAGGTATTCGTCACGCCAACTTTGCTTGTATTCTATGTTTTGATTTTCAGGCATCAGTATTTATTAACTTATAAAAAATATTTCTCCAAATTATTCTGATTATTTCAAGATATGACACATTAATCAAATTTTTTCAAAACAACTTCCAATCGCTCAATACTTTGAATCATCGACCTCACCGTGTGGTAATTTATTTTCCACGAATGTCCCATGTGGGTCCAAATGGGTTCACCTTTGCGGGTGAGCAGAGCATACCACTCGCCAACGCCTTTGTTTATTACTTTGTCGAATACAAAACGGTGAACATTTTTGTATGCTTCCCAATATTTTTCATCGCCAAAAAGAAGCACGCCATCCAACATTCCAATCAATACTTCGGCTTGCTGCCAAAATTCTTTTTCCTTGTCGGAAACTCCACCGGAGTGAGGTCCTTCAACATAAACCCCACCCAATTCATAATCAATGCCGTTGTTTATGGTGTGGTCGAAAATAATTTTAAATGTTTTGGAATAAGTGCTTGGATCAATTTTCAGGATTTTAAGCGCGTGAATCAATAACCACGCAAATTCAGCATTATGCCCGTAACAAGTGTTATCAGTTGCGTTTCCTTTTTCTCCTTCTTCTGAAAATCTGTCCCAACCCCAAATAATATCGAATTTTATTTGGGGTGCAATTGTCCAGTTTTTAAAAAACTGTGGAATACCGGTTTTGTACTTCGGATGATTTATACGGATGTTTAAAATATCTATATCTTCGAGCAACTTTCGGCGGTGCAGCTCTTTTCCTGTACACTCGTAAAGGGTAGTGTAAGCTTCCATTAAGTGCATGTGAACGTCGAGGGTTTTTCTGTCGCCGCCTGCACTGCCAGGACCGTTTAGGGTCCAATCGCGTTGAAACATCTCCCAATATCCGCCATACATTGTATCAACGCAATATTTTTGAATGAGATCGAAAACCTTTTCAGCGTATTCAACTCCCCGTTGATCGCCGGTTGCCAAGGTATATTCGCTTAACGAATAGATGGCAAAACTATGCCCGTAAATTATTTTCTGGTCTATTTTTACATTTCCTTTCCTATCCAGCATCCAGTAAAAACCTCCGTGTTCATTGTCCCACATTTTATCAATCAGAAAATTGATGCCATGTTTGGCCAATTCAGCATATTCACCATTTCCGTAACCTGCGCGGTGTGCGGATGAAATAGTATATAAACAACGGGTTTGTGCAATCAGCGATTTTTCATCTTCGCCAGTATCTTTCCCATCTTTATCGAAATGTGTAATGTACCCACCATTTTTTTCATCCTTCATACGTGTTGTCCAGAATGGTAAAAGTTCATTTGTTAGATGGTTGCTGGCTTCATCCTTTAATGCGATGATTTCATTTTTATTCATAATTCAAACAAAATTTATGGTTTAAGATAATCAGTTTCCCATTAACTTTTTATAAAATTTGGCTAACATGGATTTAGGTTAAATTATTTTCTTCTATCAACCTTAATCTCCTCAATTAATTCACCGTTAATGTCAATGGCTTTCATAATTGTACTTTTTTCGCCCACATCAATACGCATGAAGTGTTCAATTTTTTTGTATTTCACAGTCTCTGGCTGAATGGCATCGATATCATAAAGCGGAGCGCCTCCACCTGCCGTTACAATATAGTGTGTTCCTCCATGTATGGCATGCTCGTAATAATGGTCGTGACCATTTAACACGGCGGTGACTTTATGACGCTCAAAAATATCGCCCCAGAACTTACGCCTCATTTCAGCTTCGGGAACACGGCTCTTTTTTATGCTGTACCAGGTTGGGTGGAAAAACACGAAGATATAACCTGCATCACTATTTAGGGTCAATACATTTTCGAGCCATTTTTTCTCTTTTGCAAAATATTCACGACTAATTTCAGACCAAAACTTTTCTCTGCTTCCGCCCTCTAAATATGCAGGGGTATCATAGCTCGGCCCCTCCATATCAAGAACAACAAACAGGGCATCACCAACAGTAAAGAAGTAATAACTCTCGTTTCCCGGCATCGAAAAAAAATCAAAATAATTCTCTGAATTATGTTCATGATTCCCTAAAACGGTATAGTATGGCACATTGCGAATCAGCTTGTCATTAATTTTAAAAAAATGTTCCCAATCCTGCATACTGTTTCCGTTAGCAACCAAATCTCCGGTGTTAACAACAAACAGTGGTTTTTCATCAATAATCTTATTTACAATTCTCTGATGAATATCGTGCCGTGTACGTGTATCGCCAAGCACTGCAAAATGAAAAGAGCCAATCCCTTCCGGATAGGTTGTAAATGAACCTTTCCCTCTCTCCGACCCATCATTTAACACATCGTAAGTATAGGTTTTATTTGGGTCTAACCGGGTAATTATTGATTTGTGCTGCATATATTGACTTACGCCCTGAACTGGTTTCTCACCATCAAAAATAGAAGTTGACCCTTCGAGAGTTGACCAACAGATTGTGACCTCTTCATTAGACATTTGCTGCAAATAAGGTCCAATAATCTTTTTCTGTGCAATAACTGTATTTGCATTGATACTAAACATCAACAGTAATGCAATACTAATAATAGAATAGTTTTTCATGATTAAATGTATTAAAAGATAATTAATTTTCAGTTAAATTTTGATACAGTGCCAATAAAAAATCGCGGTTATCAGCAGTAAGATAGTGCATTTCACCTCCCATTCGGGCAAAGGTTTTACAATATCGTAAATAGTAGGCTGGGTTATCCATTGGTGGTTCACCGTCTTTTGCCCAATCCCAGTCCGATTCAGCTAAATCAACAATTAACATAAAATGATTATCGATGTGCATGCCACCCTGAATTTCAATATTTTGCGACATGGACAAGGACTTTTCGAAAATCATGGGCGACATAACCGCCGAACCGATCGATAAATAAACACCATTTTCGAGGCGGCTCACACTGTCAGCAAAACTCAAGAAATCGTTTAAAGCTGCCCTGCCAATTGCTGCGCCGTGATTCATTGGGTGATTATAAATTATATCGTGCCCAAACATGGGATGGCTGGTAAACGGGATATTCAAAACATAAGCTGCCTCTTGAACCGAATATTTTTTATATGGATGGGGAATCGACAAAAATCCAGGTTTTATATTGAACTTTTTAATCACTCCTGCAAAATCGATTGCAGCCGCAGCAAGTTCAGGATTTTCCTCCATTGAATCTTTAGCCTCCTCGTACAAAGTAGAAACTTCGGGGATTTGGAGCCCTTCAAAATGAATCATTTTTCCAACCGATTCTCCATACCCCAATCCTTCGTACGCACCAACAATAATCGCCAGGTTAATATAAAAGCCTGTGTCGTCCCAGATTCCAAATTGCCCAAGTTTCACGTTTTCACGTACATCTTCGCTCGATTTGCCTTGGTATGCAAACTCCCAATCGTGAATAACCCCGGCTCCGTTGGTTGCGAGATGCGTAACCCAACCCTCTCTAATTAAAGCAATTAAAGTTGGTGCCATTCCATTTTTTATTGTGTGCGCCCCAAAAGTGAGCATATTTGAGCGTCCTAATTTTCTGGCGTTGCGAATCTTGTTGGCAGTTTTCTCAATTAACAGGTTTGCCGCCTGATTAATACTTTCTGGTTTTTGTGTTACCGGAACATTGTCCCTTTCAATAAAAACCTTATTTTTTCTTCCCGATAATTTTTTAACAGAAAGTTTATCCCTTTTGAGTTTACTATGCGGCATAATTCGGATTTTAAATGTTCAATAATTTCAACAATAATGGAAGCTGCGAGAAGTCGGGAATAATAACATCGGCGCCCGCTTTAATTAAGCGGGTACGTTTGCTTTCGTTTAAACTATGGCGTTTCATTTCGTTGCTTGCGATACCAATTGTAATACCACCGCGTTTGCGTGTTTCCCTAATTTCCACAGGACCATCGCCAAACACAACAATTTGTCCGGTTTCCGACTCTCCAATCATGTCGAGGATCCTGTCGAGAACTATTTTCTTAGCTTCTTTGTTTACATCGCCAACAGCACCATAAATGCGGCCTTCGAACAAATGATCGTAGCCTAAAATGTGGGCTTCATTTCTAACATCTTCCTCATCGGTTCCACTTGCCAGGGTAAGTTTAATTCCTGCTTTGTGCAGTTTTTCAAGCAATAAAACAGCATTTTTTAGCGTGAAATCTTCCAGCGACAATTCACCAACTGAAATCTTTTTCTCCCGCTCTTTTACCATGAGCAACAACTCTTCATTGTAAATCTGCTTGTAACCAAATTCATCTAAAATCTCATCTTCCGGAACACAAGCAAATTCTTTTACAAGATCAACCAATCCTTTCATTTGTACAAGGGTCTGAATTCCGGTTGTTTTATCAATAAATTCAGCAACACGCGTTTGTATTTTATGATACAGAGCTTCATCTGCATCCTGATAATGATTACCCAACACGGCTTTCATCATCATCGGAGCCATTATTTCCTCCCAACCTTCGCGCAAGGTCGATATTGTTCCGTCGTGGTCGAAAATAGCATACTGTATATTTAAATTTTCGGGCAAGGTATTGATGCTTTCAATTTCAGATTTATCAATGTAATTTGCCTGCCTGATATCTTCTGCCAACTCCGAACGATAAACAAAGTCGGGATCTAAACCAATCTGCAAAATTTCTTCGGGTGTGGCAGTTCCACATTGAAACAGTTTTTGAACGGTTACCCCGGCCACAAATGAACCAATTTCGGCAGCCAACTGCATACTGTATCCTGCAGCCAATGTACCCGCCGAACCAGCAAGGTAACTATCGCCGGCACCAACAGAATCGATTTTTGACATAATTAAAAGTCCGGGGATATTGGTTACTCCATTCTCATCAACAATTACCGAACCGCGGTCGCCACGTGTAATAAACAGTGGTTTCTTAAACTTATCAAACAGAAATTCTCCGGCGGTTTTTACTTCTGAATACAATACCATGTCGCTGGGATCTTTTGAGATTCCCGCAAGATTTGCAGCTTCGGTATCATTCATTTTGCGATAAGCACCATCATAAAAATCATTATAATTCCGGCTGTCAACAATAAATATTTTATCTGGAAATAGTTGAATTAATTCAACCAGTTTTTGTTTGAAATAATCGGTGTGAATACCGGAAATTACCTGCTCGTTAATTATTACCAAATCAACTTCTGGAATCTCATTTTTCAAATTCTGAATAAGTTGATCGGCAACCGCATCAGTAAGTTGATTAAAGTTACCAAAGTCAATTCTATTTTGTTCCACATCGGCAACATACGGTTTTGCATAAACATGCGTTGACCAGTTACCTTGTTGAATTAAAAGGTTATTGGTTTTAATACCAGTTTTTTGCATGATACCTGCCATTGCCGACGCAAACGGATCGTCGCCAATAACACCAAAAGCCCGCACATCTCCAACTCCCATAGCAGCAAGGTTATTGGTTACATTTCCTGCTCCGCCTAAGGAATATTTTTGTTGTTTGATTGCTTGCGTCGCATTTCCTGTCTCCACCGAAATTTCACTTTTCGATTCATCGATGAACCAATAAGCATCGAGACAAAAATCTCCCACAACTGCAATTTTAACAGAGCTTATTTCTTTGAGTATTTTTTGTAGTTGTTCCCTTTTCATTTTACTATTTTTTATTGTCTGATATAATGTTTGTATATATCGTTGATATTTGGTTTTATTTATTTCAAATTTTTATTAAAGCAAGAGGTCTAACTGACCTAAATACTGTACCAAGCATATTCACTTGAATCTAATTTTTCCTGTAGATTTACATCTCCCGTGAAAAGGAACAACATCATTAATTGTGAGAAATACTTCATTATGATTGAACAGCTTCCTGGTTTTTGCGCACATAAAAAGATACCCACAAAATATAAAGCAAACATGCACCAATTACTAAAATACTGACAAGTGGGCCAAATGTTGTACTCACAAATCCCATTACCAATGGGATTACCGCACCGCCAGAAACTGCCATTATTAATAAGCCTGATATTTCGTTGGAACGATCGGGCATTTTTGCAAGGGCAAGCGAAAAAATAATTGGGAACATATTTCCAACTCCCAATCCAACAATAAAAATGGAAGCAAAAGCAATTGTGTTAGTCGGAGACAGAAAAACGCCCACCACACCAAGAAGTGATAAAACGGTAATCAGAAAAAGAAAAAGGCGTGGTTTAATCCAGTTTAATATGATTGCGCCAAGAAAACGTGAGATTGTTTCTCCGGCGAAGAAAAAACTGATTCCATAAGCAGCGGTTTCAAGAGCTATTCCGTATTTTGCAATAAGAATATTTGCAATATTGGTATTTATTGCGACCTCAACACCAACAATCAAAAAGATTGATAAAGCCATAAAAGCTACAAACCTATTTTTAAGCAGGCCAAAACAAGAAGCAAATGATGCAGGTTTCCGATCCGGTTTTGATTCAACAATAGGTGTCATTGATAGCCAAAATGCTGCAAGTAATGAGGTGATGCCGTAAACAACAAATACCAATTTCCAATCGCCAAAGTAACTGGCAAAAAATGTTGCAATAATAGGCCCTGAAAATGAAACTATTGCTTTCACAAACTGGGAAGTACTCATGTAACTGGCGAGTTTATCGGATGGAGAAACATCCTGTAACAACGGGTTAGCCGAAACCTGAATAATCGTATTTCCAATACCAAGAAAGATAAAAGAAGCAAACATCATTGGAAACGAATAATGTATAAAAGGAATGCCCAGACCTATTGCCTGTACCACCATACCCAAATTCAACATATTCCGCTTGCCAATTTTATCTTGTAAAACACCCGCCGGCACAGAAAGAACAAAGAACCAAAGCAGAACCATCATGGGTAAAAACTGAGCGATAAAATCAGTCAGTTCGAAATCTTGCTTAACATATCCGGTTGCTACACCTATTATATCAACAAAACCCATTACAATAAAAGACAGAAATACAGGAAACAACTTTCGCATTCCAATTTTTGAAGTATTCACAATTGTTAGTTTTTAGAATTATTATTTATTACAACTATTTAAAATATTAACTTATTTAGTGTTCGTACATAAAGTCCGACTTCTGCGTTACACTTGCCATAAAAACAGTCATCCCGCCAAAGTCGGGACTCCTTTATTTTATGACTTCGCAAGCCCCCGAACAATTCGGGGCAGGCTTTGAATTCGACCTTTCTGAATCTAACACCTACATTATGGACAGACTCTATTAAATGTAAAATTACTCCTCAAGGAGATT
Source organism: Draconibacterium sp. (assembly GCA_021648495.1). Classification (GTDB taxonomy): domain Bacteria; phylum Bacteroidota; class Bacteroidia; order Bacteroidales; family Prolixibacteraceae; genus Draconibacterium. Next base: position 8,850 of record JAKIST010000105.1, read on the forward strand.
TACTTCTTTTACCATCTTGCTTTTTTTATCCATTCGAAGGGTTTTAATTTCGAAGGGACGGAAATTTCCACTCCATTTTTGGTTTGCAAACGGCATATCAAGTGCGGCGAAGGTAGCTTCCCCCGATGTTTCGACACAACGAATGATTAAATCCTCCCCATTTTCCGACTGTTTAACTGCTGATACAATTACATTGGGTGCATCCACCGTTAAAAAAGATCCTGATTTTGGCATTGTTCCGCCATGAATTCCCTGATAAATAGCTACCGGAGACGCCATAAATTCTTCAGTAATTCTTACAATGTTGCTCTTCTGCCAGGTGTCCTGATGAGGCACCAGTAACATTCGAAAAGTTTGTATTCCCTGATCCATCCAAAGGTATTCTTTGGTTTTGTCAAGTTTTTTTGGCCTGTGATTGGCATACACAGCAGCGCGGGCAATAGAAATCCGCATATCGTTTCCTATTACATTGTACCCATATTTGGCATCGTTAATAACGGTTAATCCATAAATATTTCCATTACGTTTCCCACTCAAATCAATCCATCTTTGCCCTGGATCTTCATCCCCGTTGGTGGCACGTTCAATATGTCCGTATGGTATTTCGTACGTTGCAACGGGTGATTCAACATTAACAGGAAAAGAAAATTTTAGCATTTTATGATGCTCGTGCCAATCGAGTGTAACCTTTGACTCCAAGTTCCGTGAACCGGAACAGAGTGTCCAGTCGATGGTAAGCGTAGAGGCTCCATAAGTGGTTTTTACCCGAATTGTTGCCCGTAGCGGGCCATTCTCGAGAACCTTGATTTCAGCATTTTCGAAAGCCCCAATCTCATCGGAAAAGGAAACTACATCATGACTCCAGGTATCGCTTGGGTCATCAATTACAACTGCTCTGCATCCACTCTCGCCGCCCGAGAATAGCTCCTTCCCGGTTTCTTTGTCGAAAATTCCAATAGTCCCGTTATTCGAAAATTGCACACTGAGGAATTCATTTTCAAGCTTATTCCCTTTGGCAGTGGCCACATTTTTCTTTTGAAATGTATCTCCATCCAGTAAGTGAATTTGGCGATAACCTAATGCCGGGATTGTTAAATTTACAACCAACTTTTTACGGCTCCCTGCTTGCGACGAACCAGAAGTCCACTGATGAAACAGTGAATTGCCTTTTTCATCTTCAACCCTCGACGATTTATGTTTTGCACTCCAATTGAAATCATATTCAATATTTCCATTAACTTCCCAGGCATGTGGATTGAAAACCAAAAGATACTGCGAGTTTGGATCTTCTGCAGCCACCTGCCATTCGAGTTTCTGAACAGCCATGTACATTGCCTGATGAGCAATATCTAAAGCGAACCCATATCCTTCGCGGGCAGCCTGAGAATGCTCGTACAATGAAGTGCCTGCCAGGCTATCGTGAAATTGCAGGAACAGCACCCGATGCCATGCGGTGGTTAATTCTCTTTTGGGATAATTAGCTCCCCATGCAACAAAACCTATCGCAGCAATTTTCTCAGCAGTAATTAGAGCTGTCTCTGATTGGCGGTTTCCTTTTTTAATTTCTGATTCAGCGGTATAACAACCCACTGAATGATGCTGAAGGTCATCTTTTACTACCGGAAGTTTTAAATTCTTTTCTGCCCTGATATCTTCAAAGTAACGATCCGTAGTGCTAAAAATTACTTCCGGTGCTCCCTTTTCCTCTTTTAGTTTATTTATTGAACGTATATTAATTTTAGCCGGTCCCCCTCCGTGATCTCCCGCTCCATAATAGGACAAAAAACTTTTCATCGGTTGATCTTTGTATTCATTCACAACTTGTTCAACCCGATCCCGTACATCCTTGGTATTATTATAACTATATTGAATTCGATATGTTAAAACCTTTGTTCCATCCACACCTTCCCACCAGAACAGGTCAGCCGGCAGTGATTTTTCATTTGCGTCAGGGCGCATAAAAATATAATCTTCCATGCCTTGCAATTTAATAATCTGCGGCAATGTGCTGGTGTGGCCAAATGAATCGGGATTGGTAGCAACTGTTGCACGGTGTCCCAATAATCGTTGAAAAGTCAACTGCCCGTACAAACCTTGTCGGACCATTGCTTCTCCGCCGGGTATATTTACATCGGGTTCAACCCACCAACCACCAACCACATTCCAGCGGCCTTCGTCCACCCGTTTCCGAATTTCAGCCAGCATCGCCGGATCGTTCTCTGATACCCATTCATAAAATTGTGCTGAACTGGCCGTAAAACAGAAATCAGGCGTTTCATCCATCCGGTCGAGGGCCGAGCGAAACGTGCTGTGAACAACAGAAATACCTTCGGTCCAGGGCCACAGCCAAACCGGGTCGATATGCGCGTGGCCAATCATATAAAACTTGTATTTCGATGCATCCACGGGCCAGGGAACTACCTTTTGAAATTCATCTGCCAGAAGATTTGATACCGGTCCCATTGCTATTAATGCGCTGCCAGCAGCAGCCCGGCTTATAAATGACCTTCGCGAGATCTGTGATACACTTTTATTATTCATAACATTTTATTTATTTTGAAAATATCAGAAATCATGTCAATTCGATTCTTTTCCAAAGAAATAATCCTCGGCCATGAGGCACAGAGTATGATATACAGGCAGGTGCAGTTCCTGAACAAAAGCAGTCCGTATTTCCGGAACATTAATTAGAATATCGCAAAACTCTTTCATTTTCCTTCCAGTTTTTCCTGAAAATCCAATGGTAACAAATCCTTTTGCTTTCCACTTTGTTTAAACCTATTATAGTATTTAAAAAAACTGCGTCTATCTGTTCCGTTTGCATCATGAAACTCATAAACAAATCGATATTTTGGATGCTGTTTTGTTTTTACTAAATCGTACTCTGACATCAAAAATTGATACTTCTGTATATAATTCCGAACTAATGTTAAATCATCATTATTATTTCTCATAAAACAAAATTAATTATTCTTAATTTTGTCCTCGAATTAGTTAACTTGTACAGAAATGACACGGTTCTTTCAAAAATAATTTAGTGATTGGCTAGTGTTTTTACTAACAATAAAACCTCTACTTTAAACTCTTCAAGCTCACTTTCAAAGTCTCAATTTTTGCTAAAGCGTCGGCTTCTTTTTTGCGTTCATTCGTAATTACTTGCGCTGGAGCATTGTTTACAAAACGCTCGTTACTCAGTTTTTTCTGAACAGCATTTAAAAATCCTTGCGTATATTTTAATTCTTCCTCTAATTTTTCTTTTTCTGCTTCAACATCAATTTCTTCATCAAAAGGAATAAAATATTCATTAGATTTCACTCTAAAGCTCAAGGCATCATTCACTTTTTCATTCACATAATTTATTGAAGTTGTATTTCCTAACTTTTCAATTACGG
>JAKIST010000106.1 GCA_021648495.1 Draconibacterium sp.
CTTTTGCACGCTAACTTCGTTAAAAAGCCTCGCTGTAACTATGGCTATAGCTACGTTTTTTGCCTTGTTATCGCACAAAATAACTTCGTCAATTCCAGTCATGTTATTTCTTCACAAACCCTAAAAGATTTTTATACTTCATAATATCTTGCTAATTCAAGATCAATCATTTACATTTGATAAAATAAAATCAACATGAAATTATTTTCTTTCTTTCTAATTTTTCTTTCAGCTTTATTTTCCTTCTCTTGCTCACAAAAAGCAGACAATCGTCCCAACATCATATTAATTATGGCCGATGATTTAGGCTATGGCGATATAAGTTGTTTTGGAAGTGATTATATTAATACACCTGTTTTAGATAAAATGGCGGCAGAAGGAATTAAGTTTACCGATTATCATTCAAACGGTGCAGTTTGTACTCCAACCCGTGCTGCATTAATAACTGGTAATTACCAACAACGTGCCGGACTGGAAGGTGTAATTTATGCTGCGCTCGACAAAAGAATGTTTGGGATAAGCGATTCGATTAAAACATTACCGGAGTATTTAAGGGAAGCCGGGTATTCTACGGGCGCTTTTGGAAAATGGCATCTGGGATATAAACCGGAATACAATCCAACCAAACATGGTTTTGATGAATTTTATGGATATGTTAGTGGAAATGTGGATTATATTTCGCACCGCGATGGTATTGGATTATTCGACTGGTGGCACAATACCGATACCTGTTACGAAAAAGGTTATGTTACCGATTTGATTACAAACCATGCAATTGAATTTATGGAGGAAAACAAAGACAAACCGTTCTTTATCTATCTTCCGCATGAAGCTCCACATTATCCTTATCAATTGAGAAGCGATAAAGCAGACCGATTACCGGGAATGAAATTTCCGGCCCAGGGTTCGCGCCCCGATAAAAAACAAGCGTATAAAGAAATGGTGGAAATAATGGACGAAAACATTGGCCGCGTAATGCAGAAGTTAAAAGAGTTAAAATTGGATGAAAATACATTTGTTTTATTTTGTTCTGATAATGGTGCAACAAATAAGGGGAGTAACGGCAATTTAAACGGTTTTAAAGGAAGTTTATGGGAAGGTGGCCACCGCGTGCCGGCAATTGCATGGTATCCTGAAAAAATTAAAGCAGGAACAAAAACTAATTCTACAATATTAAGCATGGATATTTTACCCACATTTCGTTCGGTTGCAGGAATTTTTCAAAAGGGCGATTTTGATGGAAAAGATTTCTCAAAAGTAATGTTTTTGCAATCAGAAATGGATGAACGTCCCGTATTTTGGCGTTATCGCAATCAGTGGGCAGTTAGAAAAGGTGAGTGGAAATACCTCAAGATAAAGGGAAAAGAATACCTTTTTAATTTGAAAGATGATATTGAAGAACAACAAAATTTAATGGAAGTTGAACCTTCAAAAGTAAATGAATTAAAGAATTTTTTGAAAGAGTGGGAGAGCGAGATGGGGAAATATAAAATGAAAACGGAATAAGAAAGTATTCAGTTTTCAGTCGCAGTAATCAGTTTTATTTTTACCAAATGACCAATGACAATTAATGACCAATGACAATTAATGACCAATGACAATTAATGACCAATGACAAAATTTTTAATTATGAAAAACCAATTACTATTTATTATCCTGATAATGTTAGTTTTTACTTCATGTAAAAATTCAAATCAGAAAACGGTTGAAAAACAGCAACCGAATTTCATCGTTTTTATTGCCGACGATGCGGCATGGAATGATTGCGCGCCTTATGGAAATAGCGTCATTAAAACACCAAATATCAATAAATTAGCTGAAGACGGTGTTGTGTTTGATAATGCATTTTTAACCACCAGTTCGTGCAGTCCCAGCCGGTGCAGTATTTTAACCGGTCGTTATCCACACAGTACCGGGGCGCCCGAGTTGCACATGCCACTTCCGGCTAACCAGGTTTTGTTTGCCGGCGAATTGCAGAAAGCTGGTTATTATACCGTTGTTGCCGGGAAATACCATATCGGCCCTCCTCGGCCCGAGTTCGACAGCATTTATGGTGGCAGTCCGAGTGGTTGCGAAAATTGGGTCCGTGCCATTCAAAACCGCCCGAAAGACAAACCATTTTTTTTGTGGCTGGCAGCACACGATCCGCACCGCAAATATTTTCCCAATACAATTCCCGAACCACACAAACCGGCTGATGTAATTGTACCTCCTTTTTTACCCGATGCCGATTCAACCCGAAAAGATATAGCAATGTATTACGACGAAATTTCACGCTTAGACAGTTATCTGGGAAAAGTGATGCAGGTTGTAAAAGATCAGGGTGTTGATGAAAATACATTGGTAATTTATATGACCGACAACGGAAGGCCTTTCCCGCGTTGCAAAACCCGAATGTACGACAGTGGTATTAAAACTCCATTTATTGTTCGTTGGCCCGCGAAATTAAAAAAAGGAAGAGCTAATGCGTTAATTAGTTCCATTGATATTGCACCAACCTTTTGTGAGCTTGCAGGGGCTAATATTTTAGAAACATTTCAAGGTGTTTCGTTTGTACCAATTTTGGAAGATTATTCAGCAAAAACAAGAGATTATATTGTTGGCGAACACAATTGGCACGACTTTCAGGCGCACGAACGCGCCATGCGGAACCACAAATATTTGTATATCAGAAATGCTTTCCCTGAATTTAATGCCTCGCCGCCTGCCGATGCTGTTGCAAGTTTAACTTACCAGGAAATGATAAAAATGTACAAAGCAGGAGAATTGAACGATAAACAGTTGGACTGTTTTGTGCAACCAAGGTTTGCAGAAGAATTGTACGATGTGGTGAACGATCCACTGCAGTTTAACAATTTAGCCCAAAATCCTGAAAACAAAGAAGCTTTAAACGAAATGCGAAAACTGTTAGATAACTGGATTGTTGAGTTCGAAGACAAAGTCCCTGAAAATCCTACACCTGATAAATTTGACAGGTGGACTGGGGAAAAACTGTAATGATAATCGAAGAAATAATTATACGCTGTTGAAGTTTAAGGCGAAATAATTACAGTAATTTTTAAAATAAATTGAGAAGGGGAATTTATTGTTCTCCTTTTTTTGTGCTTTTTGACGGAATAAAAACCAGTGAAACAGAATTTACACAGTGCCGGGTATTTTTTGAGGTATATTTTTCGCCCAAAAAAACATGGCCTAAATGTCCGCCACAATTGCTACATGTAATTTCTGTCCGGTGTCCGTCGGCATCCATCGTTTTTGTTACAGCTCCTTTAATTTCATCGTCAAAACTTGGCCACCCACAATTCGATTCAAATTTGTCCGATGATTTATACAATGGCGCATTGCACTGTTTACAAACGTAGATCCCTTTCTCTTTGTTTTTGTTGAATTCGCCTGTAAACGGGCGTTCTGTACCTTTGTTTATAATAATATACTCTTCGAATTCAGTTAATTTATTGAATTCTGTTTTTTTCTCAGTCATTTGTTTTTCCTTAATCTGTGAAATTTCCTGGGCACTTAAAGTAAACGAAGTCCCAATAAAAAGCAATAAAATTATTGTTCTCATAATATTATTAATACAATTTAAAATTGAATTAGTTTATGAGATTAACTCTTTTTCAATCTTTATAATGTTAATAAGTAGTTGAAAAATAATAGATTGATTTATTAATTAGACAATAAAACTTTGACTATTTTTGTCAAAACAATAAAATCAAAATGCAAAATATTGGAGAATTAATACGGACATTGAGAGAAAAGGAAGGATATCCTTTAAGAAAGGTTGCAGCTTTTTTGGATATTGACCAAGCTATTTTAAGTAAAATTGAACGAGGACAAAGAAAGTTGACCAAAGAACAGGTAATAAAACTGGCTGACTTTTTTAATTACAACGAAAAAGAAATGTTGATTACTTTTTTTAGCGACCAAATAATATATGAAATTGGCAACGAAGAATATGCAAAAGAAGCATTGAAAGTTGCTGAGGAAAAAATTGAATATTTAAAGAAAACTAATAAAGATGAATAATAAAATAATATTTGAGGACATAAAAAGGATTAATGAAATAGGACAGGAATATTGGAGTGCAAGAGAGCTTTATACTGTATTAGAATATATAAAATGGGATAAATTTCTTAATGTAATTAATAAAGCCAAAAAAGCTTGCAAGAATTCAGGAATAGAACCGGATAATCATTTTCCCCGTGTGGAGAAATTGATAGATTTACCCAAAGGAGCTAAAAGAGATATTGGTGATATTTACCTTACAAGATATGCGTGTTATCTAATTGTTCAAAATGCCGATCCTTCAAAAGAGGTTGTTGCATTAGGGCAAACATATTTTGCTGTTCAAACCCGAAAGCAGGAGTTGCAGGATGATTCTGACCTACTTGGAGGAGAAGACGAAAAAAGGTTATTTCTGAGAAAGGAAATGGCAGACCATAACAAGAAATTAGCTGATGCAGCAAAAAAAGCAGGTATTATTCAGCCGTGGGAATATGCTGTTTTCCAAAATCATGGTTATATGGGCTTGTATAATGGTCTGGGGGCAAAAGAAATTCATGCTAAGAAAGGATTGAAGAAAAGTCAAAATATTCTTGACCACATGGGGAGTACCGAATTAGCTGCAAATTTATTCCGTGCAACGCAAACAGAAGAAAAGCTAAAAAGGGAAAATATTAAGGGTAAACAAAAAGCCAATCAGGCACACTTCGAGGTAGGCAAAAAAGTGAGGCAAACCATTAAAGAACTCGGAGGTACCATGCCAGAAGATTTGCCAACAGAGGAAAGTATTAAAAAACTGAATGCTGAAAAGAAAAAAGAAATAAACCAAAAGAGCGAAAGAAAATAGTAATATGCCAATATTAAATTTCAAAGGAAAATCATTTGTGCATAACCACCATTTGGCGGTTAAATACCACCAGTTGGTACCCAAAAAAGATAAAAGCCTAACAGATAAAGTTTCGCTATATGATAATTTAATTGTGCAAGGTGATAACCTAAAAGCATTAAAAGCCCTTTTACCAACTTATGCAGGAAAAATAAAGTGTATTTATATTGACCCACCATATAATACAGGAAATGAAGGTTGGGCTTACAACGACAAAGTAAACAGCCCAATGATGCGAGAGTGGTTAGGCAATGTTGTTGATAAAGATGATTTAACAAGGCATGATAAATGGCTCTGTATGATGATGCCAAGATTAAAACTTCTTCGGGAACTATTGGCAGAGGATGGCGCAATATTTATTTCAATAGATGATAATGAGCAACATAACTTACGTTGCTTAATGGATGAAATATTTGGCAGCAATAATTTTATCACAAACATAATCTGGCAGAAAAAGTATAGTCCGCAGAATGATGCTAAGTATTTCTCCGACATGCATGATTTTGTCTTATGTTATGCCAAAAACAAAATTGAAGGTGAAGTAAAATTTGGTTGGCAAAGAAATCTACTTGAACGTACTGAAGAAATGAATAAGCGGTATTCCAATCCAGATAATGACCATCGAGGAGTATGGAAATCCTCAGATTTTAGTGTTAAAACATACTCTAAGGAATATGACTACCCCATAGAATTACCAAGTGGTCGTATTGTCAATCCTCCGCAAGGTAGAAGTTGGTCTACTTCTGAACAAAATTTTAAAGAATTAATAAAAGATAATCGAATTTGGTTTGGAACAAAAGACGATAGTGTTCCTTCAGTAAAAAAGTTTCTTACTGAAGTAAAACAAGGTATTGTACCTGTAACTATTTGGAATTACTCTGAAGTTGGTCATAACCAACAAGCAAAGCAAGATTTAAAGGAGTTTTTCAGTGAGATAGCATTGCCCTTTGACACTCCAAAACCATACACTTTAATAAAGCGAATAATTCAACTTTCATCGCATTCAAACGACATAATACTCGACAGCTTCGCAGGTTCAGGAACAACAGCACATGCTGTTCTCAACTTAAACAAAGAAGATAACGGAAACCGAAAGTTTATTTTGGTTGAAATGGAAGATTATGCTAATGATATTACTGCAGAAAGGGTAAGGCGAGTAATAAAAGGTGTACCAACATCGAAAAACTTTAAAGAAGGAACAGGCGGAACATTTAGTTATTTTGAATTAGGCGAGCCAATAGAAATGGAAAGTATTTTACGTGGCGAAAACCTACCAAGTTTTGAAGAATTTGCAAAATATTTATTCTATACTGCAACTGGCGAAGAATTTGACAATTCAGTTGTTAGTAATAAGTTAAAAAGTGGCAAGTTAATTAGCAACGATGAAAATTTTAAGTTTATTGGAGAAAGTAGGGATTATGAAGTATTTTTGATATATAAACCAGATATTGATTATTTAAAATCAACAGCTTTAACACTTGACAGGGCAAAATCATTAGGCAAACATAACGGTAAAAAGCGTTTGGTTTTTGCACCTGCAAAATTTGTAGATAATCATACCTTAACCGATTTGCGGATAGAATTTAGCCAGTTACCTTTTGAAATTTATAAACTTAAAAGTTAAACTCTCGCAAAGCCGCAGAGACGCAAAGAAAAAAACTTAGCGACTTAGCGTCTTTGCGAGATATAAAAAATTAACGACTTTTCGAGAAAAAAAAATATTATGACAGAAAACGAAATATCAAAAATAATAGTAAATACCTGTTACAACATTCATGTAGGATTAGGCCCCGGATTATTGGAATCTGTTTATGAAGAGATATTAAATTATGAATTAACAAAACAAGGCTTAAAGGTTGAACGACAAAAAGCAATACCTGTTATTTGGAAAGATATAAAAATGGATATAGGTTTTAGAAGTGATTTGATTGTCGAAAATAAAGTAATTATTGAACTAAAATCTGTTGAAGCCATTGCACCTGTTCATCCAAAACAACTTTTAACATATTTAAGAATTACAGGATTAAAACTCGGGTTGCTTATTAATTTCAATGAGAAACTTATTAAAGATGGAATAACAAGAATAGTAAACAATCTATAAATAAGTCATTAAGATGTGAAAATTCTTTGCGTCTTAGCGGCTTTGCGAGAAAAAAATGGAACTCAAAGATTATCAAATAAAAGTAGTTGACAAACTCAAAGAATATTTGCTTGCTCTTGACGAAGCACGTAAAGAGTATTTAGAACTTTTAGAGTACAAACCTAATCTTGCCAAATTTGCAAATTTCCCAAAAGAGGCATGGACTAAATCCGTTGGGAGTATTTATCATTCTAACGAAAACGGTATTAAAGAGCCATTGCCTGAATTATATTTAAAAGTGCCTACGGGTGGAGGGAAAACTTTGTTGGCTTGTCATTCTATTGATTTAATAAATAAAACTTATCTGAAAAAACAAACAGGTTTAGTTTTATGGATTGTGCCAACATCACAAATTTACAGACAAACGATTTTAAATCTCAAAAACAGGGAACATCCTTATCGTCAGGTATTGGATATTTCAAGTGGTGGAAGAACTTTAATAAAGGAGAAAACTGATAATTTTAACAAATTAGATGTTGAAGAAAATCTCGTTATTATGATGTTGATGTTACCATCGGCAAACCGACAAAACAAAGAAACACTAAAAATATTTCAAGATGCAGGTGGTTTTACCGACTTTTTTCCTGATGAAGATAATTACGAATTAAATACAAAACTTATTGAGCAAATGCCAAACCTTGATTGTTTTACATCGCTTGGTATGGAAGATGAACAATTTGCAGGAATTGCCAATTTGAACCAACCAAAAACATCGTTAGGAAATACTTTGCGTTTGTTAAAACCCATTATAATTATTGATGAAGGACATAAAGCATATAGTATAAATGCAAGAGATACAATAAGAAACTTTAATCCGTCAATAATACTTGAACTTTCTGCAACACCACCAAAAGAAACAAATAAACTGGTTGAAATTACAGGAAAAGAATTGAACGAGGAAGAAATGATAAAACTGGATATTCATTTAACAAATAAAACCAGTTTTGATTGGAAAGACACTATTCTTTGTTCAATAGAAAAACGGAAAAATCTTGAAGAAACAGCAGAGAACTACGAACAAAATACAGGAATAAACATTCGCCCAATAAATTTAATTCAGGTTGAACGAACAGGAAAAGACCAACGAGAAAGTAAGTTTATTCATTCAGAAGAAGTAAAAGAATTTTTAATTAAAAAGTGTAATATTCCCGAAGAACATATTGCAATAAAAAGCAGTGATAAAGATGATATTGAGGGAATAGACTTATTAGACAAAGATTGTCCGATACGATATATCATAACTAAAAGAGCTTTGCAAGAAGGTTGGGATTGTCCGTTTGCCTATCTTCTTACCATTTTAACAAATCCAAGTTCACAAACAGGAATTACGCAATTAATTGGTAGGATTTTAAGACAACCTTTTGCACAAAAAACAAAAATAAAAGAATTGGACGAATGTTATGTTTATACATTCCGTCAAAATGCAGCTAATTTGGTAAAAGGTATTAAATCAAGTCTTGAAAGTGAAGGACTTGGAGATATTGCTGGTAGAATTTCTGTTGATTGCGATGATAATTCAAATACTGATTTTTTGAAAGAAAAAACCATGTATTATCGTGAGAAGTTTAAAAAGTTTGAGGGCAGTATTTATTTGCCAAAATTTGTAATTCAGGAAAAAGAAAGTTGGAGAGATGTAAATTTTGAAGCAGATATTTTAAGCAAAATAGATTATGAAAAATTTGAAATAGAAAAATTAGTTGAAATATCACTTTCAAATATTAGGAAACAAGAGCAAGAATTAATATTAGGATTATCTGATAAAGACAGCGAGACTGTAAAAGAAAAAGGCAGGTTTGAAAAAACAGGAAAACTAAGAATTAATGAAAGTTTCCTTACAAAACAGATACTTGATATTGTTCCTAATCCGTGGATAGGAATGATGCTTGGTAGAAGAGTAATTGAACTATTTATTGATAAATACGACAAAGAAACTGTATCATCAAACTTTGTTTTTATTATAGAAGAATTAAAGAAACTTCTTGAAAAAGAAAGAAATAAAGCGGCTGAAATAGTATTTAAAAAATTGATAAATAGCAAAAAATTACATTTCTTTTTAATAACTGACAAAGGTGGATTTAAAATTCCATCACGTTTAAAAGTTAGAAGCAATAAACAACTAATCAGAGATGATAATACACCAATTCAAAGGAGTTTATTTGATGTTGTGCCCGAAGAAAATATAAACGAACTTGAAAAATCAGTTGCCATTTATCTTGACAAACAAGAAAAATTGCTTTGGTGGTACAGAAATATGTCAAAACAGGATTACCATATTCAGGGTTGGAAAAAGAATAAAATTTATCCTGACTTTATAGCATCAGAAATAAATACGGAAAATAAAGCAGATTACGGAAATGTATATGTTTTGGAAACAAAAGGGTTACATCTAAAAAATGATGATACAAAATATAAACAAGATGTATTTGAACTTTGTAATGAATTGGGAATTAAGAAGCCTTGGAAAGAATTAGGCTTTGATTTTCCAGACAAAGAAATTCAATTTCAAGTAATTTATGAAGATGAATGGAAAAGCAATATCAATCAAATATTTGGATAAGCCAATATGCTCCACCGAAAAAAATGATTAGTAAATGCCGATTCCCGGCAAATTATTCAAGGTTATTTTTCCGTTTATTACTTTCATCCCCGAATAGGGATCGTTGGAGATAAGTAGGTTCCCATCTAAATCAGCCCAGTCGGCTTTTGGGGAAAGTTGTGCAGCTGCCGATACTGCACACGAAGTTTCTGTCATACACCCAATCATGACCTTCATTTGGTTGGCACGCGCCAGGGTTATCATTTTGTGTGCTTCGCGCATTCCCGTACATTTCATCAGTTTAATATTTATTCCTGAATACGCACCAATTGTGGATTGAACATCGGTAAGCCGTTGAAGTGCTTCGTCGGCAATTATTGGAAGCGGTGCGTTTTGCGTTAACCAGGCTATTTCATCGAGCATCTCTTTTGGCATGGGTTGTTCAACAAAAACAATCCCTTTTTCTTTTAAATAGAAAACCATATCGAGTGCCTTTTTTTTGTCTTTCCATCCCTGGTTAACATCTACGCACAAAGGCACGTCCGTGACCGACCGGATTGTTTCGATCATCTCTTTGTCGTTGTCGCGACCTAATTTCACCTTTAAAATATTAAATTCTGAAGCTTCTTTTACTTTTTGTATAATAACTTCGTTTGTATCAATCCCAATTGTGAATGAAGTATCTGGTGCATTTTCAGATGAAAAGCCCCAAAGTTTATGCCAGGGCAGGCCGATAATTTTTCCAATTAAATCGTGTAAGGCGATATCTACCGAGGCTTTTGCGGCCGAATTACCAGGGGCTGAATTGTCAACATATTCAAGAATTTCATCTAAACAAAAAGGGTCTGAAAACTGCCCCAAAACTAACGCTGATAAAAATTTTCCAGCCGATTGTTGAGTTTCCCCCAAATAGGGTGGCATGGAAGCTTCTCCGTAACCGATAAAACCGTCAAATTCTATTTTAGTGAGCATTACCGGAGTTGTACTTCGCGAACTGCTTGCAAGAGTAAAAACATGTTTTAATTGTAAACGGTAGGGCTCAAAACTTAGTTTCAAACCTTTTTTGGGTAAACTTCCTTTTTTCATAATTGAATAACTTGAATGCGGTAAAACTAAACCTCCTAAAGTGAGCAGGCTTGTATTTTTTACAAAATTTCTCCGGTTAATTTTCATTGTAATATTTCTTTCGAACAGTAATTTTTCAACTTTCAACATTAATACCAGGGATGGGTCTTAAGTTGTTGAATTCCATCTTGTTTAGTGGCTCCAATAATTCTCCGTGCGCGTACAAAACTATTTATTCTTGGTTTCGAATATACCTTACTTTCTGAATTAAAACTGTTTCTCTTAACTTTTCCGGCAGCATGAATATATTCTGTTCCTCCCAAAGAAAGGGCAACGTGCGTTACTTTTTCTGGTAGTTCAGGAGTCCTTTTTCGACCAAAAAACAATAAATCCCCGGTTTGAAGCGCAGTGAAATTTTTGTGTGTATCAACTAAATTACCATACTTGGTTTGCAAAGAAGCATCGCGGGCAAGTATTATCCCATTCATAAAATAGAGTGTTTTAATAAAGCCACTGCAATCCATCGCCCGTGCCGATGTTCCACCCCATAAATAGGGGCGCCCTGTAAATTGAATAGCCATTTGTTTTAATTGAGTTGTGTCGGGTTTAACCGTATTTTTAAAATGCTCAAAATCAATCCAATTAACTTTTGAAATAAAACCTGTTCTCCCATCGGGGAGGCGAACATTAATGGTCCTGTAATTTCTACTTGTTTCTTCTACGAGGTTTCCCATTGTAACATCCGAAACAGGTATTTTCATATTCTCTGTTTCATAAACCATGGTATTGTCTCCTGAATAAATAATCCGTTTTGATTGTTTCCACTTTGTTAACTGTTCCTCCGAAATAGGTTCAATACCAGCTGCATCAACCCACGAAATGTATTTGTCGGGCGTTTGAATTAGGAACCAGCCATTTCGCGTTTTCAGTATTTTTACAGGCGTTCCGAGCAATGCCTGACTTGCTAATTCTGCTGAATGTGTGGGTTTCGACCGTAAATTTGCTACTGAAAGATTAATCAATCCAAATATTTTATTCCCTACCGTTGAATCGGGCAGCAGTACAATCTCATCTGTAAACTTTAAGGGTTTTAATGCTACGAGCAATTGGCCTTTTAATTCCGGATTATCGGTTTCTCCTTTAATGACGGTTTTCCCTTTTTCAAAAACGGCAGAAATATCAAATATCGTTTCTCTTCTGTCTAATACGTTTTCAGCCTGGAATTTATGAATGATCTTCTCCGCCTCGTTTCGTTTTGAAACGTTGCATGAAAATAGGATTATGGAAAGAATTATAATGGATGTATTTTTTTTCAACATTTATTAATTCTATTTATTGCCTGCAAGAAAACCCTACTTTTTCAAGTCTTTGATAAGAAAACGTCAAAGACAAGGCTTTCGAAGTTTTGAAAATCAAGGAGTTTGCTTTTGCAAATGACTGTTTTCAAAACGAGAGTAACGCAGTATTTGGCGTTTTCTT
>JAKIST010000107.1 GCA_021648495.1 Draconibacterium sp.
TAACGGATGGTTACGGTATTATCTTCTGTCGTCTGATGATCAACGGTTATGCAGAATGGTGTTCCAATGGCATCTTGCCTGCGGTAGCGTTTTCCAATTGAATCTTTCTCGTCGTACTGGCAGTTGAAATCGAATTTCAGCTTATATTTTTTCCATCAAATTTATATTTTGGCATCGTTGGTATCTCATATCATATATTTTTTATTACTTCCCAATATCCTGATTTGTCAGATCCAATTCGCTTAATTAATTTCAATTCTCTTAATTTCCGCAAATCTCTTTTTACTGTTTCTCGGTTAACTTTATATTTTTTTGCCAGTTCTACTTGAGTAATTTGATTATTTAATTCTATGTCTTTTATTATCTTTTTTTGTCGATCATTTACAGGCACATTTACAGGCACATTTACAGGCACATTTTTTATTTTACTTGAGTTAAACGATACTTTCACCTGAATAAAATCATGCAAATCTATAACTTTAAAATTTAATTCGGGATATTCAGAAAACCACTCTCTCAGTCTTTTAAACCCGGTTCCATATTTTTCTATATCGCCTGTTAAATAAAAGGCTTCGGTTGTTAATTTGTTTCTATGCCTGGAAATATAGTTATCGGAATATAAATCTTCTACTTTCAACCCTCCCATCAATTTCCCGGGATTAGTGATTTCTATACTTTCGTCAAAAATTTTCACAATCACATCCGTGGGATTCGAATAATCGCGATGTACTATTGCGTTTAGCAATAATTCGCGTATGGCAGGAATTGGGTATTGCCATCGTTCTGTTCTTTGTAGGCCGTCGCCACCAAATTCAAAACCAAGCCTAATGTTTTTCTTTATAAAATCGAGAGACTCTTCAACCGCAATAATCAAAGGGCTGCGTATCATCAAATCATCAATAATAGTTGTTTGAGATTTAAATCTTCCCAAATGAATATTTGTATGATGATTGCCAAATAATAATTCGCAGGCTCTTGTTAATTTTTGGTTTTTTATAAATCCTAACTTCTTAAAGTCGTTTTCTATATCTCCGGAAGATTTATATCTACCCCCATTCTCAACTTTTTTGCTATAAGTTTGAATGGCATTTTCATCCAAATCGCTGAAGGTTGAATCGACTTCAAAAGCATCGAATGAATAATTCAAACTAACAAACCTTAGTTCTGCTATCTCATTGGCAGAAAGTTTATGGTTAGAATTAATTTTTCGTACAAAGAACCTATCTTTATATGAAACAGGCTTTACAGGGAATTCATTTACCGATACAACAACAATTTTTTTATCTTCTATATTAACAATCTCGACATCCGGAATAATTGAAGGTTCTGTATTTTGTTTTATTTCGTTAATCCATTTTTGAACAGTTTCTTTGGTAGGGGCGATTCCAATAACATTTCCATTGTCGTCAATACCAATTAATATTTTCCCCCCTATATTGTTGGTAAACGCAACAATAGTTTCGAAAACTGCCTTGCTGAAAGATTGTTTAAATTCAACAGTTTCGCTTTCGCCTTCTTTTATTATATGTATTAATTGCTCTTCTGTCACCTTAGATTTTCCCAAACAAGCCCTTAAAATTCACCTGCTCGCCAATAATATTTCCTAATTTATCAATTGCAACCCTTTTTTGTGCCATTGTATCGCGGTAACGGATGGTTACGGTATTATCTTCTGTCGTCTGATGATCAACGGTTATGCAGAATGGTGTTCCAATGGCATCTTGCCTGCGGTAGCGTTTTCCAATTGAATCTTTCTCATCGTACTGACAGTTAAAGTCGAATTTTAAATTACTGATAATTTCGCGGGCTTTTTCGGGCAAACCATCTTTCCTGACCAAGGGTAAAACAGCAAATTTTATAGGAGCCAATGCTGGTGGTATCTTTAAAACTACGCGCATGTCTTTTTCCAATTGTTCTTCGCAATACGCAGCAGATATAACTTGTAAAAACATGCGGTCAACACCAATGGAAGTTTCAACTACAAATGGTACATACGATTCATTTAGGTCGGGATCGAAATAGCGAATTTTTTTACCCGAATATTCTTCGTGCTGCGATAAATCAAAATCGGTGCGCGAGTGGATTCCTTCCACCTCTTTAAAACCAAATGGGAATTTGTATTCAATATCAACAGCAGCATTGGCGTAATGAGCTAATTTTTCATGTTCGTGGAAACGGTAATTTTCATCGCCAAAACCAAGTGCTTTGTGCCATTTCATCCGGGTCTCTTTCCATTTTTCGAACCAGTTGAGCTCCGTTCCGGGACGAACAAAAAACTGCATTTCCATCTGTTCGAATTCGCGCATACGGAAAATAAACTGGCGTGCTACAATTTCGTTACGGAAAGCTTTTCCTATTTGGGCAATCCCAAACGGGATTTTCATGCGCCCGGTTTTTTGTACGTTCAGGTAATTCACAAAAATACCCTGAGCAGTTTCCGGACGCAGATATATTTTTGAGGCACCTTCTGCAGTTGCTCCCATTTCGGTGGAAAACATCAAATTGAATTGGCGAACGTCGGTCCAGTTGCGCGAACCTGAAACCGGGCACACAATGCCCTGGTCGATTATTATTTGCTTAAGCTCGTCGAGATGGCTGTCGTTTAATGCCTTTGCAAAACGAGTATGAAGTTCTTCGTATTTTGTTTGGTTGGATAGAACCCTGGGGTTGGTTTCCCTGAATTGCTTTTCATCGAAACTATCGCCAAAACGTTTTTGTGCTTTGGCAACTTCTTTGTCTATTTTACCTTCAATTTTTGCAAGCTGTTCCTCTATTAAAACATCAGCACGATACCGTTTTTTCGAATCTTTATTATCTATTAGTGGGTCGCTAAAAGCATCAACATGCCCGGAAGCTTTCCAAATTGTTGGGTGCATAAATATTGCAGAGTCGAGCCCAACCACATTTTCGTGCAATTTCACCATGCTGTCCCACCAATATTTTTTGATGTTGTTTTTTAACTCAACACCCAATTGTCCGTAATCGTAAACGGCCCCCAGTCCATCGTAAATTTCGCTCGATTGAAAAACGAAACCATATTCTTTGCAATGTGCAACCAGTTTTTTGAAAGTATCTTCTTTTGCCATTTATTTTAATTTTTCTGAATTAAGCGACAAAAATAGACGAAAAAATTGATTTAACCGTTTACATTTATTTTTTGTAAAAGTTTAGTTTTAAACGATTGACAAATCCATAAGCAGCAAGTATGGTGTAAAATGGACTCAAGGGTATTCTCAATCGCGGTGAGCCTCCAATTCCTGTTAAAAATGTGAAGTAGAATAACAATCCAAGAAATAACAATAACGAGAAATATTCTTTCGTTTTTAGCATTGAGAAAATACCATAGAGAGCAAATACATAGCAAAAAATCAGGAATGCAATCAACCAAAATGCAAAATTAATTTCCACATTGGTTGAATTATTTAGTAACCTTCTAAAATTGGATTGTGAATATTTTTTGCCCCCTGCCGAAGTTACAAATCCGAGCCTGTCCAGCAATTGACGATGCCCCAGTGATAAATACATATTTAACATTCCCAATAAATGTTGTTTTGCAAAAAGTAATTTATTAGATATTACATATTCTTTTCCAAGGTTTTCTATAATTTGAGCATTCTCGAATGGGTTATTATGTTTTGATACACCTGCATTTATTGCCTTTTTATTGAATTCTTTTTCAATTTGTTGTGTGCTTTTATCAGTAGAATTACTTTGGGTAATAACTGCATTAAAAAGGTATAAGTTTGCAGAAGAGATTGCTGAAAACCCAAAACGGTTATACTCGTTGTAATTACGCACCATCCACAAAGAAATTATTAGTAGAAATGAAATTGAAAGAATACCGGTTTTAATAAATTTCAGGGTAACAGAGTGTTTGTCGAAAAAGAAGATTATGGCTATGTAAACTATTGGCAAAAATATTGCGATTGGTCTTATTAATGCAGACAATCCCAGTAGAATTCCACATAAAATTAGATTTAAAATGCCGGAACTTTTATTAGCTTTAATAAATAA
Organism: Draconibacterium sp.; assembly: GCA_021648495.1. Lineage (GTDB taxonomy): Bacteria > Bacteroidota > Bacteroidia > Bacteroidales > Prolixibacteraceae > Draconibacterium. The sequence continues at coordinate 4,015 of JAKIST010000107.1, forward strand.
TAGAGTTGAAACCAAAAGGGTAAATACAAATAAAGTTTCAGCATATAATTCGAAAATAAAAAATAGCATATAAATATCAAGAGAAAAAATAAATGCAGATATTAAAGCTATTTTTTTGTTTGAAAAAAGTTTAGTAGTAATAGCATAAACAAGATAAATTGATGCAAGACTCAGTACTATTTGAGAAACAATTATGAGACTTGGCGAAATGCCAAAGATTAAATAAATGAGTGCTAAAAAAACAGGATATCCGGGTGTTCGAACCGAGTCTATGGTGAAAAAATTAAAAAAGGTAAGTAGGCAAGTTTCCTGAAAAGGAGCCAGTGTTTAAAAGGTTTAAGGCAAGTTGGTGATAGCCGTTTGCATCGCTGGTTGGTGAAAAAATATGCAAGTAGAAATCTGAATCGGGACTATTATTTACATCAAGAATCTGAAATAAAACTACTCGTACGAATAGTGCAAGAAGTAAAATAATCAAAATTCCATTGTATTTTTTCAACGAAAAGATTTTCATTAAACAGTTAATTTTCAAAAGTTTCAATTATCTCAGAATAATTCTTTTGTATCTGTTTTTCAGAATAATATTGCATAATTATTTCCCTGTTTTTAATCTGTTTTTCTTTTTCAAGAGTACTAATATTTTCAACCAATAAATCTTCTTCAATAGAATAGACTTCAATATTTAAGCTTTTTAGATAACGATATACAGGATTACATTTCCGTAAAAAAACTTTATGCCCCGCCCAAATTCCAAAAATAATATTTCCGATAGCTTGGGCCCTTCTGTGGTTAAATATCATTACATTGCAACTGAGTAAATTCCTATTGTATTCTTCAATCGGCAAAAATTCCAACAAAGGACTAAAACTGTTTTTAAAGATTATTTTTCCACACAAATTAATAAAATATTTATAACGTGAACAACCGTAACTTAAGGATACCACAAGTTTTCGGTTATTCAAATTCAGCTTATTTAATTGAAGGAAAAGGTCGAGATGGTTACTGGAATTCGATGCACTGTTTCCGATATAAATGTTGTTTCCCAGTTTTAGTTCTGTTTCTTGTGTTTCTTGCCAATCTTTTGTAATGGATTCAATGGAGTAATAAATTCCGTTGAAACGGTTGCTCTCAGGTATGCTTACAACTTTAAAAAGTTCGCTGTACTGTGGCATATTGTTTATTGTAAACTCAATTCTTTGCGCTGCAAGTTGCCTAATTCTTTCTTTAGATTTTAGTCCAATATATTTTGTTGCCGGATGAACAATGTGTAATAAATGGCTTACAAAAAGTGAATATTTGAAAAGCAGGACATTTACAATTTTTGTATAGGGTAAAAATATTTTTTTAAATAATTGCGGATAAACATAGTAGTAGTCGAATCCCCAGGCACACCATAAAAATCGAATATTATTTGAGGATCCGAGAATAATTTTTGATTTAATATAACACAAGTTGTGAATGAATACCGCTGTGTAATTCTGTAATTCATTTGTAATTTTAAGAATATTATGGTTGGTGATTTTAAATATAAGCACATTTTCGGATTGAATTACATGCTTCAATTTATTATTATTTGAAAGAACATAGAAAGTATGTTCATCCGGGAACAAACTGTTTGTCCGCTTAATTAAGTGGTTTATTTGAGTCGAATCGTCGATTAAATGTAAAAACATCAGAAAAAGTTTTTAATCGTTTTAATAATGTAGTCTTGTTCATCTTTCTTTAAACCAAAATACAATGGCAATCTTATAATTTGTTCACTGAATTTTATTGTGTTTTTTAATTCTTTGCCATGGTATTTTTTCGAAAAGAAAGGAGATGAATGTAATGGCAAATAGTGGAACACTGCTTGAATGCCTTTTTTATTCAGGTATGAAATTAAATTGTCCCTAACTTTTCCCGATTCACACTCCAAAAAAAAGAGGTGCCCGTTTACTGTTGCATATTCCGGGATTTGAGGTAAAAGAACCTTTCCTTTTTCTTGTAGTATTTTTAATTCATTAAAATATTTATGCCAAATTTCAATCCTTCGTTTTTGAATAGTATCTATTATTTCAATCTGACTATATAATAAAGCGGCATTAATTTCGGAAGGCAGAAAGGAAGAACCAATATCAACCCACTCATACTTTTTAATTTCTCCACGGAGAAAAGCATTGCGTGTTGTCCCCTTTTCCCAGATAATTTCTGCTCTTTGATAATCCTCTTTAGTATTTACGACCAATAATCCACCTTCACCGGAATTTATGTTTTTAGTTTCGTGGAAAGATAAAGCACTAAACCGACCAAAACATCCCAGTGGCTTTCCTTTATAACTCGACAAAAGTGAATGTGCTGCATCTTCAATAATAATCAGATTATGTTTGTTTGCCAGTTTGCTTATCTCATCCATATTGCAGGCAACACCCGCATAATGAACTGGCACAATTACTTTTGTTCTATCTGTAATAAGTTCCTCAATTCCAGAAACAGATAGGTTTGGATAATCGGCGTTAACATCGGCAAATACTATTTTGGCACCGCGCAATAAAAAGGCATTAGCGGTAGAAACAAAGGTGAAAGATGGAATTATTACTTCATCTCCGGGGTTTATGTTGGATAGCAAAGCTGCCATTTCCAAAGCTGAAGTTCCTGATGTAGTCAGAAGTGTTTTGGAAGAAAAATATTGATTAAAATATAATTGGCTTTTTTTTGTAAATTTCCCATTTCCACCGAGCTGTTGCAAGCTCAAGGTTTCCTGAATATATTTGATGGCATTCCCCTTGTTAAAAGGGCGGTTAAAAGATATTTGCATCTATTTTAAATTCTTGAATTACCATTTTGATTAAACGATTTCATAAAATATCTGGCATTTGGCCCTTCATTAAAAATTAAATCAATTATGGAAACATAATGATTAAATGGAGGATAAAGTTGATTATATTCGGGATAACTATCGTAATTAACCCAGATTAATTTTATTTTTTCGTGTTGAAGAAACTCCTCTTTTAAATAAGATTTCGCGGAAGGGCCACATAAATATTCTGCCGCATTACATTTTAGTAATAAATCTAATACTCTTTCTTTTCCATTCCCTTTTAAATAGTACTTTCTACTATCTTCAATTGTTGTGTTAATATTTAATATTTCCCGCGAAATTTTTTTAATAACAAATTGATTAAAACTCGATAAATTAGTCCATTTGTATTCGAGATAGAGTTGTTCAAAGAAAATTTTGTATGTCCTGAAATATTTTGCTTTTGAATAATTGTGAACGATTGATTGCCAATGTTTTTTTTGCCAATAGCTATTTATTATTTGAATTTCATAAATCTTTTGACTCCGATTACTACCTATCGGAATAGTTAACCATTGCAAACCTGTTGGAGTTTTTATTTGATTTCTGTTTCTCCAGTCTTTGTGTGTGTACTGTGCGTCATCATAGAAAACAAACAAGTCAACAGAATTTATTATATCAAAATACCCTTTCCAGGGAATGTAATTTGATTGAATTGCAGCAACTTTCATTTGGGTTACAATTTAAGCTTAAAGCGATCTATCGGAATAATTTTACATTCGGCTGCTTTTAATATCGTTTCGTTTGGTAAACTATTTAAAACTGTTGCGCCGGCTCCAACTATCACATCATTCCCAATAATAATATTATCACGAATGGTTGAATTTGTGCCAAAAAAACAGTGATCGCCTGTTTTTATCTTTCCTGAAAATGCAGCTCGTGGTGCCACATAAGAGAATGCTCCAATTTCCGTTTCGTGACTTATATATCCGGCACTTCTCACAAAAACACCATTGCCAATTTTCGCACGGGGCTCCACAATCGCATGTGGGAAAATAATTACGTTTTCACCAATAGTTGCTGAGTTTGCAATAAAAGCAGTGGGATGAACAAATGAAAATAGTTGGTATCCCTTCTTTTTAGCTTCATAAAATTTTATTGAATTCAAATGTTTAATACCAGAAGCAGCCGAAATAGCAATTAGCATTTTATAGTCATTAGGATTGTATTGTTGTTCAATTTCTTCGAATGGAACCAAAGGAAATCCTTCAAACAAGGTTCTGTTTTTTATAAAAGATGAATTTACGGTAAATGCTACCACACAAGCAAATTTGGTTGAATTAATATATTCAGCTACAATTCCTGCAAAAGTGGTATCTCCAAAAACAACTATTTTTTTCATAATCAAAATTAGTTGTAAATTTTCAGTCCCAATATTTCTCTGGCCTCTTTTGCAGAATAAGGTTTAAGTTCCATCTTCTCACCTATCTCATTTACTCGTTTTAACAAATCGATATTGCTGGCCAGAACAGATTTTCCTTTGTCGAAATAAATATTGTCTTCTAATCCAACACGAACGCCACCTCCGTTTAACATTCCGGTAATATTCATTTTAAGTTGTGAATTCCCAATCCCTCCCAACGACCAAAACGAGTTTTCAGGTAATTGGGCAATAATATTTCCGGTATCGAGCAAGCCAGCCTGGGCATTAAAAATATTGCCCAAAATAATATTGAAATAGAAAGGTGGTTTGATTAATCCCTTTTTATGCAGATATTTTGCATAATTTACCATTCCTGAATCAAAAGCTTCCAACTCAGGTTTTATTCCCTTTTCCAGCATTTTAGCTGCCAGTTTTTGTATCATTTCTGGACTGTTAATACTTACCGAATTTTGAAAGTTAAGCGAACTTAAAGTCAAACTTGCCATGTCGGGTTTACTTTTTCCTTCTAAATCTAAACACTCTGAGCGCCGCTCAAAGTCTGGCCAATTTCTGCCGCTGGCAGAAACACAAATAATAAGTGAATCGTTCCCGTAACCATCAACTTTTCTAATTCCTTCAATAATTTGTTTGTAAATTCCTTTCTTCCAAGTAGGCTGGCCAATTGAATCGCGCGCGTGCAAGTGTACCAAAGAAACACCAAATTTTCTTGCCTCAAGAACCTCTTCTACAATTTCGTTAATCTTCAATGGTACGTGAGATGTCATTTCCTTGGTTGGAACCATCCCTGTTGGTGTGAAATTGATTATATATTTTGACATACGTTTAAGTTTAATGGTACAAAGTACAAAATATGGCACGAAAGAAAAAATGAAAAATTATAAACTCACCAGATCGTTTATGGGTATAGGTTTATTGATTCAAAGTTATAACTATAACAATGGGAAATCAGGAGTTATCACCAAAAAATTTATAAAAGCATAGGCTTTGTAAAATAATAAATGCTTCAAATTTAACGAAGTTTTTTTGGTTTCTATCAACTTGATAAATTTGCGTATAGCCATGTTTATACAAAGATTTAGCAAAGAAGATAAAAAGCAAAAGAACAAGTTAAAAAGGAGTAGTTATTGTTTTACAATGCCATAGTAAAGAATCGGTATTAGAAAAACGGCAAGAATTAATCTATCTCTTCAAAATCAACATAATCTCCTTGAACCGGATTGGAATTATTATTGCTTTTTTTATCCGTTTCAATTGTAACTTCGCCATCGGGGCGTGAAGAGCGTTGAGTTTGGCGTTGTTGATCTTGCATTTTTTGCTGCATGTTCTTAACTCCCTTATCAATGAGCATTGGCAATATATATTTCGAGATTATACGAATGCCATAATATATAACTGCAATAATAAATAGTGTGCGCACAAAACCAACCAAAAATAAAATGATTAATAAATCCATTCCATTAAAATTAATAGTGCAAATTTAATTTTTTTAAAGGAGTTGATTGCGAAATACTTTAATTTTTAACATTGGGAAATAAAAAAAGCGGATAATTCCGTCTTTCATTTATTCAGATTATGTCTGATTACTTCCTTCTCACATCGCCACCGCTCGATTCGGCCGTTCTTTTACATTTGGGTTCCAATAATGCCGGATATCTGCTCCGCTGCTAGCTTTGGCGTACAATTATTCCGTAACGTTAGGCACTGGTTGTTTATGGTTTTATTTATAATCAACAATTTTATTGTACCGGAATGTTGGATTTGGATAACCAGGGCTTAAACATTTCCAAGCATTTATTTTCATTGTTATTGTATTCTTTGTAACTTTTTCAAGCGACTCTTTAACTATTTCATCCAGAATTTCAGGACTTATTTCAATTCTTGCGTTTATAATTATTTGAGCTTTATTAGAAATACCTGCTTTGCCGCGAATTGATAAAGTTTCAGATGTACCTGTTATATTACCAACCAAATAATTTGAACCATTTTCAAGGATTATTTTAATGTGTCCAACTCCAATATTTTGCTTGTCAATTTTTTGACTTATATCTTCAAGGAAAGTTGTCGCTGTTTTGTCCCAATTTATCTGCTCACCTTTTAAGCTGATCGAGGAATTGAGCCATCCAAGAACAGCTTCACCTTCAGCATAAGTATCATAATCAACCTCAACTATTCTTTGTCCTGTTCTTGTTTTCGATAGAATTAATTTCAACCAATCATCAATACCTTCACCAGTTTTTGAACTAATAGATAATACCTCAGAATGTGGATAATTCAGTTTTACTTTTGCTAAAAGAAGTTCTAATTGGTCTTGTTCGAGCAAGTCTTTTTTAGTAATTAGAATAATGTCGCTTTCTTCCAGTTGTTTTTTTAAAATATAGGCTGCACTTGCATGTAACCCAGCTGTTCTTCCATCTAAAATATCAGCTAATCTTAATGGGTCTGCCAGTACAGTGAGTGGTGAAATAATTAATTCCCGATTTAAATTATCTTTTAATGGTTGCATTATTGTGGCTGACAAATCGGTACAACTTCCAACTGGTTCAGCAATAATAATGTCCGCATCGGAATCTTTTCCAACTTGTTTTATTGAATCAATAAAACCATTAAAATTGCAGCAAAAGCAACTGCCACTTACTTCGGCAACTTTTACTTTGGTTTGTAACAACAAAGCAGTATCAACTAATTCGGAGGCTTGGTCGTTTGTAATTAGTCCAACTTTTTTATTTTGGTTCATTAAGAATTTGGTAGTTTCATATAACAAAGTAGTTTTACCGGCTCCCAAAAAACCGCCAACAATAATAAGTCGTGTTTTATTTATCATATTTCATTTTTTTTTTTAATGTCACCAGGCTTACAACATTCTCTTGTTGCATTTTTCATTGCTGGTTCGAGTATTTTTACAAAAAAAAGAGATGCCAGAGTGCCGCCAACTAGCGGAGAAAAGATATAAACTAAAAAGAATCCCCCTGATTGGTCGGGAAAAGCCGCTTTTCCCCATCCGAATATCCATGATACCATACGTGGGCCAAAATCACGAGCAGGATTAATTCCCGCTTGAGTTAAAGGAGCAATAAGGCATATAATTGATGTGACCGTTAACCCAATAAATAATGGAGCAATCGCATTGTCGGGGCGACCAATATTACAACCTTCGGTTAATGCAAAAATTAATATTACTAAAATAAATGTTCCAAATGCTTCGGCACTCATTGCAAGAGGTAACGAAACAATTGCTGAACTTCCAGAATTTATATAATATTCCCCAAACATTTTTGCGGTAATTATTGATTCAGTTGTCCCTCGTGTAATTCCGTTCAAATTTTCATAATTACTTATTGAAGGTGCAAAAAACAGATAAATAGTCAACCCCGCCAGAAATGCACCAAAAAATTGACCAAACATATATATTGGAAGTTTACGAAATTTCATTCGCCCGCTAATTACCATTGCTAATGTAACTGCTGGATTTAGGTGTGCGCAGGAAATATGTCGAGTTAAATAAATTGCAAGAGTAACACCTATTCCCCAAGCCAATGCAATTTGAAATAATCCTTGATATGCATTAAATAATATCGACATCGCCACAGAACCACATCCAAAAAGTACCAAAAGAAATGTTCCAAGAGTCTCACCAATAAATTCAGTTTTATACTTCGCCATTTTTATAAATTACTTCTATTTCGTCCTAAATTTATTTATTTTTATCAGATGTGCAATGCTTTTTTGTCGGGTAACTCAGGCGGGTTGCCCCGCCCTTGTCCCCTAAGAACCGTACTTGAACCTTTCGATTCATACGGCTCAAGCTCTCTAAAGGCGGATTAAACCACCCGGTAATATACAAAATATTCA